>JAGVZT010000041.1 GCA_018302335.1 Candidatus Woesearchaeota archaeon | reverse complement strand
ACGCCCCCGCGGGGATTCGAACCCCGGTCCCAGGCTCCGGAGGCCCGTATCCTGTCCAGGCTAGACTACGGGGGCAGCGCCTTCCGGATGTGCTCCCGGCTTAAAAAGCCTCCGTTCGGCGGGGAGAGCGGCCGCGATGCTGAGAATATCCGGCATGAGACAGTGCGGAAACCAGACGGCAGTCCGGCCGATGGCTGCGATTACGTAGATTCGCGCACCGCGGCATCCACCGCACGAGAGATAATATAGAGCTGGGAGAGCCGCTTGGCGATGAAGCGGGGGTCCAGGGACTCCTGCAGGGTCTGCTGCGTGGGATGCGCGTACTCGACAGGGACATCGAGCACCCGGTTCCCGTCGGCGATGGCTTCGACCAGCGGGACGAAGATGCCCTCCCAGCGGTCTCCGTGCCGGCCGTCGTATTGCGTGAAATAGTGGGTCCGGTCCGCGTTGAAGGTGCGCGGCCCGAACCACACATCCAGGTCCGTGCCGGTGAGCGCCTTCCAGAGCGCGTTCCCAGCGTACTCCACTCCCTTCTGTACAAGAGGGTATCCTGAAAGTGTCGGCCGCGATGGGACGACAATATCCGCATTGCCCTCAAGTATCGGCACTCCGGTCTTCCAGAGCTCAGGGATGTAGGACTGCTTCTCCGGCTCGAGCCACGCCACGATGCTTTCAAGCTCGGATGCCTTCTGCATCGCCTGGCGACGCTGGCTGCCCATGGTGCCGGTTGTTGCAATCACGGTCGCGCCTGTGCGGCCAAGTTCCTTGAGGAACGTGTCCGGCGAGCCGTGGTCCGCGACAACGACGTCATAGCCGCGCTCCAGGGCATCGCGCACCATGCCGAGCGCCAGTGGCGGCCTGACAACATCCTCGGGCGAGTACAGGGTCGATGTCGCGATGGCCAACCTGTCGGCTATCTCCCGTTCCGTGGTCATTGCATCCAGAAGGGAGTCCGGTGCTTATATACATTTCTATTTTTACTACTTATTTATGGTTATTAACTAGTTTTTTATCGGGCACTGGACAGCCCCGCGCAACGATTATATAGGCAGCGTGGTCTGCGCGTCCCGTGGCCACGGTCTCGCACTCCCGGTTGAGTTGCTTCGAGAGCTGCGCCCTGCAGTACAAGTACCGGTATCTGGACAAGCTGGAAGGCGAGCGGGGAGAAAGCATCGAGGCCTTCATGGGCAAGCGCGTCCACGAGGCGCTCCAGAAGCTCTACACCGACCTCAAGCACGAGCGTCTCCTCAACGAAGAAGAGCTCATCACGTTCTACCGTGAGGAATGGGAGCGGAATTTCCACGAGGGCATCCTCATCGTGAAGGACTACACCGCAGAGAACTACCTCGCGATGGGGGAGAAAGCCCTGCGGACGTACCACAAGCGCTTCCAGCCCTTCAATCAGGCGACGACACTCGCGACGGAGAAGCTCATCCTCATGGACCTCGCGCAGGACGTGCAGCTGAAGGGCTACATCGACCGGCTGGACCGCACTCCCGAGGGGGTGTACGAGATCCATGACTACAAGACCTCGGGGACCCTGCCGGACCAGAGCGATGTGGACACGGACCGGCAGCTGGCGCTCTACGCGCTGGCGGTGAAGCGGGAGTTTCCCGATGCAAAAAATATCCGGCTCATCTGGCACTACCTGCTCTTCGGCGTTGAGCGCGAGTCCTCGCGCACCGAGCAGGAGCTGGAGCAGCTCACCAGGGAGACGGTCGCCCTCGCGAGAAGCGTGCTCGCTGCGCAGAGTTTCCCCCCGCACGTCTCAAGGCTGTGCGACTGGTGCGAATTCCAGCCCATCTGCCCGGAGTGGTCGCACCTCTTCCGCACCAGGGAACTGAAGCCCGAGGAGTTCCGCAAGGAGGACGGGGTGCAGCTCGTGGACGAGTATGTCCGGTTCAGCGACGAGAAGCATGCCGCGGAGCAGAAGCTCGAGGAGGTCAAGCAGAGGCTCATCTCCTACGCGCAGCGCGAGCAGGTCAATGCGGTGTTCGGCCGGGACCAGCAGGCCCGCATCTGGACCAAGGAGACGGTCAAGCTGCCCGACCACAGCGACCCGCAGCAGGAGGAGCTTGTCCGCCTGCTCAAACTACTCGGCCGCTTCCCCGAAGTGACGCGGCTGGACAGCTGGGAGCTCGGGAAAATCATCGAGGAGCGCCGCTGGCCTTCCGCGGTGCTGAAGCAGCTGGAGCCCTTCTGCAGGAAGGAGCGCATCTACCGCATCTACCTGCGCGACCGGGAGTAGCTCTTCATTCGGCTGGACTGTTCGACTGGACGGCCTGATGCACCGCCCCGAAGAAGACCATCAGCAGAAAGAGTAACGCAACGGCAGCGGCAGCAGTCACCCCATCGAGCGGTATCCCAGGGCCGTCCGGCAGGTTGCTGCTCACCAGCACCACTGCGAGATACGCGAGCAGATTGACCGGAAGCCAGGAGGAGATGCTGAACGCAACGTGCCGGGGAAGGGCATGCCTGAAGTTCAGCACCAGCATACTGAGCGAAAGGAGCATGAGGGCCCCGGCGATGAGATACAGCGGCAGCTGGGCCATCACATAATCGGCCGAGATGCCGGTCGTCCAGAGCAGCTCCCGGAACAGGTTGAGCGAGACCAGCACCAGGAAGATGGCGTTCCCCACGGCGCTGTTCCAGCCGAGCTCTTCATCCGCGTACACCCCAAAGTAGAGCTCCATCACCAGGGTCGCGAGGAGCATCGGCAGCGCCACCCAGAGCATGTCAGGCTGTTCAATCGGAGCGCGGAGCAGCATCAGCATCCGCCCGAAGACGGGGAGCTCCGCGAGGGAACGCAGGACCCACGAGAAGGAGGAGCCGATGCCAGCCGGGGTGACAAAGATGGCCGGCATCATGGCTGCCTCCCGGGAAGACCGCTATTTATACCCACCGGTACGGGACCGGCACGTGGACCGGCCGCATCCTGAAAAACGAAGTGAGCTCGAAACAGAGCAGCTCAATGTACCTCGGGTCCACCTTGTCCTGGTCATACGTCACTGTCCATCACCAGCATGACAGGGAGAACCAGGGCTCTAATGCCTTACGGGAGCCTGTCCAGTGGCCAGTGCCAACCGCTTCTCGTGAGCCGAGAGAAGTCCGGACAGCTCGGCCGCGACGCCCGGGGCAGCGGCAAGGGTCAACGGGCGCTCTGCGTGCCAGTATCGCGCAACGCCGCCGGCTTCGCGGACCAGCAGGAGTCCCGCAGCGACATCCCAGGTCTTGTTTCCGTACTCGAAGAAGGCGTCCACATTGCCCTCTGCGACGCCCGCAAGGTCCAGCACCGCGCTTCCCGAGCGCCGCATCCCCTGCACCGCGCGAAGCACCTCCTGGATGAGGCTGAGGAAGCCCTGGAGACGCTCGCCGACGTTGTACTCGAATCCCGTCACCACCAGGGCATCGCGGAGACTCCGCTTGCTGCTCGCGGCAAGACGTTGCGGTCCGCAGAACGCCCCTTTTCCCGCGAGGGCGTGCAGCACCTTTCCGGTGAGCGGGTGCTGCACCACACCCATGAGCGGAATGAAGCCGGCATCGTTCTGCGCTGCCTCGCAGAGCGCGATGGAGACCGCGAACCACGGGTAGCCGTGCGAGAAATTGGTGGTGCCGTCCAGCGGGTCCACGGCCCAGAAATATCCCTCTTCCGGCAGGGAATTGCCGCTCTCTTCGCCCAGCCAGTGCACCCCCGGAAATGCCGGTTCGAGCAGGGAGCGGATTGCCTTCTCCGACGCGAGGTCTGCGTTGGTGACGATGTCCCGGAAGCTGCTCTTCTCTGCGATGGAGAGGGGCTGCTTCATCGCAGCGCGCAGCTCGGCTGACGCCGCCTCGGCAGCCCTGAGCGCGGCTTTCCGCGCGGATTCAAGAGAGAGGCTCACCCGCGGCCGGTGCTGTCGCGCATATTTAAACCCTGCGGCCGCGACGTCGTGGCACGGAATGGAGTGGCCGCTTTGCGGAGTATGCCCGGCATGCCGACGAGGCGGCACGGGACTCGAGCGGTGTTGCGGCCGGAACTCCGGAAACTTTGCTGAGCGATAGCGCGGCTACCGCGTGAGGCAGCTGTCCAGGAACCCTTTCTGGAAGCGCCATAGCTTGAGCATCTCCTCGGTCGACATCTGGAGGGCATGGGCGCTACCGGTGCCGTTGAATTCGTAGAGGTCCGGAACAGTCTTCCCCACGGCACGCAGCGCGGCAATCATGCGCTCGGCCTGGCTCTTCGGCACGAGCCTGTCGTTGACGCTACGCGTGAAGACGAAATCTGCGTCATCGGAGGTGACGTGCGTAATGGGAGAGGCATCCGCGTAGAGCCCGGGGTCGTCCTCTGCGGTGACATTGCCGAAGAGCTTTGTGGTGAATCTCTCATACATGTCGGGACTTCCCCCGACAGCGGGGTCGGACCAGTCCGTCGGCCCGAAGTTGTTCACCACGCACTGCACCCTCTCGGTGTCCTGCCTCGTGCCGAGGTGGGAACTCAGATAGCCTCCTGCGCTCCCCCCCATCGCGCCCATCCTCGTGCTGTCCACTTCCGGCCGCGCACGCAGCCAGGAGAGCGCGAGACGCGCGTCGTCCAGGAGCATGGGATACGCGGGAGCTGGCTCCTCGCGGTAGTTGATGGTCGCCGCGACATAGCCGCCGGCCGCCAGCAGCTTGCAGGAGCGCATGAAGTCCGATTTGTCCCCGCCACCGCCGTGGATGAGAATCACTCCCGGCACCTTCCCGCTCATGGTCTTCGGCCTGCAGAGGTCGAGGACCTGCTTGTCCTCGCTGCCGTAGGGTATGTCACGCCTAATCACGATGCTTCCGGAGGTCGCATCCAGGCCATACACGCTGTCCTGCGTGTCGGCGCATGTCCCTCCGATGAGCTTCTGGGTGAAGGCGCAGGCGCCAAGCGAGAGGCACTCCCGCTCGTCGCAGAGGTTGAGGAGCCCGGTGCCGCATCGGCCGCAGTCCCCCGTAGCGAGGGAATCAATCCCGCTGCGCAGCCCGAGGAGTCTGAGGATGCCGAATCCCCCCTGAACCGATGCCAGGAGCAAGAGCGCAGCGGCAAGGAATGCCAAGACACGCTGAGAGGGCATGAAGCCTCCGAGAGACCCGCCTTCTTATCTCTTTCGTTACGGGAAAAGTGCCCGGCTGTTGCCGTCCATCAGCAGGCGGCCGCACTGCTAGGAATTTCCGCTCTGCCGGCGAGACCTCGCGGAAAGCGTACGGCATCGCGGCCGGGTCCGAGGGCGCCGGCCGGCCGAAACATTTAAAAGAGCCGCGGGCATGAGCATCGCAGGAGGTACGCACATGACCGATCATCTCGTCCTCGTGGATACTGCCAGCTGGCCCAAGGAGGTGGAGCAGAGCAAGCTCCCCGTCCTGGTGGACTTCTATGCGGACTGGTGCGGGCCGTGCAGGATGATGGCCCCCATCTTCAAAGAGCTCGCAGCTGAGTACGCAGGCAAGCTCCGGTTCGCCAAGCTCGATGTCGACGCGAACCAGGACATCTCCTCGCGCTACGGGGTGATGAGCATCCCCACGCTGGTGCTCGTCGCCAAGGGGAAGGAAGTGGATCGCATCATCGGATTCTCGAATCGCGCAGACCTCAAGCGCAGGATTGACGAGCTGCTGCAGAAGGCATGATGCGCAGGGTCCCCCAGCAGCTCCAGGCCGGGGCGTTGCTCATCGCCTTCGCGGAGATGACGATGCTCCTCCGCGTGCAGCCGTTCGCCATCTGGAACTTTCCTGTGCTCTGGTGGGGCTATATCCTCACCGTCGACGGCCTCGGGGAATTCTTCTCTGCGCGCTCCATGTTGAAAGAGCATCCCGGCCGCATCGCGCTCATGGCGCTGCTGTCCTCGGGAGTCTGGTGGGTCTTCGAGGGGCTGAACGTCGTGGTGAAGAACTGGCACTACGTCAATGTCCCGGACAGCATCCTGGCGGAGGTTTTCTTCAAGAGCCTCGCGTTCAGCACCGTCATCCCGGCGGTGTTCGCGACGTCCTGGCTCCTGGAGTCGCTGCACCTGCTGGAATTCGCTGGCAGGAAGCGCGCCGCTCCCTCTACACGGGCGCCGCAGCGGGTCATGCTCCTCGGCATCGCATGCTTCGTGCTCGCCGCTGCGGTGCGCACATACTTCTTCTGGGCTATCTGGCTGGGCTTCATTTTTCTGCTAGAGCCCTGGAACTATCTCCATGGAGAGCCGAGCATGCTCCAGCGCTATCTCGCAGGAGACCTCGGCCCTATCTTCAGGCTCATGCTCGCTGGGCTCATCTGCGGCATCTTCTGGGAGTTCTGGAACTACTGGGCCTATCTCAAATGGCAGTACACCATCCCGTGGCTGGGCTTCCTCAAGGTCTTCGAGATGCCGGTCCTCGGCTATCTTATGTATCCCCTCTTTGCGCTGGAGGTCTATGCGATGTACATGTATCTCACGTCACTCAGCCCGATGCTAAAAAGATTCCGTCTTGAGCTCTGATTGCTGCTCGCTGGTTATAATTATTGGTAATATCCGGATTGTTTGTTCCTAACCAGTGCCGAAACCTTTATATTATTCTTTCTCCAAATAAACTACTATAAAGTAGCATTATTTTAGAACATCGAAAGGAGGGAAAGACCGTGCGGGGCGAACAGGACACGCATTCCAAGGCGACGCTGAGCATCATCGACTACGCTGCGGTCGCAGAGTTCGCCGCGATGCGCGGCAGGCAGCTTGCAGAACTCACCATCAAGAGTGTGCTTGTCGTGGACAAGAGCTACCAGGAAGCGCTCATGGAATTCCGCAGGCTCGCGCAAGGCCACGATGCGGTGTTGAACATCGAGGAGCTCGAGAGCCAGGTCCCCGTCCAGGAAGGAGAGGCGGTGGTGCTTCGCGGGTACCACTGCATCCGAGGCACCGCAGTCACGGTGCGTCGAATTTGATGGTTCCTGAGCGATAGATGCCCTTCAGCAGCTGCACCGGCCTCCAGTCATCCTGCACCAGCGCAGCATCCAGCCATGCGGCCAGCTCCTCCGGGTTCCCTATCGTCGCCGAGAGCGCGAGGACCTGGAGTTCCGGGATGCGGAGCCTGAGCAGGGTGATGAGGATCTCAAGAGTGGGACCGCGCGAGGGGTCGTCCAGGAGGTGGACCTCATCCACCACCAGGAGCTTCACTTTTGATACCCAGGGAGCGCCGTGCCTCAGCAGGGAGTCCACCTTCTCGCTGGTCGCGACGATGATGTCGTACTGGGAAAGATAGTCCTCCTCCGCATCCGGGTCCCCGATGGACAGGGCCACCTTCGCCATGCGGCCCCACCGCACGGTGAATTCGCGATGCTTCTCCGTGGCGAGGGCCTTCATCGGGACGATGTAGAGGGCCTTCCCCTTGCGCTCCAGCACCGTCCGCAGGGCGGCGAGCTCCGCGATGAGGGTCTTGCCGGAGGCGGTGGGGGTGCATACCAGGAGATTCTTGCCTTCCAGGAGGCCCGCAGCAACGGCCTTCTCCTGCGCGGGCCTCAGGGTTTCCATCCCCGCGTGCGTCAGGGTCTCGATGACCAGCGCCGGGACCTTGAGTTCCGAGAGCCTCATGCCAGCTCCTTGAAGGGAAGGTAGGGATGCAACACCTTGGGGATTCTGACGCTGCCGTCCTCCTGCTGGAAATTCTCCAGGATGGCCACCAGCGCCCGGGGAGTTGCGACCATGGTGGAATTCAGGGTGTGCAGATACTCTCGCTCGCCTGCCCGCTCGAATCTCGCGTTGAGGCGCACCGCCTGGTAGCTCGTGCAGTTCGAGCAGGAGACCATCTCGCGGTAGGTCTGCTGGGCAGGCATCCACGCTTCGAGGTCATACTTCTTCGCGGCGACGATGCCGATGTCGCCGGTGCAGATGCTCACCACGCGGTAGGGCAGCTCGATGGCCTTGAAGAACTCCTCGGCGTTGCTGAGCAGCTCCTCGTGGATGTGCCAGCTCTCCTCGGGGCGGGAGAACACGAACTGCTCCACCTTGTTGAACTGGTGGACGCGGAAGATGCCTTTGGTGTCCTTGCCGTGCGCGCCGGCCTCCTTGCGGAAGCAGGGAGAGATGCCCGCATAGCGCAACGGGAGCTGCTTCTCCGGGATGACCTCGTCCATGTGCAGCGCCGCGATGGGATGCTCGCTCGTGGCGATGAGGTAGAGGTCCTCTCCCTCAATCTTGTACATCACATTCTCGAAGTCCGCGAGGTCTGTGACCCCCTCGTACGGCTTGCGGCGGAGCATGAAGGGCGGAAGCACCATGGTGAAGCCCTTCCTGACGAGCATATCGGTCGCGAGGCGCATGAGCGCGAGGTCCAGGAGGACGAGCTTGCCCTTGAGGTAATAGAACCTTGCGCCGGAGGAGCGTGCCGCGCGCGGGATGTCCGCGAGATCCAGCTTCTCCAGCAGGTCCAGGTGGCTTTTCGGGGCGAACGAGAACACGGGTCTCTTGCCGTGCTCCCGAACCACCACGTTCCCGCTGTCATCGGCTCCCTGGGGGACGGATTCGTGCAGGATGTTTGGCAGGCGCATGAGCAGGAAGCGCACCCGCTCCTCGAGCGCGCCGGTCTCCTTCTCCAGGACCGCAATCGCTTCCGGAAGGGTCTTTGCCTCCTTGAGGAGCTTCGCTGCGTCTTTTCCCGCCTTCTTCGCCACGCGTATCTCGTCCGTGACAAGATTCCTCCGGTGACGCAGCTCGTCCAAGTGCTGCTTCTTCTCTCGGAAATCCCGGTCCTTCTGCAGCAGCTCCTCGAGCCACGCGGCCTTCTCCGCGTCCCCCCGCTTTTGGAGGTCCTTTCTCGCTGCGTCGGGATGCTCCCGCAGCCAGCGGATGTCCAGCATGGCCCTGCGGACCCCAGGAGACCTCTTATAGTTTTCGGTGGGCGCGCTTCCGTCGAAAGACGGTCGGCCGCGCCGCAGGGGATGCTCCGCATGCCGACGGGACAGCGCCGGACTTCTGCGTCATGGCAGCCGAAATCCCAATAACAGAGTTAAAAACCACTCACAAGTTGTAAATAATTTCCATTTTAATGTTGGCTAGTGGAGGGATATTGACGTTTTTACCGCAAGCGCTTCGATACCTTTTTAAGCCGGATGCCGTTACATTTATAAAACAATCGTTCGGCAGCGCTTCCGCTGCCACCTGCGAAGATGGTAGTCACTAGCCAACAGAGCAGTCGGTGCCCGGAATGCGGCAGCACCCAGCTCCTCTGGAACAAGAAGAAGGGCGAGGTCCTCTGCAGGAGCTGCGGCCTGGTCCTCGACGACACCATGATAGACTTCAGCCAGGAGTGGCGGGAGTTCGACGAGGGCGGCTCCGCGGTGAGGCGGGGCGGCGCGCCGATGACCTACACCCAGTACGACCGCGGACTGGGGACTGAGCTGGGCACCCGCGCAGACCTGTCCCGCATGGGCCGAAAGGACCGCAGCAAGTTCTTCCGGCTGCGCAAATGGCAGTACCGCATCTCCACCGCCATCGAGCGGAATCTCAAGATGGCTCTCGGAGAGCTCAAGCGCGTCTCTTCCTTCCTCAAGCTTCCCGGTTCCGTCGAGGAGGAGGCTGCCCGCATCTACACCCAGGCGGTGCAGCGCGGGCTCGTCCGCGGCCGCTCGATGGAGTCTGTCGTCGCGGGCGCGCTCTACACCGCGTGCCGCAGGCACAACATCCCGCGGACCCTCGAGGAGATGAGCGAGGCGAGCGGCACGGACAAGAAGGAGATAGGTAGGACCTACCGCTTTGTCACCAGGGAGCTGGGCATCAAGATGCTGCCCTCTCGCCCGGGAGACTACATCCCGCGATTCGCCTCTGCCCTTCGACTCAACGCCAAGACCCAGAGCAAGGCGATAGATATCCTCGAAAAGGCCAGGCAGAAGGCGCTCACCTCCGGCAGAGGACCAACGGGCATCGCCGCCGCGGCGCTCTACGTCGCCGCGCTGCTGCACGGCGAGAAGCGCACCCAGCGCGAGGTCGCCGATGTCGCAGGGGTCACCGAGGTCACCATCCGCAACCGCTACAAGGAGATTCTCGACGAGCTGAAGCTGGAGAAGATGCTGCAGCGCGCGCTGGAACGCGCAGAGAAGGCCGCGAAGCGGCGGCGCTAGGGCCCGCTCTTTTTTTTCATTCCATTGAGTGCGGCCGCATCCCTCAGAGTATCTGAGGTGCCGGCGAGGCAACTCAAGACCACTGTCTTGAGTCCGAAATGTCAGAAACGCTTCGCGTTTCTGAGCACCCGCCAGCTTTGCTGGCGCTGGCAGGTGCTTTCATTACCCGGAACCCATACGGCATTCCGGCCGGGATACTTCGGTCCGGATGCTGATATCCGAGTCGCACGGCACAAGAGATTTAAAACCGCTCAGACGTTCCGGCAGGCGAGGACTGCCGACGTCGCATAATCTGGCATTGCGTTTGCCTCGAGAGCAGATGTCCGCAAGGACTTCCCGGTTCAAATCCGGGCGTCGGCGTCAGGGTTAATCCACTTAAGTGCTTTATATCAGGCACCATAGTGGGAATATTTATAAATAAATACTAATTGATACCACCCAGGTGGAATAGTGAAAGAATTTATAAAGCTGCCAGCGACCGAAAGAAACAACTATATCTCCTTCCATGAGCACTCGTCTCGGGACAACCTCAGGCATGCCGAAAAGAACATGCTTGAGTTCCCCAGATGGAGCGTCATCTCGGGTTACTATGCGATGCATGACGTGACAAAACTGTTTCTCGCCAAGCAGTACAACATCAAGGTGTCAGCGCCGGACATCCACGCCAAGACCATCGAGGCGCTGGAAGCCTGCATAAAGGAGGAAAAAATCAAGAGGAGACTGCTCGAGCTGCTCAAAGAAGCCAAGGAGATTTACTTCAGCGTCGAGAGGCTCAAAGAGAGGGTTCTTCCTGCCATGCTGAGAAAAGGGAAGCAGGAACGGGGGAAATCCCAATACTACACGGAGGACTACTCGAAGACCACTGCGATTGACTCCCGGAAGGCGTCATACTTCCTTGAGACGATTGTCAAGCCGTATGTGCTGCTCATCGAGGGGTTGATGGCATAATGCTGCTTGACGTCTGCCTCGGCACGAAGAGCGCATGGAGGATTCTCTTTGTCCTGGCAGAGGCGCCAGGAAAGGCGGTGAATCGCAAGGAGATCCAGGAACTCACCGGTCTTGGGAACAAGGTCCTGACAAAATTCCTCCTCGTCCTGGAGAGGTTCAATCTCGTCCTGAGCGACAAGATAGGGAGGACCTACACCTACAAGCTCAATATGGCGAATCCCCTCACCGAGAAAATCCTGGAGGTGATACGGCTCGAGAAGAGGGAACTCAACAATCCGGACTTCGCAGCGCTCACCATCCTGAGGGAATTCGTCTACGAGCTGACCAATATACACCTGGAGAACATACAACATGTCATCCTCTTCGGGTCGTTCGCCAAGAGGACGCAGCATGCGGGGTCCGACATCGACGTCGCCATCATCGTGGGGGAGAAGGACGCGAATGACGAGATTCTTCTCGCGGACATCATCGGCAGGTTGAAAGAAAGATTCGGTAAGGAAATCCAGCCCCACCTCTATACCAAAAGGGAGTTCGCCGAGTCACGCAAGACAAGCACACTCGTGCAGGAGATTCTCAAGGACGGAATCACGCTGATGTGAGTGTATATCTCGGCGAGGGATTTGAGTCGGCGTTGAACCAGCCTATGGGCCGCGGGAGTTGCTGAACACAAACTCCCCGGGCGCTCGCCCAGCAACGCGCATCCTGATGCTCTCGCCGTCCACGTCCACGACGCCGTACGACCCCGTTGGTGTCTCCTCGTCAAGCCTCTCGACAAGGGAATGGAGCGTGAAGTAGGGGATGGCGTTGTGCACATCCATCCGGTTCCAGTGCGTGTGACCGTTCATCGCCCCGACGACATTTCCGGAGTCCTCAAGGACCTTCCGCACGGCAGCCCTGTTGCTCATCAGGGCATAGTCGGGAGCGTGCTCGAACCACACGTTTCCCGCGAGCGGCTGGTCGGCGAGAGGGACATGGCTGAAGACCAGGGCCCTGCGCTCATCCCGCATGAGTTCCCGCTCGAGCCACGAGAGCTGCCTGTCGTCGATGACACATGGCTTGCCGTCAGCTTCGTGCGGGCAGAGGACAATCCCCCGGTATTCCCCGCACAGGAATGAGTAGTACGGCTTCCTGCCGATGAGCCCGAGCACCTCATCCTCGGCGAGGTTCACCCTGTCGTGGTTGCCGATGGCATGGTAGACCGGACAGGAGAGTCCCCCCAGGAGGCCGATGACTCGCGCGTAGTTCTCCCTGTCACGGTCATGACCGGCATCCTCTATCGCATCCCCTAGCTGGACGACGAATTCCGGCATGACCTCCGAGTTCATGCGCTCGACGAAATTAGCAAGAAGCAGCTCGGCATGCTCACCCAGCTTCTGGGGGACGCCTCGGAGATAGCCTCGCGGCCCCAGGTGGATGTCGGAGATGACGGCGAATCTCATCATCTGTCGGAATGACGGATGGCTTATTAATCATACGCAGCAGATTATAGAAAATCTCCATCGGCCGCATTGCCGCACGCTTTCCGTCTCGCAGTGATACCGATGATTCTCAGCAGCGCGGCCAGGTGTCTCCACACTTCCACAACACCGCAGCACGGACCAGAAACCCGGGCCTACCT
>JAGVZT010000032.1 GCA_018302335.1 Candidatus Woesearchaeota archaeon | reverse complement strand
CCACGGACGTAAATTCTCCGCCAAAAACGGATTTGTAAAAGTTGAACGCTTTCTCGGTGTTGCCCGCAAAGTTCAGGTACGTGTTCAGTTTCATGGTCTCCCTCCGTATGCCTTCTTCAGCGCCGCAATATTAAACTTTTTCATCCGGAGCAGCGCCGTGGTCACTCGCGCTATCTTCTCTTTTTTTACCGTTTCGCATCATTTCACCCAGGCGGTCCGGCACTGATGGCCATTGATGCTCTGCATTCCAGCGGCATTTCTCATGGTGTCATCGCCCGAGAATCAACTGCGCACGCGTTCCCACGGCCAGCTATGCGGCTGGTTTCTCTGCTTTCAGTTCCTTCCGCAGGGCCTTCTTGCCGACCGGTGGCTTTGCTGCGACCGGATGAGCTTCGCGAGCAGGCGTTTTCGCAGGCTCGGCCGGTTTGTCCACCTTCGGCGCTGGCTCAGCGGCCGGCGCCTCGGGAGCTTTCGCAACCTCGGCCTTCGCTGCCTCAGCGGGCTTCTCCTCCTTCTTCGGCGGGAAGAGCGGCTTGCCGGGAAGCTCGGCGCGGCCGATGCCGTCCCTGACGTCAGCGTTGATTTTCACCTTGGTCGGTGGGTTCTTGATGCCCCGGGACCAGAGATGCTCATTGAGGAACCGTCCGATGCGCACCTCGTCCGTCTTGAGGTGGCGCTTGAGGTACGTCCGCATCGCGCGCACCGCGCGCTTCGCGCGCTTGTAGCGGGGGGCGCTGATGATATCTTTCCGGAGAGGGACAGTGTAGGTGCGTTCCATGGTCATGAGGGTGTCTTGGTCCGGCGCCAGTGGCGCTTCACCTGGGTGTGTCTCCCGGGATGAATCCGCCTGCCCGGCCCGTACTTCTTGAAGACAGTCCAGAACGGCGCCCAGCGGGTCTGGCGGCCGAGCTTTGCGAGCCTGAGTTTCCTGCTTGGGTGCTTGTATCGTGCCATGCTCACATCCTCGATATCTTGATTTCGCGTTTCTTCGGGGTGATCTGCTTCAGGATCTCCTTGAAATGCTCGTCGCTGAGCTCCTTGACCTTTCCGCCTTGCCCGAGGCGCGCGACCACCATCGCGGCCTGCAGCGCCGCCTCCGGATGCGCGGTCCGGATGGTTCCGTAGCGCACCAGGGCTTCCCTGGAGAGGAACTGCTTCGCGATGGCCTCCAGCTGGGCGACCTGCTGCTGCAGGGCCATCTCCTGCTGGAAATCCTCGCCGACCTGCTGACGCTGAAGCTCTGCCATCCTCTTCGCCCGCAGTTCCTCAAGTGTGGCCATGGTCACTCCATCTTTGGCTCGTCCGGCTGCTCTTTTGGCTCAGGCTTCGCCTTGGCCACACGCTTCGGCTTCTCCACCTTTGGTCCGCGGACCTCGGTGGCAGCCTTGCCCAGGAGGGAGATGCCCTTCGGCGTCAGGATTCTTCCCTTGTGGAGGCCTTTGCTTGCCTGCTTGACCAGCTGGGCCGCTTCGAGCTGCTGGAGAATCTTCCTGAGGATGTTGCCGCCGGCCTTGTAGGTGTGCTCAGGAGCGTGGCCGCGGTCCTTCGCCCCGCCGTACTTGCTCCGCAGCTTCTGCACTCCCATGGGGCCGAGTCTCGCGACCGAGCGCAGCACGGCCGCGCTGCGGACATACCACCAGTCCTCGCGCTCGGGAGGCCGCTGCTTGAAGTGGCCGGTCTTGGCGAACTTCGCCCACTCGGGCGGCCGGATCTCGGGGAGCTTCTGGAGCTCCAATGCAGTCTTCTCGATGAGGTCGTTTGCCGGAACGTCATATATGCTTGCCATGTAGTATCCGCAACTGCTCTAAACCCGCACCTGGGGACTAGGAGGGTATTTAAAAATGTTGTCCCGGTCGCGGCCGCGAGGGGTCCAGTCGGCCGCATTGCCGGGAATGCCGGCCCTTTCGGTGATGCAACCCGGAACTAGCATTGCGGCCGGGTTCTACAGAGCCCCCAGCCGCCTGACCTCCAGCTGACTCTGCTGGATGAACTCCTGGGTGATGGCATTCGCCTCCTCGTGGCTGGCGTCCTTGTGCTCATACGCCTTGTCATAGACAATCCGCCGGACGCCAGCGTTGACCAGGAGCTTGAGGCAGTTCTGGCAGGGGAAATGGGTGATGTACAGCGTAGAATCCCTCGTCTGGACCCCGTTGTAGGCCGCCTGCGCCACCGCATTCATTTCCGCATGCACCGCCCGGACGCAGTGGTCCTTGTAGACCCTGCACCCGACGTCGGAGCAGTGGGGCAGCCCGCGCGGCGAGCCGTTGTAGCCGGTGGAGATGAGGGTCTTGTCGCGCACCAGGACCGCTCCGACCGACAGGCGGGGGCAGGTCGCCCTCTTGGACACCACGCGCGCAATCTCGATGAAGTACTCATCGAGGCCAAGACGTTCCATATCCCCGCAAGGGGCCGGATGCTTTAAATGCGTTTCTCCATCCCCTCCCGGAGATGCCTTTGCTCATGGTGGGAGAGCGCCATCGGGAGGCCGCGCTGCGGCCGACGCTGGCCCTGCTTGAAAGCTTCCGACCGGACGCGGTGGCCATCGAGTCCCGCAGGGCGTATCTCAGCGCAGAGGAGCATGCCATGCTCGCCCAGCTCCGCGCCCTGCCCGAGTTTCCCATCGAGGCCGCGCCCTGGAGCATACCGTCAAGCCCCATGTACACTGCCGCTGCATACGCCGCGAAAGCCCGAATCCCGCTCTACCTGGCGGAATGGATGCCGGCAGCGCCGCAGGCGAGGGATTACTTTCACGGCGGCGAGCCCGAAGCAGAGTGGCCCGGCCTCCTGCACTCCCTGGAGAGCACGATTGAGACCCTGTTCGGCAAGGACGGGATGTTCGACGCCGAGTGCGCTATTGGCGAGTCCCTCCTGCTCTTCGCGGGCAGCGGTAAGGATGTCATGGACCAGATGCGCTACAGCCTGCTCTGCCTCTCGCCCCAGGGGATGGCGTTGCGCAACGAGTACCACGCGATGGCCCTGAACGCCATTCCGGAGGAGCGTGCGCTCTACGTGGGCGGCGGAGCGCATTTTGAACTGGCGCACTATTTCGGCGAGCTCGGCTTGCGTGCGCCTGAGTTCATCAGCCCTCTCCACCACCTTGTGCAGGCGCCGGAGCGCAGCTACCTCAGCATGGACGCTCTTCTTGCGGGAGCCCAGCCGCAGCGGGTGGCTGAAACGGCACAGGTGGTCCTCCCCTGGCACCTCCTGCCGTACATGGCCGATTGAACACCGGCCGCGATGCCGCACAGCGCCCGGGTTGCCTCACCGTCATACCGGGTATTCTCCGCATCGCGGCCGTCGAGAGCGCCAGTGGAACAATCCGGATGGCATGCATCCTCCCGGCCGGATGCGAGTGGCCGCAGCACGCCTCGCCGGCCGAAGCCTTATAAAGCGGCCGGGCAACCTCCCCGTATGGCAGTCTTCAGCCTTTTCGCGCTGCACGCGAACTACAAGGCGGCCGAGGACCGCGCTGCGGTCGAGCTGTTCGGGCGCACCCCGGACGGCAAGCAGGTCTGCGTCCGCTTCGCGGACTTCAAGCCGTACTTCTACCTCCTGCCCAAGCGCGGCAAGCTTGCCTCCCTCGCGGAGGAGCTCAGGACCTTCGCCCTGCTTGACGGGCAGCGCACCGTCACCGTGGAGGTGGAGAAGGTGGAGCGCGCCCTGCACGCATCCAGGGAGAAGTTCCTGAAGCTCACCACCGCCATGCCCACTGACGTCCGCCTTCTCCGGGAGGCGCTCCGGCAGCGGCCTGACGTGGAGGGGATATTCGATGCCGACATCCCCTATGTGCGCAGGTTCCTCATCGACATGGACGTCACGCCGCTGGAGCGCTGCGATGTCGAGGCAGAGCGCATCGACGCCCTGTACAAGGTCCCGGTATTCCTGGGGAAGAGCCTTTCCGCTCCTGACGCCGAGAACCTCTCCGAACTGAAGGCCCTTGCCCTCGACCTGGAGACCTACTCCCAGTTCGGCGAGGAGATTGTCCCGCAGAAGCAGCCCATCCTCATGGCCTCGCTCTGGGGCGGGGATTTCCGGCGCGCGGTGACCTGGAGGCGCTTCCCCACAACCAACAAGGACATCGAGTTCGTGGATGACGAGGCTGCGCTCATCAGGAGGGTGGCTCAGCTCATCGAGGAGCAGGGTCCCGACGCGCTTGTCGGCTACTTCAGCGACGGCTTCGACCTGCCCTACCTCCGCGAGCGCGCGAGACGCCTCAATGTCCCGCTCGAGCTGGGGCTGGACCGCAGTCAGCTCTCCGTCAAGGAGCGCGCGGGCGCGGAGGCGAGGGTCGCGGGCATCGCCCATATCGACATCTACAAGTTCATCCGGCGCACGATGTTCGCGGTGATGGAGACCAATGAGTTCACTCTCGATGCGGTCGCTGCGGAGCTCCTCGGAGAGCGCAAGCAGGCAGTCGCCCTCGACAAGCTCACGGAGACCTGGGACAAGCGCCCCGAGGAGCTCGAGCAGTACTGTCTCTACAACCTGCGGGACGCGCAGCTCGCGTACCTGCTCTTCGTGAAGCTGCAGGGCAATCTCCTGGAGCTGGTGAAACTCGTCGGGCAGGGCATCCACGACGTGAGCAGGATGCCCTACAGCGAGCTGGTGGAATGGCACCTCATCCGCGAGGCGTTCCTCAGGGGGAGGGTGGTGCCGCTCTCTCCTGCGGGAGACGAATTTTCCACCAGGAGAGGCAAGACCTACGAGGGAGCCTTCGTCGCGACCCCGAAGCCAGGCCTGCACCGGGACCTGGTGGTGTTCGACTTCCGCTCCCTGTACCCCAGTATCATCTCCGCGCACAACATCTCCCCCGAGACCCTGCGATGCGGCTGCTGCCATTCCGCCCTTGTCCCCGGGGACAAGGAGACCTGGTTCTGCCAGCGCCGCAAGGGATTCATCCCGGGGGTGATTGAGAACCTCATCGAGCGCAGGACGCGGGTGAAGGAAGTCCTCGCGAAGAGCGCCGAGAGCGAGAGGGCCGTGCTGCACGCGAGGCAATACGCCCTGAAGACCGTGGCGAACTCGATGTACGGCTATCTGGGTTTTGCCGGCGCGAGGTGGTATTCCCTCGAGGCCGCCAAGAGCATCACCGCGTACGGGAGGTACTACATCAGCGATGTCATCGCCAGCGCGGAGCGCGCCGGCTTCACTGTCCTCTACGGGGACACGGACAGCATCTTCCTCTCCCTCAGCGGCAAGTCCAGGGAGCAGGCCGCTTCCTTTTTGGAGGACATCAACAAGAAGCTCCCCGGGATGATGGAGCTTGACCTCCAGGGCTTCTACAAGGCGGGCATCTTCGTCTCCACCAAGGACGACAGCAGCGGCGCGAAGAAGAAGTACGCCCTGCTCTCGGAATCCGGGAAGGTGACCATCAAGGGCTTCGAGAGCGTGAAGCGCAACTACGCGCCTATCGCGAAGGAAGTCCAGGAGCGCGTGCTGGACATCATCCTTCGGGAGAACGACGCAGAGAAGGCATTCTCCTACGTGCGCGGCGTCATCCGGGATGTCCGTCAGCGGCTGGTGCCGAGGGAGAAGATGGTCATCAAGACCGTGCTACAGAAGAGCCCCGGCGAGTATGTGACCCAGATGCCCCATACCGTTGCCGCAGAGCGCATGAGGGCGGCGGGGAAGCACATCGCCGCAGGGACCCTGGTGAAGTACATCGTGGCACAGGGAGAGGGAAAAATCCGCGACCGCGTGCGGCTTCCGGAGGAGTTCACCGGGAACGACTACGACACCGAGTACTATGTCGAGCAAATCTTTGAGGTGCTCGGCTACTCCAGAGAGCGCCTCACCCGGGACCAGGTCCAGGGCTCGCTCGGCCGATATATGTAAGATACGCGCCGCGTTGCCGCACGAGTTCCGGGCTGTCTTGCCGGAATGGCAGACATTCTCCGCAACGCGGCCGACACCTTTGTGCGCACATGCTTAAAAAGCCGGGTCAATCCCCCGTTCCGTGACTCTCGAAGACAAGGTCGCGGTGTTCCTCAAGAACCTCGGGCCGAGCAGCAACGAGCAGTGGCTGAAGAACGGTTTCATGCTCTGCGCAGGGGTGTACGGAACCAGGATATCCAGCCTCTACCTCACCCAGGACCCGTTTGACGGCACTCCTCTCGCCCTCCTGCGTCCGCTGCCCTACGACAGTTTATCCCTCGATGTGCAACAGAGGGGCTACCAGGAAGCGGTCCGATGGGAGGCTCCGGAAAGTTTCCTGGAAGTGACCTCCTCCTATGATCATCAGGGGTCGCTCCACGAGCTGGATACCCTTCTCATCCGCACCACTATCGACCGCTCCGGGAAGCTGCAAAGCACGGTGCTCGCACGGCAAGCGCGCCTCAGCGAGGGCGTGCTGTCCGCAGGGAGCTACCGCGACAACAGCCAGAACAGCGTGCAAGCGCCGTTCGCGAGCATCGAGTACTCCCTCGAGCCTGACTGCATCAGCGTGTTCGTCAGGGATACGCGGAAGCATCTCTTCGAGGCGCCGCTCAGGTCTCGGACGGGAGAGCAGCAGTTCGATGAGATATGCGCCTTGCTTTCGGACAGGTCAGGATAAGCATCCTTCGGTCAGCTTCCGCACCGCGAACTCCGCGAGAGGCTGCAGGTTCACCACGTCCTCCTCGTTGTAAGCAACAAGTTTCTCCAGGAAGTCCCGGTTGCCGGTGGCTCTCCATGCGTTCCAGAGATACACGGCGTCCTCGCCGAGCATATCTGCGACCTTCACGTCGCGCGATATTCCCAGCCGGCGCTCGATTGCCTTGAGCCCTCCCGTGAGGCCGAGGCGCGAGCACGCGTGGCGCAGGTCGAGATGCGGCACCGCCGGGATGACTCCCGGAAGGAAGCGCTCGAGCACCGGCAGGTCGAAGCCGCTCCCGTTGAACGTGACGAGCATCCGGTAGTTTGCCAGCTCCTCCTTCAGGACCTTCTTGTCGAGGTTGATGCCCTTGACCAGGGTCTTGGTCTCTTTGCCGTCGTAGAGCCCGAAGACCGTGACGTCCCCGTACCGGCCGGATGTCTCGATGTCGATGAAGGCGGCGTCGCCCTTGAACGCGGGATACGCGCGCCAGTGCTCTCCTGCGGGGAGGATGTGGGCGAAGAACGCAGAGTTCCCGTGCAGCAGGTTCTTTTCTGCCTTGAGGAGCAGCTGGTCGCAGTGGCCCTTCTTCAGCGCGGAAAGTCCGGACACCCGCCCTGCCTTCAGGAAGGCGCTCCAGTCTTCGATTCCGTTGTCCCACAGGTCCTTTTCGGTCTTCTCCCCCACACCAGGAAGGAAGATGAAGCTATTCCTGAGCATCGCGCCGGAAAGTATCCCCGCGGTATAAATATTTTGGGAACAGCCCGTCCAGTGGGCGTATCCTCGGCCGCAATGCGAGGGATACCCGCCATGCCGGTGAGACCACCCGGAACTCCTGCGACCCCGCGGCCGGACGGCGTTTCTCCCGCGTAGAATGAGTATCCCTGAAATAAATCCATTTTTGAGTAGTAACACTGGAAAGCTTTATAAAAGCGCGAAGATTCCATCAGGCAACGGGGGATGCCCATGGCGACGCTCCAGGACCAAGTAGCGGACATGTACCAGTACATGCGGGAGAATCTCTACCTCTGCCGCCCGGACCTGGCAGTCACCGATGCCCAGGGCCACGAACGCCGGTACAACGCGGCGCTCCTGTTTGGAACCCTCACTGCCCTCACGGGCGGGAAGCAGCTCCTCCAGGGCGAAGTGGGCCTCGGGAAGACCACCTCCGCGGAGAACATCATCTCCCTCATGTACTCCATCCCGCGGGACGTGGTGGTGAGCGCCTCGCTCTCCGGCCACCCGGAGCAGACCGAGGAGAAGACCGTGGGCAGGCTGGACTTCGGGAAGCTCTCCCAGGGCAGCGAGGAGGAGATATGGAGTTACTTTGTCACCCTCAACCCCAAGGTGGTGGACGAGGTCAATCGCCTGCCTCCGGGCAAGCAGAACCTCCTGCTCCAGGGCATCGACCGCGGGGTCTGGAAGTACATGAACGGCCACGTCCTCAATCGGGACTACTGCATCTTCGGGACCATGAACTACCAGGACGCGGGGAACACCGAGATCATCCCCCCGCTCGTGGACAGGTTCGACATCTCAGTGGAAAGCAAGCACATGGGCATCAACAACGCGCGGGTGCTGCGCGACGGCGGGCTGCACGACGTGCTCGCGCGACCCGAGATGGACTCCCTTGCAGAGCAGACGTATGCCATCCTGGACGACAAGAGGATGAGTCCCAAGGAGAAATGGGAGCGCATCACCGATCTCGGGGGCGAGTTCCGCGCTGCGCTGAAGGGCGACCTGGAGCTTCTTAGCCCCGAGCAGCGCATCCAGGCAAGGGCGGAGATTGCCGGCATCCCGCTCGTCCGCGAGGGAGACACGGAGATGGGCACCTCGTTCTTCCTGGACCTCATCGAATCCGAGCTCGCGACGTGCCAGCAGTACGGCCAGAAGCGCACCAACCAGGAATGCCCTCCGGACTGCCACTGGAAGAACTACCTCTGCCACGGGGCGAGGAACGGGCTCTCCACGCGCACCGAAGGGCAGGCTCTTCCGAGATACGCGAAGGCCCTCGCGTGGTTCCTCGGCGACGACCGCGTGACAGAGCAGCACGTGAAGGCTCATCTGGCACAAGCTTCTCTGGAAGGACGAGCACTTCTCCACCGTGAGCCGGGAGGACCAGCGCGATGAGCCCTGGGAGCTCCACCTCGCGAAGCACGCGGCGGACCAGCTTTTCCAGCGCTTCACCGACCGGAAGAATCGCATGGCGCTCGCGTACAACGCGCTGCACAGCTACGCAGAACTCATGGGGCAGGGCAAGGGGGAGGAGGCGGAGCAGCAGTGGAGGATTGCCCAGGACCTCGCCACCCGCGGCTCGCCCACATTCGACGACCACCCGGTGTTCGCGGAGTACGTGCGGGGCTAGCATGCGGCCCGACCTCGAAGAGACCCTGCGGCGCATCTGGCCCCAGGTGCTCGACATCTTCTATCATCCCGCGGTGCCGGAGCCGGTGCTCAAGGACCATGTGGGCGGCTTTGATACCGCGCTCATCGACATGTCCACCCACCGCATCGAGATGAGCGCCGCGTTCCTCGAGGAGCTGGAGGGATTGGGTCTTTCAGCGGACGAGGCCCAGCGAGGACTGCTCTCGCACGAGTTGACGCACTATCTCTACTGCCCGTTCTCGCTGGCGGAGATGCTGCTGCACGACCACGAGGCGGCGAAGGTGAGCGAGGAGCACGCGGCAAAGCTGCGCAATTTCTTCGAGGATGTCGCGGTGAACCTCTACTGCATGAACCGCAGGAAGGGCACAGACCTGGAGAAGGTCCTCGGCGCGGTGACGCGGAAGGCGCTGCAGGAGGGCTCGCGACTGGGCCAGCTCCTCGGCGCGTACTACCAGGAGATGAGCGGCCATGATTTCGGGGCGCCGGCCGATTCCCTGGATGACGACCTGCTCCAACGCCTCGAGCGCTTGAGGACCATTGACTTCATGGATTCCCAGAACTGGCGGCTCAACGTGCGGAGGTTCAGCCGCATCGTGAAGGACCTCCTGTCCGAGTACAAGCAGCTGCAGCTGGACCAGCTGGACACCGGGAGCTTCAAGAAAGGGGACATCAAGGGGGCACTGCGCCAGGTCGCGCGCGAGATCAAGAACCCCAAGGACTTCAAGCGTCTCGTGGAGCGCAACGGCCTGCAGGCCGGGCTCGAGGAGGGCGACCGGACGATGCCGGACTGGGCGCACTACGAATACCTCAGCCAGAGCCATCCCCTCAAAATCCGCAAGAAGCCGCTGCGGAAGAGCGGTTCGATGTACCCGCACACTCACCGCAAGTGGGAATCCGACTCGCCGTTCGAGCAGATAGACCCCTTCCAGAGCGCGGGGAAGATCATGCCGGGCATCACCCAGCGGTGGGTGCTCAAGGAGGGAGAGACCTACCAGAAGGAGGAACAGGTCCCCTGGGGGGTCATCGCGATGGATTCATCGGGCAGCATGACCGACCCGGGCCAGCACCTGAGCCATGCCGTGCTCGCGGGATTCTGCGCTGCGAACATCTACCTCGCCAACGCAAGCAAGGTCGCGGTGGTGAATTTTTCCCAGCGGAGCATCGTCACCCCGTTCACGGATGAGCGGCGCGCGGTGTACGAGGCGCTGGCGCTCTATCAGGGCGGCGGTACCGTGGTCTCGGTGCACGAGCTGGACAACGTGGTGTCCTCGGCGAAGGTGCCGTGCGACCTGTTGCTCATCAGCGACGTCGCCATCTCCAACCTGGAGGAGACCATCCAGTTTCTCCTTGGCCTGCAGCAGACCAACCGCGTCAATGTCATCTACACCAGTGGGGGCGATGCTGTCGCGCAACTCAAGGAGCGCTTCGCCGGAGAGGGGAAGCGTCTTTCCATCTACGGGGTATCACGTCCGGAGGACATCCCCCGCATCACGATTGGCGAAGTCTCCCGTTCGGTGGGTGGGTAACGTGCGGCCAGACCCCGAGGAGACGCTGAGGCAGTTCCGGCGAGAGGCTGAGGCGCGCGAGGAGACGCGCAGCCCGGACAGCCTCTCGGCAATCATCGATGGCTGCAAGGAGGTCGCAGACTCGGCATCGGTGCACTCCACGGATATCTGGGACCTCGTCCAGGTGCTTCCCGTCTACAGGCGAGAGGATGTGGAAGAATTCGCTGCCAGATGCCTCCCGGAGTTCAGGGAGCACACCTGCTACACCCGCAACGCCGGACTGTATCTTTCGGCGCTCGTCAACCGCATCGGCCGTCCCGGGGAGGTGTTCACCCTGCGGTTGCCATACAGCGGAAAGCAGAAGCTCGACAGCATCGGAAATTATCTCGACGGCCCCACCCTGCTTGTCTACGGCCACGTGGGCGCCTGTCTCGGATTTGGCATGCGCTCCGGCCTGCTGCGCCTCCAGGGCGCTGCGGGGGATTCCGCAGGGATGGGCATGCACGGCGGGGTGCTGGAGATAGATGGCACCGTCCGGAAGGGTTTAGGAGAGGTCATGCAGGGCGGCATCATCCGCCTCCGCGGCAGGGCACGGGGATGGGTGGCGAAGAACGCCCGCGCGGGCAAGATTGACATCGAGGGCTTCTACCGCGCCCTGGCGAATGACTCGAACCATTACCATCACTCGCAGACCTTTCCCATCAGCTCGAAGGTGACCATCACCCACAACGGGAAGCAGGTGTGGCCGCGATGATTCCTGACCTGGTGGACATCGCGCGGCAGTTCCACCGGGAATGCGAAGCGCGCGAGGAACCAATCCTGCCGGCGAGCGTCGGAGAATATGATGAGGTGCTTGCGTTCGCTGAGCTGGTGGAGAGCTGGCGAAGCGGAGACCAGGTCGTGGTCAGGAGCATGTCTCTCGGTGGCCCCTACGCACCGGTCCGGACGTATGTCATCGATGGCCGTGATATCATCGGACCGACGGAGTCTTACGATGGCTGACTACGAGGACATCGCGCGGCAGTTCCACCATCAGCCACAGGGCAGTCCTGAGCCCGAGGCAGCTGAGCCGCAGCCGGGAACGCTCGCCGCGCTGTGCATGGATTTCATGGACTCTTCCGATGAGGTCCGAGGAGAACAGCTGGACCGCCTGGCAAATGCGCGCTATACCGCCGGAGAGCTTGAGGAGTTCCTCTCGGAGGACCTCATTCACCTGGCCAGCCAGGAGAGTCCTGCCGGGGTGAGGTTGCTCGCGGACCGCTTCGTGACCCGTGCGGTGGCGTCGCTGTGCGCCCGCTCGCGGGACGTTTCGCTCGATGCCGAGGGCATCGGCTGCGATGCGCGCATTCACCTTGATGAGTTGCGACCGTACGCGCTGCGGGTGTGGGGCCACATCGGCATGGAAACAGGGAGGACACATGGGAAACCGTCCCTGTTGCTCCTTCCGGCCGGGAAAGCGAATGACGCTGCGAAGGAAGTCTACCTGCACTACGGGGCGGTGAGCTATGACCTCTAGCCCGGACCCCGGCGACCTGGCCCGGCAGTTCGGCCGCGAGGCGAGCGCGCAGCCGGAGGGTCCGCGACTGCAGGGCGTCGGCGCGCTCCACACCCTCTTCGAAAGATTCGAGCAGCTGGGCCGCTCGGACCTCTTCTCTCTGGAGAAGACGGCGGTGGAGAAGGAGCGCGTCACCCGGGAGGTCCTGCATGAGCTCCACAATGCGAACTACGTGGCGAGGGACCTCGAGGAGTTCCTTTTGGATACCCCTGAGAAGCCCGATCTTGAGCTCTTCGCTGAGGAGGCGGTAGTCACCCTTGCTGAGCGCTGGTCCGAGGTGCGCCTCGATTTCCGGGAGTTGCCGTTCCTGCTCATGCTCAACTACGCACGGCTTTCTGCGTCAGACAACGTCTTCATCACCGGCTATCTCTCGAAAACCGAGGTGGCCGGTTCCGACTGGGTGGAATGCAGGCCGGCGCACGCCCCTTCAGATAATGTGCTCGGAGTCTACCATATCTCCAAGGGATTCACCTGTGGTGCGCCATGAGGCCCGGTGACGAGGACCTCGCGCGGCAGTTCGGCCGGGCGTGCGCCGGTCAGGCTGAGCCGAGAACTGGAGGGGGAACTGGCGGACTTGCTGCCATCGTCGCCAACTGCGAGGATATTTTTTCCACGCGCCACCCATTCGTTCCGTACGTTCCGTACCCTGAGATTTTCAACCAACTGATTATCAACCAACTGAGCGGGATGTCCCCGTACACGAGAGAGGATGTCGAGAGATTCGTGGAGAATCACCTTTCAACATTCTGGACTGAGGAGACGTATCCCGTCGTCATGGGGACTTATCTCTCCGCGCTCGTGAATGTCATCGGCCGGCCGGATGAGGCATTCACCCTCCGGCTCCAGGACGGCGGGCCGAAGATGGACTGCCTTGGGAATTATCTTCACGGGCCGACGCTAGTCATCCATGGCCACGTGGGCAGCCATCTCGGGGTCAGCATGCGTTCCGGTCGTATCCAGTTATACGGAAGTGCGGGCGGACATGCGGGTATGGGGATGCTTGGTGGGGTCATGGAAATTACCCGCGCAGCAGGCGACTACCTGGGCTCACACTTGGAAGGCGGAACCATCCGCGTGTTCGGCAGTGCCGGAAAGGAAGTAGGCAAGCAGGCAAAAAAAGGCAGGATTGATATCGTGGGGAGCTATCTCTCGTTGGCCGACTACAGGGGATACAACCTGGGGGCATCCACCATCGGGAAAGACGTCATCATCACGCGCAACGGAGAGCAGGTGTGGCCGTGAAACCCTACGCTGAGGACGTCGCCAGGCAGTTCTCCCGGCCGGCGGCCTGCGTGCCCTCGGAGATATCCCGGCCGGAGTCATCCGCCGCGGACCGGGCCCTGCGCGGCTTCGAGAAGGCGCTGGACCGCCTAGACGCGACCATGACCAACCCCTTCAACATCAAGCCGGAGCAGGCGGACGCGCTCCGGGCTGTCGCGTCGCGGCATCGGCTGCACGCCGAGGAGCTGGAAAGTCTCTGCAGCAAGCTCTCCCGTTACGAGGCGCGGGCGCGTCCCGAGCGCTCTGACGGCTGGGCGGCCGACTGGAGAGGGCATTACCTCTCGGCGGTGGCGGAGGCGTCCGCCGACCTGCTCCGGGAAGGGGGTTGCGTCCTGGACCTCACCGACTACGGGTTCCTGAACCTCAGCTGGAAGCTGCTCAATCAGACCACCCTGGAACTGGTGGGCTCGGGGCGGATAGATATCCCCTATGGTACCGCTGGCGCAGGGCGCACGGGGCTGGAGTCCATCGTCTTCGGCCGCGAATCGCCAGCGCGCATCGTGATACGCAGCTCTTCCATCTACCGCGCTGACGGCACACCCATCTGGCCGAGGACGCCATGAAACCTACGTTGGAGGACATCATGCGGCAGTTCTCCCGCGGAGCGGACGCGTCGCACGAAGTGCGCTCCACCCCCCCAGTCAGCATGCTCACAGTGCTCTGCAGGCAGTTCATGGTGGCTGTCGGAGAGCGGAACCGGCAGTCCATCGTGGATGAACTCCATAAAGAGGAATTCAGGGCCGAGGACATCGAGGAGTTTCTTGCGGGGGATGTGAGGGACATTGTGCCTGAGGACCCGATGCACGGGACCAAGGTGCTGCTCAGCCGCTTCGTGACCTATGCCATCGCCGCCCGCGCCCCGTGGTACAAGAAGGAGGATCTCGCCTTCAACCTCAACTTCGCAGGAGTGGAGCGCGGCCTGGAAATTTATCTTTCCCCGCTGAACCCGCATACCCTCTGGGTGTACGGATACTTCGATGGAGTGCAGCACGGAAAGTCCAGTGCCCATGAATACCTGGTCGTGCTTCCCTCCCATGAGACCTCAGGCCGCCACGCGCAGCTTGCGCAGTTCGAGCACGGAAGCGTCTTCATCCACAACCCCATCAAGGCGATCGCTCCCAGTGCCGGGACAGTCCCGCCCCCACCATGAGACCAGACCCAGAGGACATCACGAGGCAGTTCCGCGCAGCCGCTGCGCACGAGCCGCAGGCAACCCTGACGCCTGCCGGACTGCTCATCGAGCGGTTCCTCGGTGTCCTCCATGAAGGAGACAGGCCTGGCATGGACAGGCTGTCGTACCAGGCAGGCGACCTGCAGGGCTTCCTGGACACGCTTCCCCTGCTCCTCAGGGACGAGGACATCCCGGAGAACTATCGCACCTACTCCGCAGTGAACCGATTCCTGGAAGAGGCGATATCCTCGTTCTACCTGCGGGAGCCAGAGCTCTCCCTGGACTTCCGCACGCTGCCATTCCGCATCGAAATCCCCCTGGAATGCGTCCGCGGGACATTCCGGTTCATCGCGTATTACGCGGACATTGAAATCCCTTTTTCCGAGGAGGACTCCAAAGAGATATTCATCCTGCCGCGCGACGCGGTGCAGCCCGATTGCAAGCGCTACAGGGTGCAGGGCGAGAGGCTGGTGGAGGAATGAGCGCCCCGGACTCTGCGGACATCGGCAGGCAGTTCTCCAGAGCATGTGGAGTCGCTCAGGACCCGGCCGCTCGGGGAGACAGCGCCAGTAAGCTGCTCTCCCTCTTCTGGAGCGTGTCGAAACAGTGGTATCTCGACGGGACGGCGGAGAGGCCGTGGGACTGGTCGCTCGGCAGGACCGAGACAGCGCTGGATGATATCACATACTCACAGGGTGACATCAACGAGTTCCTCGAACGGGCCGATGGCGAGCTTCCTCAGGATGAGGAGTGCGAGGCGCAGCTCAGCCACTTTCTCACGGCCATGCTCCGGCAATACTGCAAGCGGAGCGGCCCGGCCCAGGTGGATGCCCGCGAACTCTCCCGGCAGCTCTGCCTGGGATGGGAAGAGGTGAAGCGGCTCCCGCTTACCATCCTCGGGAGAGTGGACCATGTGCGCAGCGAGAGCGGTGGCCCGTACATCATCATGCTCAGGACAGAAGAGGAGCCCTATGGTGTGCAGGTCGGAAAATACATCATCGAGAACGGCGATATCACCGGTCCGATAGGGGACGGCAATGGCTGACCTTGAGGACCTCGCGCGGCAGTTCCGCAGAGAATGCGAGGCAGCGGACGAGCCGACCCGACCGGCGAGCACCGGAGAGCTCGACGAGGCCTTCAGCGCGCTCAAGGAGCAACTGGAGCGGTACTGGGCTGACCCTCTCCGCGCTCCCTGGGACTATGCGCACTGGGAGAGGAGAGCTGCCGACATAGTCCACATCCGCCCCTATGGCGCGTCGGAGCTTGAGGCTTTCGTGGCTGCCATCCCGGAGGATGCGGATGTGAACTACGGGCACAACCTGTTCATCAGCGCAGCATTGCATTCGCTCGCCCAGCGTTCCCCGGAGCCGCCCTGCCTGGACTTCCGCAATGTCCAGACTACCTTGTATCTTGACTGGCTCACCATGTGGAGGGACCGTTTCCAGCTCATCGGCTACATCCGCAAGGAAGACCCGGACTATGGTCCGCCAGAGATAGAGTGCCGGCCGGCTGACGGGGGCTTGCCACTCGCGCTCTGCACGGCCCGGGACTGCGTATTCCGGACGGAGGTGCCAGTATCGCCCCCTCCCTAGAGGACCTTTCCCGACAGTTCAGCCGCGGCGCATCCTCCGTTCCCGAGGAGAGGCGCGTGGCACGGTCTCCGCTCCAGGTGGAGTTCGACGACTATAGGAGACTGGGATTTTCCAAATTTTTCCTCCACGGTTCCAGTCGAGACCCGAGTCCGCTTGCGAACGCCATTGAGGTTCTGCGGGGAGTCTCCTACGGCGCACGGGACATCCCTGGACTCTGTGGCGAGATTGACGATTCCTACGCCGACGGCTGGTTCCTCATCGCCGCCATCAAAGTGCTTGCCGAGCGCGAGGACACGCCAGTCATCGATCTGCGCGGCATCGTCCATGAGGTGTGTCTCAGCCAGGACCTGCAGAACGTGACGCTCATCGGCTATGTTGCAGAGCATGTCACGGATGCGGACGGCAGCACGTCCTTCTACGTCGAGCCTGCGGACAAGCCGGGCATAGCCCTCCTGGGAAGGCATACCATTTACGGGCCGCGAGACGTCGTCTACGAGCCGCTGCCGATGAGGTAGAATCCATCGGCGTCCCGGTCGGGATTCCGTACGAGTCCCGGGCTGTCTCGTCGGAATGCCGGGTATCCTCAACAACGCGGCCGATGTATCGCTCCCACTTTCATCACCGGACCCGCCCAACGCTTTTTAAAGGGGAGCGCACCCCCACCACCCATGGGCGTCCTGCGCACCACCATCGGCGGCAATCCCAATGTAGGTCTGCTCGGTTTTGCCAGCGATGGAGTCTGTCTCCTCGGGCAAGCCGGCAAGCAGGCTGCGGCAGTCGGCTCCGCCCTTTCCGTCCCCGTCCATCATCTCTCGCTGTGCGGAACGGACCTCATCGGAGTGTTCTGCGCGGGCAACAGTCATGCCCTGCTCGTGCCGGGCATCGCATTCGATGCAGAAGTGGCTGCCCTCAGGTCCCTGGGCATCCGCGTGGAGGTCATCGATACCGAGCTCACCGCGCTCGGCAACAATATCATCGCCACAGACAGGGGATGCCTCATCAGCCCGGACTACCCGGACGATGTGGCCCAGCAGATTTCCCGCGCGCTCAAGGTGCCGGTCGAGCGCGCGACCATCGGCGGCTTCGAGAACATTGGTGCCCTTGCGGTCGTGACCTCCCGGGCCGCGGTCGTCAGCCCGGATATCCAGCCGGACGAGCTTGCCCTCTTCGAGCGGGTGCTCGGCCTGCGGCCGGAGACCGCGACGGCCAGCATGGGCGGCCCGTACCTGCGGGGCAGCGTGCTCGCCAATAGCAGGGGGATGGTCATCGGCGAGTCATGCTCTGGGCCGGAGATTGCGAACATCGACCAGGCTCTTGGAGGCGACTGGGCGTGAAGCCCGTGCGCATCGAGTATCCGGAGGGGCAGCCCGACTGGCTGAAGCTCCCGCAGCTTGAGGTGCTCGTCCGGGAGATATCTGGAGTGAAGTGCACCCCCCTCCAGAGCAAGTACGAGGTGCGCGAGGGCCTTGTCACCCTCCAGTGCGAGTTCATCGGCGGAGGAAACCATGAGTACGGCTGCACGAATGCCATTCACGGGGAGGAGTCACTCGTCTCCGCGGCGCTGCAGCGTCTCGGACCGGAAGGGATGAAGGATGTGGCGCTCATCGGCATCAAGGTCAAGGACGACGGGATTCCCCAGCCGTGCGGGAACTGCCGTGATGTCCTCGCTGCGTACTTCCTCAATGCGGACATCTGCGACAATCCGGAACTGCCGCTGGTGGGAGTGTCTGTCTTCGAGCAGCCTGCCGAGATCAGCGCAGCCATCTACCCCGCCCAGCTGAAGGATTACTATGTGGAGGATTTTCTCCTCCACGAAGGGGCGCTTCCGGACGCCGTGACACGCGCAATCCAGGAAGCCGCGGCCGCAGAGCCGCATGCATACGACATCTACGGCGGCGCCTCGCCACGCCAGCCGAGAGCTGCGGCGCTCATCGCAGCAGGCGGCATCTATCCCGGCGTGTTCATAGGGGATGCCGCATACCACCCTGTCGGTCCTGTGGCTGTCGCGCGGGCCCATGCGTACAGCCGGGGCGCCCTTGACATAGAGGCGGCGGTCATCATCGCGCTCAACCGGCCCCTAGTCGCGTACCGCGAGCGCCAGTACCTGGTGGAGATGGACCCCCAGCTCCCGGTCTACATGGCATCCCTGTCGACCGGGCAGGTGTGGGCGACGACCTCAGGAGAGATGCTCCCTCATCACTTCGGCGCGCACAGCATCGGCCTCTCGGACGCAGTCGAGCGCTGGAAGCGGCGGTCGTCCAACCGGTAACGGCCGCACTGCGCAGGATACGCGGAATTCCCGCGAGGCATCCCGGAACTCACGCATCACTGCGACCGGGATTTGAGGACTTTCTGCAATACATGTCGCGCTGGCCGCGAAGAAAGAGTAAATATTTGCTGGCCGCAATGGAGAGAATATCCGCTCTCCCGGTGAGACAGCACGGAACTCGTGCGGGATTCCGGCCGGGGGGAGGGAATTTTTTACCGAGCCTGTCGCGCCATAATCTATATAAACTCGCCCGGGTAGGTCGTGGTGTGCGACCGCGACGCCGGGGGCAGATAGGCCTCGAGTACATGATGATTTTTGCCTTCGCCCTGATGATCACGCTGCCCTTTATCTTCTATTTTTTCTTCTACACCAGCGGCCCGAGCGCAGAGACCGACACCTACCAGGCGCAGCTGGTCGCCAGGCGCATCGTGGACAACGCGGAGGTGGCGTACTCTCTCGGAGAGGGCGCCCGGACCACGGTTCGCGTCCACATCCCGTCCACCGTGATGGACAGCGCGATTATGGACAACTCGGTGGTGTTCGCCGTCTACGTGCGGGGCGGTACGAGCGAGGTGGCCTACCCCTCCGAGGTCAATCTCAATGGAACTCTGCCCAACAGCTCAGGGACATACCGCATCCACATCGAAGCCTTCCAGGACTATGTCAACCTCTCCTACTCGTAGCCAGGTGGCGCTTGAGTTCACGCTCTTCACCATCATCGCCTTCCTCCTCTTTTCAGGGCTGCTCTTCAGCATCAGCAAGCAATTCGGCGACCTCGCCCGCCAGCGCGATTCCAAGGAGCTGCGGGACGTGGTGAGCCGGCTGCGCGAGGAAATCTCGCTCGCCTCCCTTGTCCGGGACGGCTACTCGCGGAATTTCACCCTGCCCGGCGAGATAAACCGGAGAAGCTACTCGCTGAGCATCTCCGACGGCCACGCGGTGGGAAGCGTGGGGAACGTCACGTACGCAGCGCCGGTGCCCGATGTCACCGGCTCCCCGCTCCTCGGGAGCAACGCAATCCGGAAAGAGGGGGGTGCCATCTATCTCAATTAGGGGCCAGGTGTGGATGCCGGACGTGATGGTCTCGTCCCTGTTTCTTGTGGTGCTGCTCGTCCTGTACTTCCAGTTCGCCGCCAACCTCACCTCCGAGCACACCGGGGTGATGGAGAGCCTCATATTCGACGCCGATGTCATCAGCGAGACCATGCTGTCCTCCGGATTCCCCGAGGGCTGGGACGAGACGACCGTGCAGAGGCCGGGGCTGACGGACGGCAACCAGCGGCTCAACCTGACCAAGCTGAGGCGTGTCGCGAACATCTCGTACTACGACCGCAAGGAAATCTTCGGGACCATCTCCGACTATTACATCCTCCTCCAGCATACCGATGCGAGCAGCACCCTCTTCAACATCAGCGAGGAGGTGAACCTGACCAATGCGGGCCTTTCGGGAGAGGGTGGCATGGGCCAGCCCAACATCACCCTCGCGGCGCTCTCGTCCCTGCAGCCCGAGTTCCAGGTCCGCACCGTTCGATACATGGTGCACAACAGCTCCACCATCCGGCTTGTCATCTATCTCTGGAGGGACACGCGATGAGGCGTGCCATGTTCTTCAGCCTTGACGCCATCATGGCCCTCATGATAATCACCGTCGGCATGCTCTTCATCGCCAACAGCTATGTCAGCGAGCGGCCATCGAGCAGGCAGATATACGCGAGCACGGACATCGTCGGGGTGCTTGGCGAGCTCCGCGTCAGCGAGGTGAACAACAGCTTCGTCCAGGGGCTCATCGCCGGAGGGACCATCCAGGGCAGCTCGGTGAACAACACCCTCCTGGAGCAGGCGGCCCAGTTCTGGTCCGAGAACCAGACCACGCTCGCGACCGACCTGCTGCGGAACGTGACGCTCCAGCTCTTCCCGGAGTTCACGGACTACAGCATCCTCGTTGGGGGGGACGAGCTCCTCGCGGTGCAGACTTCGCAGAAGGTGCTCATCATCCCCATGAAGCGGCTGGTCTCGGGCATCGCGCGCGACAAGCCGGTCCACGGCATCGCGGCCCGCGTCTTCCTCGGGGCGGTCGCAGGCAAGGAGACCAGCCAGTTCATCTACTTCGGGGGATTCGCGGGCCAGGGCAACGTGACGGTGTACCTCGACACCATCCCCTCGGACGCCAACATCACCGGCCTGGAGATAGAGGTCGCCGCGGGAAGCGCGTTCGACTTCTATGCCAACAACGGGAGCTGCGGGACCCTCACCCCCAGCGTGGGCAACCTCACTGCGGACCGATGGGACGTGACGGCCTGCGCCGGCTCGCTCATCCCGGGAAGCGGGGTGAAGAACAACTTCACCCTGGAGTTCCTCGGGGGCATCAACGACTCTTTTGTGGGAGGGGGGTTCGTCAAGGTCACCTATGAGACCGATTCCCTTGTGGAGGGGGTTCCGAATGGCATCGCGCGATACCGGTTCCCCGCAATCCAGGGACTGGTGAACCTCTATGACGGCCTCGTCGTCCCCGGCACCATCGTGAACATGTCCGGCTACCTCCATTATTATGTGTACAACTCCTCCGCGCTCGGCACCTCGGCGATTCTCCTCATCGGCAGCACCACGGTATACAACGTGACGAACGCGAGCGCCGACGAGTCCATCATCCTGACGAACGCCACCCTGGGAGCGCTGCTGAACTACACCCAGCTGAGCAACGGGACCGTGCCGCTGCGCTTCCTTATAGGCAACCTCAGCTTCGGAATTGTCACCCTCGTCATGAACGGGACGGTGCACGCGGCCCTGGTCACGGACGTCTCGGGGAGCATGGACTGGGAGATGGGGAGCGGCAGCACCGGCGTCAGGCGGAACTGCACCGACGCGAACCTCGGCAACTCCGACACCCAGCGACTCAGCGTCGCGAAATGCGTGGACCAGGAGTTTGTCCAGCTCATCTTCGCCAACGGGAGCATGGACAGTGCCATCGGGCTGGTGAGCTACGATACCGCCACCGACAATACCCTGAATCTCACGAACAACGTCAGCCTCCTCAACGCCTCCATCGCCGCCTACACCGACCTGTCCAGCACCTGCATCTCCTGCGGGGTGTATAACGCCACCGTCATGCTGCGTAAGAGCTTCACCCAGCTCAACAATGCGACATGGCGCTACTCCGCGGACTACCAGTCGTCCTCCCCTCCCGCGGGATGGCAGGACCTCTCCTTCGACGACTCGTCGTGGGGGGACGGGCCCGCGCCGCTCGGCTTCGGGAACGTCGTCACGACGGTCATCAACACCTCGCTCTACCCCCAGCTTTGGGAGCTCTGGCAGGACGCCCCTCTGCCGGTGGACTTCACCACGGGATTGAACAGCACCGCGAACACCTACGGCCTGGTCACCTCCGCCAGCAAGCCCCTGAAGAACTCGAACTTCAGCGGGCCGAGCATCAACAACTGGACCCAGACTGGCATCGTGAATCTCTCTTCCGGAGGAGCGGTGGTGAAATTCTCCGAGGACTTCGAGACCAATACCCTCGGGAAGTGGACGGAATTCGGCGACCTGGACTGGTCCGTTGACACCAGCCCTGCGTACGGGAGCTATTCCGGCCATGCGGACGACTCCGACAACCCCTCTTACCTCAATGTCACGCTCAATGCGACGTCGTCCATCAACCTCAGCGGGGAGACCGACTGCAACCTGAGCTACTGGTGGAACATGGACAGCCTCGATGGAGGTGAATATTTCACTTTGGACATCTTCGACGGCGCGTGGAACAACAACGTCTCCTTCAGGAGCGACGCCTGGGATGACAACACCTGGCGCCAGCAGCGCATCGACCTTGACGCCGCGTACGGCATGGTGAGCGATTTCCTTCTCCGCTTTGTGTTCAAGGCCAGCGCGACGAACGACGACCTGTGGCTCGACAACATCAACATCACCTGCGTGCAGGCCGGGCTTGGCAGCTTCGGGCTCACCGACTACTGGTATGTGGACTCCGCGGGCAGCCTGAAGCAGAACTTCAGCAGGGGAAACGGCACGCTGCAGTCGGCGACCCTCTCGTTCGCCCACGGGACGGACGACTCCCTCTTTGACGGAACGGCCGGCGTGTTCTGCAATCTCACCCATCCCTCAGGAACGGTGAATGTGTGGAGCGCCTCATGGACGAGCGCCACCAATCCCGCGGGGGCGGTCACCGAGGTGGTGAACCTCACCAGCTACCTCAATTCGAGCGGCTTCAACTATACCCTGGAGTGCGGCGCTGCGGTCACGTCCGGGGGGGGACGCACCATCGTCGCGTTCGACGACATCGTGGTGACGCTCAACTACAGCGGGAACGACGGCTGGGACTGGAAGGAGGGCGTCTACGGGAACACCTCCAACGAGGACGTCCGTTTCGGAGACCCGTCCGGCCTCTCCAACTATACCAGCACCGGCCGCATCGAGGTGTCTCTCGGCGGCCAGGGCAACACCCTGTTGCAGGAGAGCGGCTCCTGGGGGCTGCAGTTCTACGTGAGCCAGGCGATGGTCGACAACGTCAGCAGCGGAGCGAA
>JAGVZT010000051.1 GCA_018302335.1 Candidatus Woesearchaeota archaeon | reverse complement strand
GTATTCTCATCGTGGCTCCCTCCTATGTGGTGAAAGGTCTGCAGGAAGCGCACCGTGCGGCTCTTCGCCCGCATCACGATGCTGTGGGTGATGATGCCGTTGCGCCTGAATTGCACCCCGCGCAGCATCGGGCCGTCCGTGACTCCGGTCGCGGCGAAGATGCAGTGCGGCCCTTTCGCAAGGTCCTCGAGATGCAGCTTCCTCTTCAGGTCCGAGAGGCCCATCTGCCGGGCGCGCTCCTCCTCCTTTTCGTTCCTGAGCTGGAGCCTCCCCTGGAATCCGCCGCCGAGGCACTTGATGGCAGCGGCCGCGATGACGCCTTCGGGCGCAGCGCCGATGCCGAGGAGCATGTCCACCCCGCTCTCGGGCAGCGAAGGGGCGACCGCTCCCGCGATATCGCCATCAGGGATGAGCAGGATGCGCGCTCCAGAGTCCCGTATCTCCTGGATGAGCTTCTGGTGCCTATCCCGTTCGAGCACCATGACGGTGACTTCCTGGGGTTCCTTGCCGAGGGCATCAGCGACCGCACGGATGTTGTCCCGCACCGGGGCGTCGAGGTCAATCGCGTCCTTCGCTTCCGGCCCAGCGGCAATCTTGTCCATGTATGTATCGGGAGCTCCGAGCAGCGAGCCTTTCGGCGCAGCGGCAAGAACCGAGATGGCGTTCGGCCTGCCGAACGCGACGCTATTGGTGCATTCCAAGGGATCGACCGCGATATCCATCTCCGGGCCGGCGCCGGTGCCGATGCGCTCCCCTATGAAGAGCATGGGCGCCTCATCACGTTCGCCCTCTCCGATGACCACTTTGCCGTTGAACTCGACGTTGGCAAAGCGCTCCCGCATCTCCTTCACGGCAGCCTCGTCCGCGCGGTGCTTGTCACCCTTGCCCAGCCACTTTGAGGAGCCGATGGCTGCCGCTTCCGTGACACGGACGAACTCCAGCGCGAGATTGCGTTCCATTCCCTCGCTGGCGAAGGAAACCGACGCTTTAAATGTTTTTTCATACAAAGTATGATAATCTGCGGAAACTTTAAGAGTGCCACCGAGACTCTCCCTGCATGGCGGCTGACCACGACCAACTCCGTGCGACCGCGAAAGAGCTCATAGGAAGATATCTCCCGAAATACCTGTCGCCTGAGGAGCAACTCCAGCACCTGCGCTCCGATTGGGTCCCCGAAAGATGGGGTGTCCACTTCGAACTGGGTGACGTGGTGTACCAGCTCAGCGCGGAATTTCTCCCAGGATGCCAGGGTCTCGCGGTGGTCCGCATCGCAAAGGCCATTCCCTTCGGCGAGAAGTCGTTGGGGGTAGGGGTGCAGGACGATGGCGCCTCCGTGAAACGGTACAAGCACTGGTTCATCGACGCGGAGCGGACACGGCCGCTCTCCCAGGAGTTTCTGGACGAGCTGTTCGAGGCAAGCCGCTGCGAGGGACCGGGTCTCGTGCCCTACGCGGAGATGCTTGAGGAGATGACCCGGGTCCTCAACGCGAGGCCCGAGGGGTTCTAGCGCGGTGTCATCTGGACACATCGGCTCCTGAGAACATCTTCTGTATCTCGGCCGGAATCCCGTACGAGTTCCAGCCTGTCTCGCCTGGCGGACATTCTCCGCAATGCGGCCAACTCACTCTCTTTTCAGAGCCAGACCAAAATATTTAAATATTAAATTAAATATCTTAATATCTTGGCGTTCTCCGGCAGACGCTGGTCCATCGTGCAGGAGCTCGTGAAGGGAGACAGGTCGCCCACACAACTAGCCGCAGTGCTCCGTCTCTCCCTTCAGGGGGTCTACCATCACCTGAAACAGATGGAGTCCGAAGGACTTGTGCATCGTGCGGAAACTTCTCATGATGGCAGCACCAGACCCTTTACCGTCTACACCCTTGCCGGAGGATTCTGTCAGGTGACCGAAGCGCTTCCGGGGGAGGCACGGCAATACACATTAACTGCAACCGAGCTGGTGAAGGTCCATCTGCGGATATGGTCGATTCCGCAGCAGGAGTATCATTATTATCTGGAGGCATTATGGTGGGAGTTGCAGCCGTTCATCGAGCGCATCGAGGGCATCGTGCTCTATGGCTCAGTTGCGCGGGGAGATGCGAGACAGGGGTCGGATATCGACATCCTGCTCCTCACAGCAGACAAAGGGCTGGAGAAAAGATTTGGGGCGCGTCTGGTTGGGCCGAAGGAAACCGCGAAGCTGGTGAGCAGCCAGTTTTTCACGACCGAGGATTTTTCGCTCTCCCTTCGGGCCGGTTCGCAGTTCGCCCGGTCCGTCATGAGCGAAGCCATCATAGTTTACGATCCGCGCGGCGTCTTTGCCGGGATGCGGCGTGACACTGCGGGAAAGGCAGGCGAAAGAGTACCTCGCGGAAGCGGAGCGGACGCTTCTGGCCGCAGAGGTGCTGTATAGGGCCAACTTTGGCCTGTGGGTCCAGGTGGTCACGTCAAGCTATGATGCGATGGAGCAGGCGGTCTCTGCCGCAATCGCTGCAAAGGAACAGGACATTCCCCGAGAGCACGCTGAGAAAATCAAGGAGTTCGTCCGTCTCTGTGGTCCGCCGCCGGCGCTCTTGAATGTGCTTACATCCTGGGTGAGTCGCCGTTCCGCCTCGAGGTATGTGGACGTGAGAGGCGAAAGCCTGGTCGTTCCACGGACGCTCTTCAGCGAGCGGGATGCGCAGCGGGCCCTGGGGGACGCGCATGCTATCCTTGCGTACGTCAAGGGTCTGCTCCCCTGACCCGGGCTCTTCTTGGACTTTCTTCCATCATGTGGTCCGGATTCAGCCTACTGTTACCCCGTGATGCCATCCCGCTAGAAATACTGTCCCAGCCCGCGCTGTCCCGTCCCGGCCGCCGGTCCGAGCTTATCCAGGGTGCTCGCAATTCGCTCCGCGCTGAACTCGTGTTCGTCTACCATGAGCCTGATGACCGCCTCCCGGTCCACCGGCAGGAATGCGAGTTCCGCATCCACGATGCCCGGGCTGCTGAAGAGCGCGAAGACCTCCTCCCATGGGTGTGAGCAATGCTCCTCCCATTTCACGGCTGAGAAGAGCTGCGCAGCGCTGTGCTCGTGCACGAGCTTCAGCGCCTTCTTCGGTCCGATGCCCCTGATACCTCCAGGATTGTAGTCCGTGCCGATGAGCATCGCGAGCCAGATGAGCTGCTCCTGGCTGAGCGAGAGAGCGTCAAGAGCGTCCTGCAGGACGATGAGTTCCGGTTCCACTGCGACGGTCACGGGCCGTCCCATGACCTTCCTCCTCCCGGTCGCCGCGAGATGACGCACCAACCGCGGCGCGCCGAAGAGCAGCGAGTCGAAATCCTCGCTCGCGACTGCGTGCGCCTTCCCGTTCCTCACCAGATGGGCGGCCTGGGCCTCGCCCTCGGACGGCGCCTCAATGACGGGAAGGCCCAGCGCCCCCACCAGGCTCTTGGCCTCGGCGACCATCTCCCGCGTCAGTCGGCCGGTGCGCGAGGCAAACTTCCGCATCGCCTCGGCATCTCCCGTCTCCTCCGCCTCGCGGAGCTTTTCTCCGGCCTCTTCCTTGAGCTCGCGCCTGCGGGCCTGCTCCTCCTGCTTCAGCGCAGGCGCGATGCCGTCGAAGACATACGCGGGGCGGATGCCTTTCTGCATCAGGTGGCAGCTCCTGCTGAACAGCCCGGAGAGGTGGCTCGTGACCCTTCCTTGGGAATCCGCGAGGGGACTCCCGTCCCGCTGGCGGATGGACGCAAGGAACTGGTACAGCACATTGAAGGCATCCACCGCGACGATGCGGCCGCCGAGTTCGTCAAGAGTGACGGCTTTTCCCGGGACGAGCTCTGCGAGCTTGACTCCCATGCGCTGCGGCCATCCCTGCGCATTTATAAGACTTGGGACAACAGTTATAAACCGGAGAGTCGACATGACAGACGATGAGCCGGGGCTCCTGCGAGTACCTCTCGGGCGAGACAAGCGACCCCAGGCTCAGCGCCGCGGTGTGGGAGCTGCTTTCCTCCCGCAAGGGCTTCGACGCCAAGGCCGACGCCCTTTTCTCCCTGCTGTCCGCAGAGCAGTGCGCTCCCCGGCCGCTGCTGGACGACATCGTGCTCCGCCTGGAGCGCTCGAAGCTCGCCTGGTCCTCAGTTCTTGACCCCCTGGTGCAGTCGCTCTACTATCTCGGCCATCATGGGCTGCGCATCACCCTCAGGGAGCGCGCCCGCCACACCTCTCTGGCGGAAAGACTGCACGGCGAGGAGGTTCCGCTCAAGGCATTCTACGAGACAGGAGTCTGCGGATTCGGAGAGCAGGCGCTGCGTTGCGGGCTGGAATTCGAAGGCCAGGCCGGTGATGTCGCGAGGAACGCGCGGGACTCGTCCTTCGTGGTTAGAGGCGCAGCGCGCTCCATAGGGGAGCGCGCCTATGGATGCTCCTTTGCGCTCTCGGACGGCGACGGGATTTCCCCTCTGGCCGAGGCCAGCGACTTCCACGTGCAGCGCATCAGCGAGGAGAAGCTGGATGCCCTGAGGAAGTCCGGATTCCTGGGAAAAAACCGCCTTTACCTCTTCTGGCACGAGTGCTGGGAGCGCGTCTAGAACCGCTGGACCACCATGCCCTTCAGCTCTCCGGAGACCATGGCCAGCGCCCTCTTGGTGAGCTTTCCTGTCGTGAGGAACAGGCAGGGCAGGCGCTTCCCCTGGGCGAGCACCAGCGCGGCAGCCAGGTCCGCATCGCCACAGCTCTTCTTGTCCTTGACCTTCGCGCAGTAGGCAAGGGTCCCCACCGCGCTGGGCAGCTCCACAAGCAGGTCAAGTTCGCTGTTCTTCTTCACCACCTTGGCAGAGCAGATGATAATGCCCTTCTCCGCGCAGTAGTCCTTCACCTTGCGGTAGAGCTTGTCGTCGGGTTCAGTCGGCTCGAGACTCTGCTGCATGAGCTTCGCAGCGGCCTTCTTCCGCGCCTTTCGTTCCTGGATTGCGGGCAAGGCGGGAATCTCTGCCTCGCGCGACTCTTCCGGCCGAACTGCTTCAGCTGCGGGAATGGCCCCTGCGATGTGCGCATTCTGCTGGACTGCGGGAACGGGCGGCGGAGCGCTCACGAGCGGCGCCATGCGCTCCCGGAGCAGGCGTCCCGCTTCGTCATCGCTGACGAGGTACCACTTCCAGAACAGCTCGTCCTGGCCGCTGAGCGTCACAGAAATCGGCTTCGCAAAGTCCCGAAGCTCCCGCATGGCCACCCTTTCGACGGGAGCGAGGTCCACGTCCCGCACCACGGTCTTCTCGCGCAGGACCGCAAGCGCCTCCTTCTCGCGCTGGTGCAGGTGGTCCGCGAACTCCAAGAGGCGAGCTTCCTGCCCGGGAAGGTAATACAGCGGAGAACTTCCCACTTTGATATAGGAGATGAGCAATGCCTTGTTTGAGGATAGCTCGGAGAGGATGGCACTGGTGATGAGCGTATCCTTGCCTATCTCCCGGCCGACGTCCCGGGGGACGCAGGGGCCCTTCATGCGGAGCACCCGCAGCGCTATCTCCCGGAAGTCCTGCTTGGGAGCCTCGGGGCGCGCGCTCAGCGGTCTCCGCGGCAATTCCATGCATCTCAGTGAGAATCTTGGGTATAAATAGCTACGCACGCCGCCGGCCACCTCTGGAGAAACCTCCCGATTCTCCGGTCGCAATGCCGCTGGATATCCGCGTGGTCTCGCCGGAATAGCGATGATTCTCCCCAACGCGGCAGACCCAACTGCAACCTCCTATCGAGCCACCGCCGCAGGAGCCTTCCGCCGACGCTGCAGCGGCGTGGTCTGTCTGCGGAAGTTTTATAAAGGGGCCGGGACTCCCGCCAGCGGACGCCCCGGGTATCGCTCCGGGGCACACGCGCGCGTGCGCAGCACGCGTGCCGGCCTGCAAAGGGGTCTTTGTGAGCGATTCGCTCATTCTGACAAAGAACCTCCGCAATAGGCCGCCTTGAGGCAGACATGGCAACAACCCGGCAGCCAAGATCAGGCAGCCTTGGGATGTGGCCGCGAGTACGCTCCCGGAAGGAAGCTCCACGCGTCCGCACCTGGGCATCTCGTGGAGAGGCAAAGCTCTTGGGTTTCGCGGGCTACAAGGCCGGCATGACCACCATCTCATTCATGGACAACAGGAAGAGCAGCATGACCGCAGGGACCAAGGCGTTCACCCCTGCCACCATTCTGGAGTGCCCTCCGATGAAGGTCGCCTCGGTGCGCCTCTACGGGGGCAGCCGGGTCCTCAGCGATGTGTTCACCGGAAGTGACCCTGCGCTTTCCCGGAGACTCCCAAAGCACAAGAAGGTGCAGCCCGAGCAGGCCAAGGCGAAGCTCGCCAAGCAGCCCGAGGGCGTCACCAGGGTCTCGCTCATCCTCCAGACGCAGCCTGGCCTGACCGGCATCGGCAAGAAAAAGCCGGAGATGCTGGAAATCGCGCTCGGTGGCACCGTGCCGGAGCAGCTCGCCTATGCGGAGCAGGCGCTCGGCAGGGACATCGCCCTTGCGGAAGTCCTTGAGCCCGGGATGCAGGTCGACGTCAAGGCCGTGACCAAGGGAAAAGGATTCCAGGGCACGACCAAGCGCTATGGCACGAGCGTCCGTCCGAGGAAGAGCGAGAAGCACAAGCGCGGCGCGGGCAACCTGGGGCCGTGGAACCCCTCCAAGGTCTCGTACGCGGTCCCTCAGCCGGGAAAGATGGGCTATCATGCGCGGACGGAATACAACAAGCACATCTTCAAGATAGGCAGCGAGCCCTCCGACGTGAATCCCGCCGGCGGCTTCGTCCGCTATGGCACGGTGCGCAATCCCTACCTGGTGCTCAGAGGCTCGGTTCCGGGCCCGATCAAGCGCCTCATCCGCATGCATCTCTCGGTGCGGCCGAACAAGCTCATCCCCAAGGAAGCTCCGGAAATCACTGAAATCAGCAAGACCTCGAAGCAGGGCAACTGACATGGACCTCGACGTCGTGGATACGGCAAGCGGCAAGAAGGGAAGCGTGAAGCTTCCCCTGCAGTTCGAGGAACAGGTGCGCCCGGACCTCATCCGGAAGGCTTACCAGTACTACGCAAGCCACAAGAGGCAGCCTTGGGGGGCGGACCCCGAAGCGGGCAAGCGCTCGTCTGCCACAGTTTCCAGGAGGAGGAGACAGTACCGCGGTGCGTACGGCATCGGCATCTCCCGCGTTCCCCGCAAGGTACTTTCCCGTCGCGGTAGGAGGATGAACTGGGTGGGAGCCTTCGCTCCGGGGACTGTAGGCGGAAGGCGCGCCCATCCTCCGAAGAGCTGGAAGGTCATCGCGCTCAGCATGAACATCAAGGAGCGCAGGAAGTCAATCCGCAGCGCGCTCGCGGCCACGGTCACGACGGACGAAGTTGGCAAGAAGCACCGCCTCCCGAAGAACTATCCGGTGGTGCTGGACGCCTCCTTCGAGGCCCTTTCTCGTACGAGCGAGGTGGAGCAGTGCCTCGTCAAGCTCGGGCTGCAGGACGAGCTCACCCGCGCCTCGAAGCGCAAGATTCGCGCAGGCAAGGGCAAGATGCGTGGCAGGCGCTACCAGAACACCGCTGGGCCGCTCCTGGTGGTGAGGGGCGACTGCGCACTCAGACACGCCGCGGCGAATATCCCTGGTGTCGAGGTCGTCGAGGTTTCCGAGTTGAACGTCCTCCACCTGGCCCCTGGCGCAGAGCCGGGAAGGATGGCGTTCTTCACCAAGCCGGCGCTTGAGCTGATGGTCGAGAAGGGCCTGTTCCTGTCACAGAGGCACTAGCATGGACATCTACCACGTCGTGAGGCAGCCGCTTTCCAACGAGAAGGCGATACGGCTCATGGAGAGCGAGAACAAGCTGGTCTTCGTGATAGACCGCAACGCGAGCAAGCTCGACGTCTCGCGCGCAGTGGAGCGTCTCTTCAAGGTGAAAGTCACCGATGTGAACACCTACATCACCGCAAAGGGGGAGAAACGGGCCTACGTTCGCCTCTCGCCAGAGCATCCTGCCATTGACGTCATGACACAACTGGGGCTGATGTAAAATGGGAAAGAACCTCATATCCCAGCGCAGAGGACGCGGAACATCGACCTTCCGCGTGCCAAGCTTCCGCTATCCGGGACAGGCCAAGCACCGACAGCCGGGAGAGGCGCAGCTCAACGGCGAGATCAAGGACCTGATTCGCAGCCAGGGCATGAGCGCCCCCCTCGCAGAGGTGCGCTTCCAGGACGGCGAGAGCAACCTGATGATTGCTCCGGAAGGCGTCAAGGTCGGTGATGAGGTGGTCACCGGTGCTTCAGCACCTGTCCAGGTGGGCAATACCCTTCCCCTGAAATCACTCCCGGAAGGGACGCTGGTCCACAACATCGAATCCCGTCCCGGAGACGGAGGCAAGTTCGTCCGCTCCTCGGGGACCGCGGCGCGAATCGTTGCCAAGCTGAACGACGCAATCATCGTCGCGCTCCCCTCCAAGAAGGAGCGCGTCTTCCATCCGAACTGCCTCGCCACGGTGGGCATCGTCGCCGGCGGCGGAAGGCCGGAGAAGCCGTTCCTCAAGGCGGGCACGAAGTTCCACGCGATGAAGAAGAAGAACACCTACTGGCCGCGGGTCAGCGGCGTCAAGATGAACGCAAGAGACCATCCCTTCGGCGGTTCGCGCTCTCTCAGGAAAGGCCGTCCGACGGTCGCTCCGCGCAACGCTCCACCTGGACGCAAGGTGGGCATGATTCGCGCGCGCAGGACCGGACGGAAGCCAGGAGGCAGTTCTGATGGCTAAGAAGGAGTTCACCTATCGCGGGAAGAATCTGCAGGAATTGCAGTCTCTGGACCTGAAGGCCCTTGCTGCGGTCTTCCCGGCTCCCTCTCGGCGGAAGCTCCTCCGGGGCCTGAGCGAAGGGGAGAAGACCCTGCTGAAGAACCTCCAGCAGCGCGACCGGGTGAAGACCCATTGCCGGGACATGCTCGTGCTGCCTGCCATGATAGGCAAGACGGTCATGCTCCACACGGGTAAGGAATTCGCTCCCCTGACAATGACCGAGCAGATGCTGGGCCACCGCCTCGGAGAGTTCGCTCTCACCAGGAAGAGGGTGCAGCACTCGGCTCCGGGCATCGGCGCCACCAGGTCAAGCGCGAGCGCGTCGGTGAGGTAAATGGCATACAAATATTCCTTCGATGCGGACCCCGGACGGAGCGCGAAGGCTCTCCTGCGAGCCGCGCCCATCTCCGCGAAGCACGCCGTGGAGGTATGCAGGGACCTGCGCGGCCGGCGCCTCGAAGTCGCGATGAAGCGCCTGGAGGATGTGATTGCCCTGCGCGCTCCCATCGCGTTCAAGAGGTACCGGCATGACGTGCCGCATCGCAAGGGCCACATGGCAGCAGGCCGCTTCCCGGTCAAGGCGAGCAAGCACATCCTCGACCTGCTCAAGGCGGTGAATGCCAACGCCCAGGAAAGGGGCCTCTCCACCGCAGACCTTGTGGTGACGCACCTCTCTCCGAAAATGGCTGCCCGGCCCTATCATCCCGGCAGGCATGTCCGCAGGAAGATGAAGCGGACGAATGTCGAAGTGGTGGTGACCCAGGCAGAAGCTCCGAAGCAGACCGAGAAAGTCGCTCGGAAGCGGACCGAGCGCGTGAAGGAGCCTGCCCGGCCAGCAAAGGGGGAGACAGCATGATTGAGCGCACGGTCGTCGCGGGCAAGATCAAGGAGTTCCAGGTAGAGGAGTACATCCGCCAGAATCTCCGGCGCGTGGGGCACAGCCATACCACGCTGCAGCGGACCCCCCTCGGCGAGAAAGTCATCGTGTACGCCTCGCGTCCTGGCCTCGTTGTCGGACGGCAGGGAGAGAGCATCCGGCAGCTCACGCGCGATCTCAAGGCCGATTTCAAGCTCGAGAACCCGCAGGTGGAGGTTGCCGAGGTGGACAACGTCTACCTCGACGCCAACATCGTGGGCGAGCTCATCGGAGGCTCCCTGGAGCGTTTTGGGCCCCAGCGCTTCAAGGCCACGATGCATCACTCCGTGGAGAACGTCCTCAAGGCGGGCGCCATCGGAATCGAGATTATACTCTCGGGAAAGCTGCCGAGCAAGCGCGCCAAGAGCTGGCGCGTGTACCGCGGACACCTCAAGAAGAGCGGAGACATCGACACGCTCGGCGTACGGCGTTCCATCAGCACCGCGGAGATGAAGTCCGGCACCATCGGCATCAAGGTGCGCATCATGCCTCCGGACCTGGTCATGCCGGACGATGTGGTGTTCCGCGAGCAGCCGGTGGTGCAGGAAGTCAAGCCCGCGGTTCCGGAAACCCCTGAACCCGCCGAGGAGGCTCCCAAGAAGGCAGCCAAGCGCGCCAAGAGCGCGAAGAGACCTGCCAAGAAAGCCAAGAAGGAGGAGGCTCCAGAGGAGACTCCCGAGGATGTTCCTCCCGTCGAGGAGCCGAAGGAATCACCAAACGAGGAATCATGATGGCACGCACTGACATGAGCAAGATGGGAGCCGCGGACCTCAAGGCGAGGCTCGCGGAGCTGCTTGCCGACAGGGTCAGGCTTAGCGCCAAGGTGCAGGCCGGCACCGACCAGAAAGCGGCCGAGTTGCGACGCGCAGTGCGGAAAGGCATCGCGCGCGTGCACACTCTCCTCCGGGAGAGGGAGCGTACACAAGGATGAGCGCAATCTGTTCGACGTGCGGACTGCCTACCGAGTTGTGCGTGTGCGAGACCATAGCCAAGGAAAGCCAGAGGATAAGAGTGTACAAGGAAAAAAGGAAATTCGGGAAAATCCATACCATCGTCGAGGGAATCGATGAGAAGGAGATAGACCTGAAGGGCGTGGGAAAGAAGCTGAAGAGCCTCCTCGCCTGCGGCGGCACGGTGAAGAACGGAAGGATCGAGCTGCAGGGCAACCACTCCGACCATGTGAGGGATTTCCTCGTCAAGATGGGATTCGCAGCAGAAACGATAGACATGGCATGATGGAGGTGAAAGGAAAAGCGACACGGACCCTCGAGGACATGCGCCGGGCGGCGCTTCGCGTGGCCCAGGGCGAGCTCATCGGCAGGACGGTGTGCGCCCTCGGGAAGCGGGAGGTGCGCGGTGTGATTGTCGATGAGACGAGGGAGACGCTGGTGGTCCAGTCCGCCGGAAAACGCGTGACGCTTCTCAAGAGACAGCAGGTGTTCGAGTTCAGCGAGCAGGGCGCCATGGTGCGCGTGCAGGGCGCGATGCTCGCCAAACGGCCCGAAGACCGGCTGAAGCTCAGAATCAGGTGGTGACATGGCAGAAAAGAAACGAGCGGTGAAGCGGGCCCCGAAGCCCGCAGCAGTGGAGCAGCCGGCGCCCTCTCCCCAGAAAGCCGGAGAGTGCGCTGACCGGAGTTGTCCGGTCCATGGGGAGGTGCGACCTCACGGACGCGTGCTGAGCGGCACAGTGGTCGGAGCGAAGATGCACCGTACCGTCACCGTGGTCAGGATGCGCAGGCACTTCATCCCGAAGTACGAGCGGTACTCCAAGAGGAGGACCAAGCTGCTCGTCCACAACCCGGACTGCCTCAACGCGCAGGTGGGGGATGTGGTGAAGATCATGGAGACGAGGCCGCTGAGCAAGACGAAGCACTTCGTCGTCATAGGGAAGATGGTGAGCACATAAGATGCAGGCGATAAAGGCGAGAATGACCAGGGCGCTCCCGATGGGGTGCATCGTGCCTACCTGTGACAACTCCGGCGCGAAGACCATCAGGCTCTTCACCGTGGTCGGGCTCAAGACCGTGCACCGGAGAAAACCCTCGGCCGGCGTCGGGGACCTCGTGATGGCGAGCGTCCAGCGCGGCAAGCCGGAGATGAGAAAGCAGGTCGTTCACGCGGTCATCGTGCGGCAGAAAAAGGAATACCGCAGGCTTGATGGCACAAGGGTTCGATTTGAGGAGAACGCCGCGGTCGTCCTGAAGGACGACAAAGGCAACCCCAAGGGGACAATCTTCAAGGGTCCCATCGCCAAGGAGGCCTGCTCCCGCTGGCCCCCCATCGCAAAGGTGGCGAGAATCATCGTGTAGGTGGAATGCTCATGACATGGAATCCAGGATGGAAGGCGAGCACCCAGGTGCGCAAACAGCGGAAGTACCGCTACAACGCGCCGCAGCATGTCCTCCAAGGGCTGCTGGCCGCTCATCTCACTGACGAACTCCGCGAGAAGCTCAAGCACAGGAGCGTTCCGCTCCGGACAGGGGACAAGGTGAAAGTGATGCGCGGCAGATTCCGGGGCAAGGTCGGAAAGGTGTCCCGCATCAATGTGGAGGAAGGGCGCGTGTTCGTCGAAGGGATGGAACTCAGCAAGAAGGACGGCACCAAGATAAGCGCGGCCCTCCATCCCAGCAACCTACTCATCACAGATCTCGACCTCGGGGACCGGCGAAGGCAAGAGTCCCTGAGAGGGGCATGAACATGGTCAAGAACCACCTCAAGAGAATAAACGCACCCAAGACATGGAAGATTGAGCGCAAGAGCTCCAAGTGGGTGATGCATCCGAATCCTGGAGCCCATACCCTCCCGGACTGCATCTCTCTCTCCACCATCTTCAAGGAGGTGCTGCATATCGCAGACACCTCTCGTCAGGTCCGCACCATCCTTCGCTCGAAGGAGGTACAGGTCAACGGCAGGCGCCGCATCGACCCCCACGATGCCGTTGGCATCATGGACGTGCTGGCGATTCCGGAGCTCAAGGAGCAGTTCAGGATGCTTGTGGACAGGTTCGGCCAGCTCTCGCTGAGAAAGATTCCCGCGGGCGAAAGCGGGATACAATTGTGCAAGATTACCGGAAAGAGGACGCTCAGTGGCGGAAAAGTGCAGTTCTCCCTTTCCGGCGGACGGACTATGCTTGGCAAGGGCGAATACAAAGTGGGCGATTCTCTCCTCCTTGACGTCCCGGCGCAGAGCGTGAAAGACCACATCCCCTTCGACAAGGGTGCAGCTGTCTTCTTCACCGGTGGAAAGCACGTAGGCTCTGTTGGCACACTGACCGACTTCACCAGCTCCACGGTCGCGTTCACCCCCCTTGGAAAGAAGGGCGAGCACTACACCACCGCGAAGCGATACGCCTTCGTGGTCGGAAAGGACAAGCCTCTCGTCTCCTTGGGCGCGGAGGTGGCTGCATGACCAATCCCATGCGCCGCATCCAGGTTGAGAAGGTGACCCTCAACATCGGCGCTGGCAAGGAGACGGAACGCCTGGATAAGGCAGTGAAACTTCTCAGCGCCATCACAGGTAGGAAGCCTGTGAAGAACATCACCAAGAAGCGTATCCCCACCTGGGGAGTAAGGCCGGGACTGCCGCTCGGCGTGAAGGTGACGCTCCGCAAGGAAGCGGCACTGGACGTGCTGAGGAGGGCGCTCGAGGCAAAGGAGAAGAAACTCAACGCGAGTAGCTTCGGCGCGAGGGGTGAGGTAGCCTTCGGAGTGCCGGAGTACATCGACATCCCGGGCGCGAAGTACGACCCCGAGATAGGGATTATCGGCCTCGATGTCTGCATCACGCTCTCGCGCCCCGGATTCCGCATCCGCAGGAGGCAGGACCTGCAGAAGAGCATCACCAAGAGGCACGCCATAACCAGGGATGAGGCCATCTCCTTCATGCAGGAGGCCTTTGGTGTCGAGGTGGTCTCATGACAGTGAGCGATTACCGGAAGGTGTTCAAGCAGCTCAGGCAGAAGCCATCGAAGATGAAGAAGTACATCAAGCACAACGCTCCGAAGAAGCGCACGGTGGGCCTCGCGCTTCGTCGCTGCCGCCGCTGCCTCCGCGTCGGAGGCCATATAGGGAAGTACGGTCTCGAGCTCTGCAGGCACTGCTTCCGGGAGATTGCCACCAAGATAGGGTTCAAGAAGTATGGGTGAACACGCATGACTCTGAACGATCCACTCTCAAATGCGATGTCCCTCATCTCCAACGCGGAGAAGAAGGGGAAAAAGTCATGCGTCATCTTCCCTGCGAACGGCATCATCAAGGGGGTGCTTCACCTCCTCCAGGATCGCCGCTTCATCGGGGAGTTCAAGGAGCATGAGGACACCAAGGGGAAGTCCCTGGAAGTGCAGCTTATCGGGAGCATCAACAAGTGCGGGGTCGTGAAACCGAGGTTTGCGGTGCAGAAGGAGGACTTCGAGCGCTTCGAGAAGCGCTTCCTCATCGCCAAGGATTTCGGGATTCTTGTCGTTTCCACGACGCACGGACTCATGACGCACCTGGAGGCCAAGGAGAAAGGAGTCGGAGGTCGCCTGCTGGCGTACTGCTACTGATGAAAATCGACCTGAACCAGCACTTGGACATCCCGGATGGCGTCAGCGTCCTCATCGAGCCTGACCGCGTCACTGTAAAGGGCCCGAAGGGGGAGCTTTCCAGGAGGATGGAGGGCAGACAGGTGCACATCGCCCAGGAGGGCAAGCGCCTCGTGTTCACTGCCAAGAAGGCCACCAAGCGGGAGAAGACCGCTATGGGTACCATCCGCGCGCATATCAAGAACATGATGTCGGGCGCGCTGCAGAGCCATGTCTACCGCCTGAAAGTCTGCTCCGGCCACTTCCCCATGAATGTCGCGGTGAAGGGCGCAGAGTTCGTGGTGAAAAACTTCCTGGGGGAGAAAGTCCCCCGCGCCTGGGGGAGAAAGTCCCCCGCGTGCTCAAGCTGCGTCAGGGCGTCCAGGTGAAAGTTGAGGGCAGCGACATCCGTGTGGAGAGCGTGAGCCGGGAGCTCGCGGGCCAGACAGCGGCTTCCATCGAGCAGCTCACCCGGAGGCCCGGATTCGACAATCGCATCTTCCAGGACGGGATTTACATCGTCGAGAAGAGCGGGAAGGAGGTGGCATGATGAAAGAGCGCCTCCTCAAGGTAAGGAAGGAGCAGAAACGGAGGCAACCTGCCTTCAAGCGATTGGATTCCAACAAGCGGAATCGTCTCGCCATTGCATGGCGCAGGATGCGCGGGCTGCATTCCAAGGTGAGGCACATGCGTCGCGGCGCGCTCAAGCGCCCTGAGCCGGGATTCGGCGCCCCTCGCCTGGTCCGGGGACTCTCTCCTACCGGACTGGAAATAGTGCGCGTCACCAACCCCGAGGTAGTCTCCCAGCTCGACCCGAAGACCCAGGGCGCTCTTCTGTCCGGCATGGGCCTCCGCAAGAAGGTCGCGGCGGTGATGGCTGCCCTGGAGCGGAAGGTCACGATACTCAACCTTAAGAACCCCGACACGTTCCTCGCCGAGGTCAGGGAGCGCTTCGCCAAGAAGAAGGAGGCGAAGAAGACCGTGAAGAAAGAGAAGACCTCCATAGAGGCTGTCGTGCAGAAAGAGGCCAAGGAGGCGCCTCTCACTCCGGAGGAGAAAGCGCTCCAGGATCAGAAAGAACGCGATAAGGTGCTGACGCACAAAGAGTGATTCACATGCGAGGACCCCATTTCCAGAAGCGTATGGCCGCCGAGCTTCTCAGCTGCGGCATCTACAGGGTGTCCTTCTCCGATGAGAGCCTTTCCGAGATCCGCGAGGCCATCACGCGGGAGAGTATCAGGGGTCTCATCGCCGCGGGTGCCATCTCGAAGAAGCCGATTGTCGGCATCGCCCGAGGAAGGGCTCGCGCCAAGGCCGAGCAGAAGCACAAGGGCAGGCAGAAGGGGAAGGGCTCCCGGAGAGGAAAGCGCGGGGCGCGGCTGCCCCAGAAGACCGCCTGGGCCTTTCGCGTCAGGGTGCAGCGGGCTTTCCTGCAGGAGCTTCGCGACAAGAAACTTGTCGAACCCAAGGTCTACCGTATGCTGTACCTGAAGTCCAAGGGGGGATACTTCAGGAGCAAGCGCCATATCAAGCTGTATATTGACGAGCAGAAGCTGAGGAAACGATGACTTGGACACAGCCGTACAGGAGGAAGAGGGAAGGGCGCACGGACTACCGGAAGCGCCTCAAGCTGCTTGTCTCCCGGAGCATCCGCCTGGTGGTGCGGCTGTCGGAGCGGCATGTGGTGGCGCAGCTCGTGGAATACTCGATCACAGGGGACAAGGTCCTCGTGACGGCTAGCAGCAAGGAGCTGGAGAAGCTCGGCTGGAAGGCCGGCGGAGGCAGCCTGCCGGCCGCATACCTCGTGGGCGCCCTGCTCGCCCGCAAGGCCGCGAAGCTCAAGCTGGAGAAGGCCATCCTCGACACAGGGAAACGCACTCCCCTCGCGCGGTCACGCGTGTACGCGGTGCTGCGCGGTTCCGTGGAGCAGGGTCTCAAGGTGCCTCATGGGGAGGAGATTCTTCCTGAGGAGAGCAGGGTGCAGGGCAAGCACATCGAGGAGTACGCGAAATTCCTCAAGGGCGCTGACGCCGAACGATACAGGAAACAGTTCTCCGCGTACCTGAAAAGGGAAGTGGACCCCACCGCGTTCACCAAATATGTAAACAGCTTCAAGGAGAAGGTTTTGCAATGACCACAGAAAATCAAGCGGAGCCGACGGACATTCACGTCGAGTTGAGCAAAGAGGAGGTTCAGGAGCTTCCACTGGTCCCGGAATCCGTGGCGCCGAGATGGAAACCCAGGACGGCCATTGGCAAGCAGGTCCAGAGCCAGCAGATACTCAATATTGATGATATTCTGGACCGCGGGCTGGCAATCATGGAGCCGGAAATTGTCGATGTGCTCCTCCCCAACGCGGAGACTGATTTGCTGCTCATCGGCCAGGCGAAGGGCAAGTTCGGCGGAGGCCAGCGCCGCGTCTTCAAGCAGACCCAGAAGAAGACCCCTGAGGGGAACAAGCCCAGGTTTGCCACTTTTGCAGTGTGCGGCAACCGCAACGGCTACGTGGGCATTGGCTACGGAAAGGCAAAAGAGACTGTTCCTGCACGCGAGAAGGCGTTCCGCCGTGCGAAGACAGCGGTCATCAAGATTCGGAGGGGCTGCGGCTCATGGGAGTGCGGGTGCAAGGAGGCGCACAGCATCCCCTTCGAGGTGCGTGGCAAGTGCGGCTCCTCAGAGATTCGCCTCCTTCCCGCGCCGAAGGGCACCGGCCTCAAGGTGGAGAACGAGTGCCAGAAGATACTCTCGTTCGCAGGAATCAAGGATGTGCGCTCGATGACTCTCGGCCAGACCCGCACCAAGACCAATCTGGTCAAGGCGTGCTTCGCCGCGCTCCGGGAACTCATGGCAACAAAAGTGCAGACGGACAGTGTCGCATCGCTCGGCATCATCGAGGGCAAGGCATGACAGACAAGAGGATTGCGGCCATCAGGCTTCGTGGGATGCACGACGTCAATCCAGACACCAGGGAGACGCTGAAATCCCTGCGCCTGCTGAGATGCAACTACTGCGTTGTCCTGCCCGACACCCCCTCCACGCGGGGGATGCTGCAGCGGGCGAAGGACCGTATCACCTGGGGCAGCATCGACGACGCGACGTACGCGCTCCTCGTGAGCAAACGTGGAGAGCCCTACAGTGGCCGGACCGAGGGATACCACGAGCGGAAGTTCATCGAGGTGCAGGGCAAGCGCATCAAGCCCTTTTTCCGGCTGAATCCTCCGACAGGCGGCTTCGAGCGCAAGGGCATCAAGACGCCGAAGAGCATCGGCGGCGCCCTCGGCGCCCGCAAAGACATCAACGAACTCATCCGCAGGATGGTGGGCTGACATGGTCGCTCGTCGAAGAAGCAAGCAGTCACGGTATCGGGGCAGCCATACCCACGGCTGCGGCTCGAAGAAGAAAGCCCGCGGGGCGGGAAACCGAGGTGGCCGTGGCATGGCGGGCACCGGGAAGCGAGCGGACCAGAACAAGACGCGCATCTGGCATCTGGAGTACTTCGGGAAGCATGGCTTCACCAGGCCGTTCTCGGACCCCCAGCGGGAAGTGACCCTCTCCGCTCTGCAGGAGATGCTCCCGCAGCTCCTCGCCGAGGGCGTTGCCGCCAAGGAGAAGGACATCTTTGTGATAGACCTCTCCAAGGTAGGTTATGACAAGCTCCTCTCCAAGGGCAAGCTCTCACTCAAGCTGAAGCTCACGGCGCGGACCGCATCCAGCGGCGCGGTGGAGAAGGTCAAGGCCGCCGGCGGGGAAGTCACTCTCACCGAGCGTCCGGCGGAAAAGGTTTAAATAGGCGCAGCTGCGCGCGATGAGGGGGATGGGCGTTCTCGACGTCATTACGCGGATATCCGAGCTGATTCCTGAGGTCAGGAGGCCGACCCAGAAGCACCTCTCCTTCAAGGAGAAGCTGAAGTGGACCGGCCTCATCCTCGTCGCCTTCTTCGCCCTCGGCCTCGTCCCCCTGTACGGCCTCGGGGGCAACGCCTTCGAGCAGTTCGAGTTCCTCAGCATCATCCTCGGGGCGAGCTTCGGCTCCATCCTCTCCCTCGGCATAGGACCCATCGTCACCTCGAGCATCGTGCTCCAGCTCCTCGCGGGTTCCGGACTCCTCCCCTTGGACCTCACCACCCACGAAGGCCGCGAGAAGTTCCAGGGGCTGCAGAAGGTCGGCACCTACTTCTTCATCCTCTTCGAGGCGGCAATCTACGTCTTCATGGGAGGCCTCACCCCCAATCCCGCGCTCGCCGGCAGCCCGGCATATCTTGAGATGCAGTTCATCCTGGCGTTCCAGCTCGTGCTCGGCGGCATCGTCGTGGTGTTCATGGACGAGGTCGTGGACAAGTGGGGCTTCGGCTCCGGAGTGAGTCTCTTCATCCTCGCCGGAGTGTCGCAGAGCCTGGTCATCCGGCTCTTCTCGCCGCTGCACCCGGTCACGAACCCAAGCGCCTATGTGGGAGCCGTGCCCGAGCTTCTCCGTTCCCTCGCGAGCGGGGACAGCACCACCGCGGGGCTTGAGTTCATGGCCATCTTCTTCACCCTGGTGGTGTTCGCCATGTGCGTCTTCGGCCAGGCCATGAAGATAGAGATACCGCTCTCTTTCGGAAGAGTCCGCGGGTATTCCATCCGGTGGCCGCTGAACTTCCTCTACACCAGCAACATCCCCGTCATCCTGGTGAGCGCCCTGATGGCGAATCTCCAGCTCTGGGCAAGGCTCATGCAGAACTGGGGCTATCCTCTCCTCGGGACGTTCGTCGGCAACACCCCCGCTTCCGGTCTTGTGGCGCTGCTCAACCCGCCGAACATCGCCGGAGCCGTCCTGCGAGGAAGCCTCACGCCGAGGGACTTGCTCAGCGCCGCTGTCTATCTTGTGGTGTTCCTGTTCGGCTGCCTGGTGTTCTCGGTCTTCTGGGTGCAGACCAGCGGAATGGATGCCAAGAGCCAGGCCAAGCAGATCATGGCGTCCGGCCTCCAGATTCCCGGATTCCGCAGAGACCCGCGCATCCTGGAGCGCATCCTCTCCAGATACATCGGGCCGCTCACCGTCATGGGAGGGATTTCGATAGGCGTTCTCGCCGCGACTGCGGACCTCCTTGGCGCTCTGGAACGAGGAACCGGCATCCTGCTGGCAGTCATGATTGTGTACAAGCTCTACGAGGACATCGCCAGGCAGCACATGATGGACATGCATCCCATGATGCGGCGTTTCATGGAGGGCTGATGAACCCTATCACCGGAGCGGTGGTGGAGGCGGTCCTGGACCCGCTGTTCTCTCCACTCCTCTCGTTGCCTCCCTGGCTGGCCATCGGGGCCATCGCCCTGCTCGTCTCCGTCATCGTGACTGTCATCTACAAGCTCACCACGGACCAGAATCTCATGAGGAGCCTCAAGCAGGAGATGAAGGACCTGCAGAAGGAGATGAAGGAGCTGCGCTCTCACCCGGAGAAGATGGCCGGCGTCCAGGCGCGGTTCATGCAGACCAACATGAAGTACATGATGGGCTCGATGAAAAGCACGCTGTTCACCATCCTGCCCATCATCTTCATCTTCGGCTGGCTCAACGCGAATCTTGCCTTTGAGCCCCTCGCTCCGGGGCAGCAATTCACCGTCACCGCCGATTTCGCGAAGGGGGCCTCGGGCACCGCGACCCTGACCACTCTTCCGGAGGGAATCACCCAGGGCGAGGCCGTGCAGCAGATAGTTGACTCCAAGGCGACCTGGCTCCTCCAGGGCGCCGAAGGGGAGTATGTCCTCGAAGTCGCGTACGGAGAGAGCAGCGCACAGGTGGAGGTGCTCATCACCTCGGGACGTGGATACCGCACGCCAGTCGTGCGCTCGAAAAGCCCTGGCGTCAGGCAGGTGACACTCGGGAACGAGAAGATGGAAGCCTTTCGCGTCGGGAGCTTCTCCGTCGGATGGTTCTGGACCTACATCATCTTCGCCATCACCTTCAGCATCGCCCTCAGAAGGGTGATGAAAGTCGCGTGAGGTGAGTGCCATGTACGAGTTCACGTGCTCCCTGAAGAGCGCCCTGAAGCCGGTTTCGCTGGGCAGCATCGAAGGCCAGCTTGTCCTTCCTGTCTTTGACGACGCGAAGCTCGACGGCATAGCCGCAGAGCTGGACGCGCGCTCCAAGGGGACGTTCGCGAAGGCCCTTGCCGCGCTCCCGCTCAAGGGTGGGGCATGCACTCCCCTGGAGACAGGCGGAATCAACGTGGTGGCGCTGGGCCTCGGCAAGCGCGATGCTTTCGATGAGCAGCAGGGGATGCTCGCCGCGAACGCTCTCGGCGCATGGCTCGTCGCGAACAATACCGCGGCGGGAAGGTTTGACACCGTCACCCTGGTTCCCGTCCAGGGGAGGGAGGAGCGCTCCATCTGGGACATGATAGGGGGCATCTCCGTTGCGTCCTATGACCCCTCCGTGAGAAAAGAGAAGGACCCAGGGGTCAAGCGAGTCGTCGTCCTCGGGGGGAAGGAGCTGGAGAATCCTGTGCTCGCGGCCAGGGTGTGGGGAGAGGCCAGGAACTACGCCCGCTGGCTGAACGACGGCCCAGCGAACATCGTCACCCCGCAATTCCTCGCTGCCGAGGCGCAGAAGATAGCGAAGATGGCCGAGCACATCGAGCTCACGGCGAGACTGGACAAAGCTGCGCTCGAGAAGGACAGGTGGAATCTCCTGCTGGGGGTGAACCAGGGCAGCGAGCGGGAGCCGGTGGGCATCTGCCTCACCCACTACGGCAAGGGCAAGCCAATCGTGCTCATCGGGAAGGCCATCACCTTCGACACCGGCGGAACGAACCTCAAGACCGGAGAGTGGATCAACGAGATGCGCATGGACATGTCCGGCGCAGGGCTCCTGCTCGCGGTCTTCCGGGCATGGGCCGCGCTGCCTGCCGACCTGCGTCCGAAACACACCGTGCACGGCATCTTCGTCGCCACCGAGAACATGCTCGGCGGCAGAGCCCAGCTCCCCCAGGATGTGCTGGTCTCGCGCAGCGGAAAGACCGTGGAGATAGACAATACGGACGCCGAGGGACGCCTGACTCTTGCCGATGCCATGGACTATGGTCTCGAGAAGAAGCCCGCGCTGGTGCTCACCGTGGCGACGCTCACCGGGGCGTGCATGGTCGCGCTGGGCGTCGGCCAGCTTGTCCCCGCCGGGCTTTTCGCCAATGCGGCCGGCCAGAAATATGTGGGGGGCATGCAACTCGCGGCGTCCCGCGTTGGCGAGCGGGTATGGCACCTGCCGAGCAGCGAGTTCGGCTCTCTTTATCCCGCGATGAGCAAGTCTTCTCGCGCCGACCTCAAGAACACAGGCGACCCCAAAGGTGGGGGTGCGAGCTCTGCCGCTGCGTTCCTCCAGGCATTCGCGGTGAAGGAGCACGAGGGCAGGCACGAGACTCCTTACTTGCACCTTGACATCGCAGGCACGATGTCCCAGGACAAGCGCGGCACGGGCGTCGGGGCAAAGCTCCTCGGGGAGTTCCTCAGGAACGTCGAGCTGTAGCGATGCTCTCCGACTTCGAGCGGGCCAGGGTCCTCGCCTGGTCCGACTTCAGGCACCGGTACCACGAGACCGCGCTGGGCTATCTCTGGAGCGTGCTCACCCCGCTCATCACCCTGGCCATCCTCTATACGGTGTTTTCGGTGTTCATGAACTTCCAGGTGGAGAACTACCAGCTCTTCCTGCTGCTCGGCATCGTGCTCTTCAATTTCTTCTCCGAGGCGACGAGAGAGGCGATGCACTCCCTCTCCAGGAAGCGGGACCTGGTGAAGAAAGTCGCCTTTCCGAGGCATGTCATCGTGCTCAGCTCCGTCATGACCTCGGGGGCGTACCTGCTCATCAACCTCGGCGTGTTCATGGTGTTCATGGCCGCGTTCGGCATCTTCCCCGGCATCACGGCGCTGTACCTCCCGGTGACCCTGCTGGAGCTGTTCCTCCTGGTCTTCGGCCTCGGCTACGGCCTCTCTGCGCTGTACGTGCGGTACGGGGACCTGGGATACATCTGGGACTTTGTTCTCATGGCGCTGTTCTGGGTGACGCCCATCTTCTACGACTATGACCTCGTCGCTCCGAAGTACGTGAAACTGTACATGCTCAACCCCCTGGCGCGCATCATCTCCACTTCCAGGGAGATACTCATCTCCAACCACATCCCGCTGCTCGGGGGCGTCTCCGGATGGGTGCATGAGCTCATCACCCTTGCCATCTGCGCAGTGGTGTTTGTCCTGGGAGTGTGGCTGTTCAGAAGCCGCCAGGCGCGGTTCGCCGAGTATCTTTGAAGACGGAGGACAGCGCTCTCACGCACTGTTCGTCCGTCTCCGCGATGCTGCCTGAAGTGTCTATCTTAATGAGCTTCGCCCCGAGGCGGCCGACGAGGCCGCTGAAATCCTCGCCGAGGTACCGGTCCCTCGCTTTCTGCAGAGGCCCGGCTTTCTCGAACACCGCGCGGTCCTTCTTCTCACGGAGCGCGAGGCGCTCCAGCGCGAGGCGCACGGGGCAATCCGCGAGGAGGACCAGAGCAGGAGGGTATCGCACCGCAAGGGCGTTGCCGGGAAGAGCGAGCAGCTTTTCCCTTGGCACCGCCTGGTAGACAACAGAAGAGAGGAAACTGCGCTCCTCGACGACCAGCTTGCCGCGCATGGGGATGACGACGCGCTCGAAAAGCTGCTTCCTGTCCGCGGAGAAGGCCCGGGCCATCCGGAGGACATCGCCCTCCGCCTGTACGAGCGCGCGGACATCGCGGCCGAGCGTGGTGTGCGTGGGCTCCCCGCAGAGCACAGCGTCGTAATGGAGAAGGAGCTTCTCCTCAGGATATCTCGTCTTGCCCCTGAGGTCCAGGACGCGCAGGCCGTGCCGCTCGAAGAATGCGCGGCTCGCGCCGACCACGACACTCTTGCCGCTGCCGTCAATCCCCTCTATGACGATGAGCAAGGTGCTCCCTCACCGAATCCCACACGCGGCTGTGGATGTCCTCCCGCGGAAGCAGCGCGCCGTTCTCCGCGCACTCGACGAGCCTCCAGTGCGGGTTTGCCCCGTGCAGCTCAAGATAGGTCTGGACGCAGCGCTCCTGATAGGAGCGGTCGGACTCGTGGATGTCCTTCTCCTTTCCCGCAAGGTATCCCTTCCGGCCCCGGCCGGAGATGATGCGCTGGGACTGCTCGGTGGGGACGTGGAGGTAGATGACCAGGTCTGCGGGAGGAAGGCCGAGCTGCCCCACTTCCAGCTCCCGCAGCCAGGCGACGAGGCGCTTCCGCTCCTCCCCGTCGAGCTTCGCGCCCTGGTGCGCCATGTTGCTCTCCATGTAGCGGTTCAGCACGACGACGGCGCCCTCGTCCAGCCAGCCCTTCAGTTTCTCCTTCTGGCTGAAGCGGTCCAGCGCGAAGAGCATGCTCGCGAGCTCCGGATGCACCTGGTCGAGGGAGCCATACTCTCCCCGGAGGAACCTGGCGACATGCTTCCCGAAGAAGGAATCATACTGCGGGAAGTCCAGGGTGTGGACTTCATGGCCTTCTTCCCCGAGGCGCTTCGCGAGCAGCGCGGCCTGCGTGGCCTTCCCTGAGGAATCTGCGCCCTCGATGACGATGAGACTCAATCTGCGCCCTCGATGACGATGAGACTCCCCCGCATGCCCGGACAGAAACCGGCCGCAATAAAAGCTTTGTGGGCGCCGCGTGTGGAGAGTCTGCATTTCATTGGCCCGGAACGGGCCAAGCGGGTGCTAGCGGGCCTGGAGGCAAGATGATGGACATCGTGCGCTCGAGACTGGTCCCCTACGCGATGGCTGCCTTCGCTGCAGCAATCACTCTTGCATACCTCTTCTGGAGGGATGCGGGCCTGCAGCCTCCTCCTGTCATCGCCTTCGTCGCGCCTATCCTCTCCCTGCTGCTCTGCCTCGCTTCGGGAAGATTCTTCGGCTGGAAGAGCGCCCAGGGCAAGGTGGCGCACCTGTTCGCATTGTCCGTCGGGTTTTGGCTCGTCGCCGATATCCTTTGGTATGCCCTCTATGGCGAGGCGATAGTCTCGCCTGCGGACGGGTTCTACCTCATGGGGTATCTCCCCCTGGCGACTGGCCTGGCGCTCGCCGCCCGGTCGCTCCGGCCAAAGAGAAGAATCCTTCCCATCGCAGCCATTCTCGCCTTGGCGGCTCTCGCCTACCTCTACCTTTTCCCCCTTGGGTACAAAAGCGGGCTCTCGCTGGCGGAGAATATCTTCACCGCCGGTTATGTCATCGCCGACCTGCTCGTCCTCCTCCCGGTCATCCTGCTCATCTACATGCTTGCGGGGGGAGACTGGATGAGCGGATGGGTGCTCGTGGCCCTGGGCGGGCTCTTCAGTCTCTACGCGGACCTGTCCTATGCGGTCCATCCTGACGCTTATTCTCTCGGGGCACTGGTCGACCTCGCCTGGTACTATGGCTATCTGCTCCTCGGCCTGGGGATGTGGCATCTCGCCCATCATTCGGTCGCGGGAATCGACCGGCTGGGGTCGCGGGAATCGACCGGCTGGCCAGGCACAAGAAATAAAAAGGCCGGCGCCAAGGTGCTCGCGTGCTCGTCGCTATTGTAGGCATGGCCGGCGCTGGCAAGACCGAGGTCTCCAGGGTCTTCCAGAAGCACGGCTGGCAGCGCCTCCGCTTCGGGGACGTCACGGACGACGAGCTGAAGAGGCGCGGGCTGGAGCGGAACGAGCAGCACGAGCGCGTGGTGCGGGAATCGCTCCGCAAGGAGCACGGCATGGCCGCCTACGCGAAGTTCATGATACCGAAGATTGACGCCGCGCTTCCCCACGGGAATGTTGTGCTGGACGGCCTGTACAGCTGGGAGGAGCTGCTTGTGCTCCGGGAGCACTTCGGGAAGAAACTCGTGGTGCTCGGGGTGTACACCACAAGGCAGCTCAGGTATCAGCGGCTGACCATCCGGGGAGAGCGGCCCCTGTCGTTCGAGGAGTCCCGCTCGCGGGACATCGCGGAGATAGAGAAGCTCAACAAGGCCGGCCCCATCGCGCTCGCGGACCACCTCGTCATCAACGACGGCTCCCTCAAGGACCTCGTGCACGCCGTGGAGAAGTTCATCCGGCGCCTCTCGTCGTCATAGGGGCACCTCGGCCGCGATGCCGCACAAGTTTCTGGTTGCCTCGCCGGCATTCCGGGAATTTTCAGCAACGCGACCAACTGTTCACGTGTTCTACAGAGGACGCCCAGAAACTTTAAAAAGCGCCTTCCTCCCCCGCGACGCTCCGGGCTCATAGCTCAGTTGGTTTAGAGCAACCGGCTCTTAACCGGTAGGTCGGGGGTTCGAATCCCCCTGGGCCCATTGGACCAGTGGTCACGCAAGTGAAGCTATCCATGGGCCCACTTTCTGGTTGCAAGCGCTTGAAGCATCCGGAAGCGCTACGGGACTCCAGACCGACCCTCACAGAGGGGGGCCGGCAATCGACGGCACTCTCCCCAGGCAAAGATTAATATAGTATTACCTAAAATATAGTTATATTACCTAAAAATAGGTAATTCATGATGAGAACGCGTCACTACCTCGATGAACTGCTCGGGTCCAGGGCGAAGGTCAGCGTCCTCCGCTCCCTCTTCCTCTACCCCTGGAAGCAGACCACTCCGCTCCAGATAGCCCGCTCTGCGAAGGGCGCGACGCGCACCCCTGTACTCCTCGCCGTCAAGCAACTGGAAGCCACGGGAATCCTCACCATGGAGTCCCACGGGCATGCGTACCTGGTGAAGCTCAACCTGAAGAATGCCGCGTATCCCCCTCTGGAGGCGCTCTTCCAGGCAGAAGGCAGGAGCTGGGCGACCTTCCGTCAAGAACTGAAGAAGCTCGTCCCGCGCGAAACAGTGAGCTGCGTCCTCTTCGGAAGCGTCCTGCGGGGCGATGAGAGACCAGGCAGCGACATCGACCTCCTGCTCCTCCTGCCTGGCGGCATTCCCAAGCAGGAGATTCAGGAGAGGCTCCCCTCCTTTCTGGAGTCATACGGGATGCCGCTGAGCTGGTACGTGCTCACGGAGAAGGAATTCCAGCGTCAGCAGAGCTCCTCCGTGCTCCAGTCCATTCGCAAACAGCATGACCTGATAAAAGGAGCGGACCCATGGCCGAAGTCAAGACCCAGCGCCTGAGGAAGGAGCTGCACCTCAACTTCCTGAAGAAGGCGGGAGAGTGCGCCGCACTGATGCGCGTCGCCCTTGAGCAGGGGGGCTACAATGCCGCCGCAATCCTCGCAGTGCATTGCGGTATCAGCGCTGCGGACGCGCTCACGGTATTTTCCCTGGGCGTGAGGCACGCTGGAACCAATCATGCGGACGTCCAGCGGCTGCTCATGCAGGTGGCTGACCCTCTGATGGGGCAGAAGCTGCGGCATCTTGCCATGCTGTTGGGCATCAAAGGCGTCGCTGAGTATGAGGAGCGGCTCATCACCGAGACAAACGCCCGTGACGCCGTGACCCACGCAGAGCGGTTTCTCTCCTGGGTCCAGGGAAAGGTGGGCGC
>JAGVZT010000050.1:44885-58709 GCA_018302335.1 Candidatus Woesearchaeota archaeon | reverse complement strand
TACCGGGGACGATACCGGAGATGACTCGGGCGACGATACCGGAGACGATACCGGCGATGATACCGGGGACGATACTGGAGACGATACCGGAGATGATACCGGGGACGACTCGGGCGACGATACCGGAGACGACACCGGGGACGATACCGGAGACGACTCGGGTGACGACACCGGGGACGATACCGGAGATGACTCGGGTGACGATACCGGAGACGACACCGGCGATGATACCGGGGACGATACCGGAGACGACTCGGGTGACGATACCGGGGACGATACTGGAAACGACACCGGCGACGATACCGGGGACGATACCGGAGACGACACCGGCGACGATACCGGAGACGGCTCGGGCGACGGAGCTGGAGACGGCGAGGGTGTAACCCCCTTGGCGAATCCTTCCTCCGGCTACGGCTCCTCTCTTACCTGTGAGAGGGACTGGGTGTGCGGGGAATGGAGCGCCTGCCAACCCGATGGCACCAGGACAAGAGTCTGCGAGGACGCAAATGACTGCCAATCCACTGAACAGATAGGCGCGAAGCTGTGGACGGTCATCGTCTACGGTCCCGCGGAGCCCGCGGAGAGCGAGCCCTGCAGTTACGTGCCTACGTGCGATGATGGCATCCAGAACGGAGATGAGACCGGAACTGACTGTGGCGGAAGCTGCGGCTCATGCGGTGGAGGCTCCGAAATCCTGTTGAGCGGCCTTGAGTCCGAGTCCGGCGAACCGAGCGAAGATACCGGAGGACTGGGACCCATCACCGGGCGCGCGGTATCCCGTGGGCTGGTGGGCGAGATGGCTGACGAGATGCCCCTCATCGGACTGATGCTCGTCGTCATCGCTGCCCTGCTGGTTGCCATTTTCCGCCGAAGAGGAGGTGCACAATGAGCGAACAGATAGTAACTGGAGTGGACAGGCTCCTTGCCCTGGTCAACGAGAGAGCGGAAATCACCCTCACTGCGGCTGCGAACCATCTGCAGACCGACCGCACCGTGGTGGAAGAATGGTCCAAGACACTCGAGGAGGCCGGGCTCATCAGCATGAGACAGGCTCTCAGCGACCGCTTTCTCCGGAGCAGGGACTGGGACCACAAGGATGTCTCTGTCCGTGCGCTGCTCAACCCCCTTCCGTTCTTCAACGCACGGCCTTTCAACGAGGCCGAGCTGTCAGAGCGGGAGCGTCGCGTGAACGAGTCGCTCAAGCTGCTGAGCGAAAGCATGCAACGGCTTGAGAAATACAAGACCTTCAAGGCAGAGGCCGAGCACCTCCGCCATGACGTCAGCCTCCGCGAGGAACGGCTCACGCGCGAGCTGCGGGGGATGGAGAAGACACGCAAGCTCATCCAGAAAGAGGGTGCAATGGCAGAGAAAATCGCCAAAAAACTCTCCAGCCAGGCTACCAAACTCGCCGAGCGGGAGAAGGCCCTGCAGGAGAAGAAGCGCGGCCTCGCCCACAAAGAGAAGGTGCTCAACTCTTTCCGGAAGCACCTGAACCGCCGTGAGAAGCGCCTGGAGACGCACAAGCACAAGGCCTGAGCGGCCTGACATCCGGTGGAGAGACTCAGCGCGGCCGACTCTCTAGAAACCCCAGATTCCTCGGCCGCAATGCCGTAGGAGACTCGGTCTCGCAGGGATGACAGATATCCTGAGCAATGCTGCCAACCCCCGAGCATTTTTACTCGGCTGTCCAGGCATAAACTATTTAAAGCAAGCCTGTCTGGGATGTTCCGGGATGGCGCGTGTTTACCCCCTCAGCGGAGCGTTCATGGTCATTGCCCTGATGGGCCTCATCTTCTCAGGAGTCCTCCTGGCAAACAGCGCTCCTGATGGCGCCGCCATGCTGGAGCGCGGCTTCGACCCGGGAAGCACCTGGGCCTTCACCCTGATGTTCCTTTTCGGTCTGCTGTTCATCGCCTCCATCATCTCTATGACGTACGGGCCGGAGGACAACCTGAGGTCGGAATGAAAGCCTGGGTCATCCTCATCTGCGCCGTCATCCTTCTCGCAGCCTGCACGCCGTCTCCACAGCCGCAGGAGCAGGTTGTCCCGCAGCCGGAACCGCAGCCCATCGAGGAGCCCGCGCCAGTCGTCCCCGAGGAAGTCCCCGTTGAGCCGGCCCCGCAGGCAGAGATGACCAAGCGTGTCAAGGACCTGCTGGCCAAGGCGGACAAGACGGTGACGAGCTATGCGTACACCTACCGCGGACTTCCGGACCGTGCGGTGGAGCTTTCCTTTTCCGTCCGGGCGGACAAGATAAAGGTAGAGCTTCCCTTCCAGACCGTCGTCACCCCGGGGACCAACTACGACACGATTTTCCTGGACACCATGGAGCAGACCGGAGTCGCTTACTGCCGGGAGGAGAGCCTCAACCGCTGCCCGGACCCGGAACGCGTCTTTCAGGTGCAATACGACACCTATTTCCGCCGCACCCCCTACCAGTGGCTCAAACTCGTCACCTATGCGGAGGAGACCGGCTCTGCGGCGATTGACGGCAGGCAGACCATACGACTCACCGCGGATATTGAGGGCAAGCAGACCTTGCTCTTCCTGGACACCTTCTACGGCCTGCCTCTCAAGGTGGAGCAGGGAGAAGACATCTACGAATTCCGCAGGCTGATTGCGAACCAGGTCACGGAGGAGGACGTCACGCCATGAGCTGGCGCGCACGTCACAAGCTCGTCCTCTTCGCGCTCACCCTCTCCCTTGGCATCGTCGTCGCGATAGGGCTGCTGTTCTTCCTGAGGGGCGCGCCCCAGGCCGCAGTCATCGGCCTCCCCTCCGAGACCGTCGCCGCCTGCCTTCTGGAGAAGGAGCTGCAGCTCGGCGAGCTCGGGACCGTCTCTCTCGGAGAGGAAAATCATGAGATAGGGGTGCTGTCCATGGTCTCGCTCTCGGAGACCCTGGCCGAGGTGCGGCTCTGGCTGGACGGCAGCGACGCCGTGCTCAACGTCGGCGGCCGCCTCCCCCTTGGCAGTTATGAGCTCATCTTCCTCGGGGTGAGTCGGACGGACACGGAGCGCGCGCACTTCTGCGTGGCGCTGGCGTGATCCGCCGGCCTCATGGAAAGTGTCGGCCGCATTGCCGCGCGATATCCGGGTTGCCTCGCAGGAATGCCGGGTATCCTCAACAGCGCGTCCGGTTTATCCTGTTCAACGCACCGCCGCAATCTTTAAGAGATGCCCTTCCGGCCGAGCTGCGTGATCTGGGTCATCTTCGCAGCGCTGACCGCGTTCTTCCGCTCCCTTGAGGACGTCTTCGCGAAGCACGCGCTTGCCAGGGCGGATGAGTATCTCATCGCCTGGAGCTCGAAGCTCATCGCGCTGCTGTTCCTGCTTCCTGCGCTTTGGCTCGCCGGCATCCCCTCTATCAGTTCCGGGTACTGGCCTGCCCTCCTGGTGAGTGGCAGCCTGAACGCCGCCGCGGCCCTGCTCTACATGCGCGCCCTCAAGTCATCAGATCTCTCGGTCACCGCACCCATGCTGACCTTCACCCCGCTGTTCCTCCTCGTGACCTCGCCGCTCATGCTGCACGAGGTCCCTGATGCCTCCGGGCTGCTGGGGGTGCTCTGCATCGTGCTCGGCTCCTATCTCCTGCACGGCGGGAAAGGCGGCGGATTGCTCGCGCCGTTCCGCTCCCTTCTGCGCGAGCGGGGACCGAGGCTCATGCTCCTGGTGGCGCTCATCTGGAGTGTCAGCTCAAATGTCGACAAGATGGGCCTGCGGAACAGCTCCCCCATCTTCTGGGCCATCTCCCTGGATGCCTTCATGGTCATCACCCTGCTGCCCTTCGCCATCAGAAGACTCCCACAGGCCCGCGGTGCGGGTCTTTCCCTCCTGCTCGTGGGAGTGTTTGCGGGCCTCACTGTGCTGCATCACATGATTGCGCTGAGCATGACCCTGGTGGCGTACCTCATCGCCATCAAGCGGACGAGCGCGTTGCTCTCGGTGCTCTGGGGATGGCTCATCTTCCGGGAGAAGGGGATGCGCACCAGGCTTCCTGGTGCGGCGCTCATGGTTCTTGGCGTACTGCTCATCACGCTCTGAGTTTCTCCCGCAGAAGCTCCGGGTCGCTCACCGGGGCGTCGCAGGAAAAATTCCTGCACACGAAGGCGGCCGTGCCTTCAGCGTTCATCGAGGAAAGCGCGGGAACAAGCCGCACGAGTCGTTCGGTGCGCAGCATGAGCACTTTCGACGGCGCATACGTCCTGCGGACCGCATCGAGAAGAGCGCCCCGCCCGCCGGAGATGACCACCTCCATGCTGCCGAGCGCGAAGTCAACGGCGCAGAGCAGCATGCAATACGCGGCGGGATGCTGACGCGCAGGAAACGCCCGGGAGAGAGCGGCCGCCTTCTCCTCGAGACCGACATCGCCCGTCATACGGGAGAGGCGCAGCAGGTTGAGCATGGCCATGCTGTTCGCTGACGGTATCGCGCCGTCATGCGCGTCCTTCTGCCGGACCGGGAGCTGCTCACCGTCGGAAGCGGTGAGGAAGAACCCCCCATCTGCATCCCAGAACCGCGCGATGAATTCCCGATTCAGCTCCATCGCCTTCTCGAGGTAGCCCTCCTCGAAGGTCGCCTCGTACAGCTCCAGCAGTCCGAAGACCAGGAACGCATAGTCGTCCGCGAAGGCGTCAATCCCCGCCTCATCCCTGTAGCGGTGGAGCAGTCTGCCGTCGCGGTGCATCTTCTGGAGGAGAAAGTCGGCCGCCTTCTTGGCATGTGTCGCGTATGACGGGTCTCCGAGCACTGCGGAACCGCGCGCGAAAGCGGCAATCATCAGCCCGTTCCAGTCGGTGAGCACCTTGTCGTCCCGGAGCGGGCGCTTCCTTGCGTTGCGGGCCTGCAGCAACGCGCGCCGGATACGCTCCTTTTCCTCTCCATCCTCAGCGCCAATGAGAACATTGCTCCCTGTTGACTTCCCGCTGGCCTCATCCGCGACATTGCCTTCAGGGAGGGTGCCGAAGAGTTTCCTGGCGAGAGCAGCGTCCTTACCAAGAATGGCGTCGAGCTCCTTTTCCGTCCAGAGGTAGAACTTTCCCTCTTCGCCTTCGCTGTCCGCGTCCTCCGAAGAGTAGAACACGCCCTCTGGGGAAGAGAGGTCGCGCAGCACATACTCGGCCACCTTCCTGAAGGCCTCCGCGTACCGCTGGTCCCCAGTGGCCTGATAGCACTCCAGGTATGCCAGGGAGAGCATGGCCTGGTCGTAGAGCATCTTCTCGAAGTGAGGAAGCCTCCATTCAGCATCCGTGGAATAACGGTGAAAACCATAGCCGAGCTGGTCGAAGATGCCGCCGCGTGCCATGGCATCCAGCGTCCCGGTCACCATCCGCAGGGCACCCTCCTTGCCGAACCTCCGCCAGTACCTCAGGAGGAAGAGGAGCTGGTGCGGCGAGGGGAATTTCGGGGCGTAGCCGAAGCCGCCGTGCGCGTCGTCGTACTCTCTTTCAAGCTGGGTATAACAGAGGTGAAGCTCCTGTTCTCCTGGCGCTGTCCCGGCGTGGGTGCGAGCCGCCTCTTTGAGAGAGGCGGTTATCTGCTCGGCGGACTGCAGGACATGCTGCCCCTTCAGTGTCCACAGTTCCTTCACCATGGGGATGAGGTCGTACATCCCCAGCTGGCCGTGCCTGCTTATCTTCGGAATGTACGTGGCGGCGAAGAACGGTCTCTTGTCCGGAGCGAGGAGCACGGTGAGCGGCCATCCGCCGCTGCCGGTGAGCATCTGGCACGCCGCCATGTACAGGCTGTCGATGTCCGGACGCTCCTCGCGGTCCACCTTGACGCACACGAAGACCTCGTTGAGCAGCTCCGCGACATCGGAGTCCATGAAGGACTCCTGCTCCATGACATGGCACCAGTGGCAGGAGCTGTAGCCGATGGAGAGAAAGACCGGCTTGTTCTCCCTCTTCGCTTTCGCGAAGGCCTCCTCCCCCCAGGGATGCCAGTCCACCGGATTGTGGGCGTGCTGCTGGAGGTAGGGACTCTTCTCCGAGGCGAGCCTGTTCATGCGAACCTTCTCCGCGCAGCTGCACTCAGCGCGTCGATTCCCACCACCGCAACGAAGATGACCAGAAGCAGGGTGAGGACCTTGTCGTACTCGAAGAACTTCAGGTACGCGGAAAGGTAGAATCCGATGCCTCCTGCCCCCACGATGCCGATGACGCTCGAATGGCGGACATTATACTCAAACATGAAGAGCGCATGCCCGAGCAGTGCGTGAGCGCTCTCGGGGATGACCACGAAGCGCAGGAGCTGCAGCCGCGATGCGCCCATCGATTCAAGCGCCTCCAGGGTATCCTTCGGCAGGGCCTCGAAGCTCTCGTAGAACAGTTTCCCAAGATAGCCCGCGGTGTAGCAGGTGATGGCCAGCACTCCCGCAAGAGGCCCAAGACCGAAGAGCATCACGAAGATGATGGCCCAGAGCAGCGCGGGCAGCACCCTCAGCGCCGAGAGGAGCATCCGCACAGGTATCCCGATGCGCCGCGGAAAGAGGTTTCTGCTCGCGAGGAGCGAGAGAGGGAGGGCGATTCCGAGACCAAGCAGGGTGCCAAGGTACGCGATGTGCATGGTCTCCCAGAGCCCGCGGAGCGCGATGCCCAGCACGCTGCCGCTCGGAGGAAAGGAGAGCTCCAGCAGCCACCGCAGCCCTTGGCGAGAGAAGGTGGAGTGGTATAAGTCGAGCGCGATGAAGCTGGCTAGCGCCGCGAGAGCAAGGAGCGCTGCGATGACCTTAGCTCTTGCCATAGAAGACCTCGAGGAGACACTCGGGCTTCTCTCCCCTGCTGCAGCGAGCAACAATCCCTCCGTCCCGAAGACCGACGATGGTGTCCGCAGTGCCGCATGCCATCGTGAGGTTGTGCTCCACGAGCACGATAGCCGTCCCATGCCCATCCTGGATGCGTTTCAATGCTGCGAGGACCTCCTCCGCGCTCTTCGGGTCGAGCTCGGAGAACATCTCGTCGGCGAGCAGCACTTCTGGCCTTTGCACGATGGCCCGCGCTATCGCCACCCTGCGCTTTTCTCCTCCGGAGAGTTGTCGGGGAGAGCTGTCTGCTTTGTGGGAGAGCCCCACTTCCGCGAGGGCCGCTCGCGCCCGGGAGAGGTGCTCTTCCGGGAACACGCCGCTGATGGACCTCGAGGTGGTGAGTTCCGCCGCAAGGCCATAGAGGACATTCTCCAGCACCGTTGCGTTCTGCACCAGGCCGAGGTTCTGAGGGATGTAGCCCACCTTCCCGCGCGGGGGCCGTGAAGGAAGGGCTGTTCCCAGCACCGAGGCCTCTCCATCGAGAAGAGGCAGGATGCCCGCAAGGGTCTTCAGGAGGGTGGTCTTGCCGCACCCGCTTGCTCCGACGAACGCGAGACTCTCGCCTCTCCTGAGCTCGAAGCTGATGTCCCGGAGGAGGACCTTCTCTGCGGAATGCCCGACCGAGAGTCCCTTGGCGGCGATACGCATCATGGTGGAGGGGGGTGGCCTACCCTTTATAAGGGCCTGCGTCAGTTCCTCGCCTCTGCCAGGACATGCGACCTGATGCCAGGCAATGCGCTGATTACGGAGCCATAGCTGCCCAGATGCTCCTCTGTGGAGACCACAGCGATGCCCGGCGTCCTGAGCACCTCCTTGAGGATGGCCCTCCCTTCTTCGTCCACGTTGAGCGCGATGAGCGCGTCGAGGAGCTTGCCGCGCGTCCCTGCATCCAGAGAGGGGGAGACCATCACCGGATGACTGGGCACCTCCCCGAACTCAACAAGGATGCGGTACTGCTCTCTGGGAAGGCACCACTCTTTCTTCTGCTCTCCGGAGCAGAAGTCATCGAAGGTGCTGTCCTTCACGAAAGCGACCTCCCCCCGGCCTTCGGAGAGGCACTGGAACGCCCCGATGTAATCCCCTCCGACCTGAGGATTGGAGAAGAATCCCTCGCGGAGGAGCTTGATGCTGCTCACATCGTCCGGCACGCCCGAGGCGTCGATGTAGCCGTTCCTCACGAGGTAACCCATAGGCATGAGCATGCCCGCGCTCTTCAACTCGCCGGTATGGCAGCTCACCCTGCCACGCAGATCCTCGACCGAGCGGATATCGCTCGCGCGCACCCATGCGACCGCGGTGTAGGCGGTCCTGCCGTCGCTGTTCTGGTCTGCTGCGATTGCCTCGAGGCCGAAGGTCTTCCAGCCTATCCATGCCGCGCCGCCGTCGAGGAAGCCAGCGGTGGCGTCTCCTGATGCCAGTGCGGCGAGCGCCGCACTCTCGTCCTCGACAGGAAAAATCTCGGTGGGGATGCCTGTCCGCGCTTCAATCCAGTCCGCCAGCGAAGAGGTCTTCTCCACGAATGTCCCGAAGTCGTCCTTCACGCTGAACGCGAGCTTGATGCGCTCTGTCCCGGATGACGAGCATCCCGCAAGCATGATAATCATGAGCATCAGCATGATACTCCACGCTTTTCCAGTCATTATCCACACCCCTTGAGTTAGGCTAACCTAACTTTTTGAGGGGTGGTCGGGCCGCTGATATTTAAGCCTTCTGGAGTCGGCCGGAGGCGCGGCCGCATCGCGGAGAAGCATAGGGCTCCTGGTGAGGCCACGCGGGACTCGTGTGGCATGCTAGCCGGGTTGATTTCCGAGGGGGTGTCAAACTATTTAAGGCAAGGCGACCGGTCGCGGCTCATGCGCCTTGTCGACGTGCACTGCCATCTCGATGACACCCAGTTCTCCGCCGACCTGGATGCGGTGCTGCGTCGCGCGGAGCTGGCGGGGGTGAAGGCCATCGTGTGCAACGGCATCTCTCCTGCAAGCAACCGCGCGGTGCTCGCCCTCTCGAAGCTGCATCCCCTCATCAGGCCCGCGCTTGGACTGTATCCCATCGAGGCGCTGAAGCTCACCGACGATGAAGCAGCCGCAGAGCTGTCCTGGATTTCCCGCCAGAAGTGCGCAGCGCTCGGCGAGGTTGGCCTCGACCACAAGTGGTCCACGGACGAGAAGGAGTGGGAGCGCCAGGAGGACGTCTTCGGCAGATTCATCGCTCTCTCCAGAGAGACAGGAAGGGCGCTGGTCATCCACTCGCGCAAGGCGGAGCAGCGCTGCTTCGAGATGGTACGCGATGCCGGCGTCCGCGCGGTGTTCCATGCCTTTGGGGGAAGACGCAGCCTCGTGAAGGACATCCGCGATGCCGGCTTCCTCTTCTCTATTCCGCCCTCGGTGCTGCGCGACTCCGGCTTCCAGCAGCTGGTGAAGGACGTCCCGCTGAGCCAGCTCCTCACCGAGACCGACGCCCCGTACCTGGGGCCGGAGCGCGAAGGGCGGAATGAGCCCGCGAACGTCAGGCTCGCGGTGGAGAAGATTGCCGCCCTGAAGCAGCTGACAACAGAGGAGACCGCGAACGTGCTGTTCGCGAACTACCTGCGGGTGTTCGGCGGGCCAACGTAGAGCAACGGAGCGGCCGCACTGCCAGGAATCACCGGGATTGCGGCGAGACCGCGCGGATGACGCGCGGCATTCCGGCCGAAAGGCTGGCGTATACCGGGCGCGGCGCATAAGCTTTTAAGAGCGCGATGTCTTCTGGCACCTGCGGGCTAGGTCGGGAGGCTAGCCGTCTCCTGTCGCCGACAATCGGCTTACGTCGGGACCGAACGCCGGGGAGCGGCTGCGGTTGCGGCTGCAGGTCTTGGCCTCGCCTATGAGGCTCTGTCCTGCCGGATTGCAGGGCGCGAAAAACATGTCAGGCCGGGAACGGAGCAGCATTCATCGCGCGCTGTGGTGCTGGCAGGGGTGCGGAGCCGAGAACAGGTCAGGGTTCGCCTGCATCTGCTGCCGGAGCTCATCCCCGGAAGCCCGCACCTTTTCACGCAATGCGGCGTGCTGCCGAGCGAAGCGAGTGCAGCACAAGGTGCCAGCTGACTCCGGCTGCCTGGAAGCCCGCGCTCATGAGAGCCTGACGTTCGGCATCGCTTTCCGTTCGCGGGCAATCTCCTGCGCCGCACGCTCCTCCTCAGGACCGGGAAACTCGATGCACTTCAGCCTGCGCGGAGAGATGCGGATGCGAAGCACCGAGCCCTTCCGGAACGGAAACGCCCGCTCGGACGAGTCCACCACCGCGATGCCTCTTTCCATGAGGCTCTCGACTTCGACGACATCTTCCGGGGCAAGCGGTCCTCCGAGGAGCGAGGGATGCATCAGCCTTCCGGAGAATGGCTCGCGGACGAGGTACTGGAATTCGCGGGACAGGGGAGGAAGCGCCTTTCCCCCTGCGGACTTGTGCCAGGCGTTCGAGCCAGTGGCGGTGGAGATGATGACTCCGCTGCTCTTCTGGACCTCGCTCTTTCCCTGGACCGAAAGGGGAGAGGTAGCTCACCACGAAGCGGTCTTCCAGGATGCGGGCGAAACGTTCCTCCAGGTTCTCGGGCGATACCCTGCACAGGAAGCCCTCCTTGCGAGCAGGATCAGCGTTGACTCCCAGCATCCAGGCGTCCTCGACGCGCTGAGCAGCTGCGAGAAAGGTCCCGTCCCCCCCGACGGAGATGACCAGGTCCTTTCCTCTGACGTCGGTAGCGGTGAGGCGATCCCGCGGCCGGAAGGTCGCGGGAATGCGATGCCTCCTGAGCAGCTCCCGGAGAGGGGCGAGCACCTTGCCCGCCTGGAAATGCACCACGAGGACTGAGCGGGGTTTCATCGGACCAGGATGGCGGGCTTGCCCGGGAGAGCTGCGCGCGCCTTCTGTTCGTTGGACTGCTCCTCGGGAAGCAGCTTCACGACGCAACTGAACTCACGCCCGAAGAAGGCGAGGGAGTCCCGCAAGACCGCGGCCTCATCCTCGGCAGGAAGAGAGCGCAGCCGCGAGGGGTCCTTGAGCAGCGCAGGAACCATGCGGGAGATGTCCTTGCCGTGCACCTTCAGCGCAGCGTCTTTCATCACTTCTGCCATCACCTCGCCGGGATTGCGGCTCTTCACATCCCGGACCTTCTGGTAGAGCGCCTGCTTCCAGGGCGCAGGGGTGAAGAGGAGAATCTCTTTTGGATTTACTTTCGCGAGCTCCAGCACCGTCTTGATGTCCGCGAGGGTCCGCCGCACGAGGTCCTCGCCGGCGTCGAGCTCCGGCCGCAGCCCTTTCTTTCCGGTTTTCGGCCACGAGGCCTGGCAGATGAGGCCCTTCTTGCCCAGCTTCTCCCATGCCTCCTCGCACAGGAACGGCGTGAACGGAGAAAGGAGCAGGAGCTGCACCTCGATTGCTTCGGAGATGGTCTCCTTGTGGGGAGTCTCCGTCCTACGGAGATACCACCTAAGCGCGTTCTGCAGGTCGAAATACGCACGCTGGAGCGCGCTCCGGAACGAGGTTTCTTCCATGGCCTTGGTGGTGTCCCGGATGATGAGCTGGAGCTGGCCGAGCATCCAGTCATCTGCGACGGAGCGCTCCTTCCTCCCCTTGCCGTGGCGCTCGACGCAGAAGGAGAACAGCTCCTGCAGCTTTGGCCCCATGACCCTCGCGAGCTCGCTGTCCCAGTTCGCGTCATCGAGCCCCTCTCCGCCGTACAGCACCGTGAACCGCGAGGCATCAACCCCGAAGCGCTCGGCCATCTCGCGGAGGAGTATCATGTTGCCGAGGGATTTGGACATTTTCTGCCCATCGACCGTTATCCAGCCGTTCACCCCGATGCCCGCAGGCCAGTGCCGCTCCTCGAAGACCGCAGCGTGGTTGAAGAGATAGAACGCGAGGTGGTTCTGTACCAGGTCCTTGCCGGAGTTGCGGAAGTCCACCGGGTAGTAGTAGAGGAACTCGGCGCGCATGGCTTCCGCTTTCTTCTGGTCGACCTGCAGCCGGCCATTCCTGCCGAGGAACACGTAGTCGAAGAAGGACTCATCGAGCTTGCCCGCAGGGATGTTCTGGATGAGGTGCGCGATGGTGTAGTACGCCATGTACAGGGTGCTGTCGCTCAGGGACTCGATGAGCCACCGCTCATCCCACGGAAGGCGCGTGCCGAGGCCGTACTCGCGGGTGCAAGCCCAGTCGTCCAGCCAGTCGAGGACATGCTCGAACTGCTGCCGCACCTTCTCGGGGTAAAGGGTCAGGGAATCGAGAGCCTTCCGCGCCTCGCGCTTCCACCCCTTGTCGCCGTAGGCGAGGAACCACTGGTCGCTCACTATCTTCACGATGCCGGGGGTGAGGCAGCGGCACACCACCTCTCCCGAGGGCTCGTGCATCACATCGGCCAGTCCCTTCGCGAGGAGCTGCTGCTTGATGAGCTCTTTCGCCTGCTGCACGGGCTTCCCGGCATGCGGACCGCAGGCGTCGGTCATCTTGCCAGTGTAGAATCCTTTCTTGTAGACGAGGGCACGGGCCTCCTCCAGCTTCTCGCGCTCCTGCTGGCTCTTCACCCCGAGCTGCTCGCAGACCTTCTGAGCCGGCATGTCGCCGAGGTCATCGGAGAGGATGATGGGAATCGGCCGAAGAGCCAGGGCGAGCTTCTGGTCGATGCCGAGACGGTTGCAGAGCTCCTTATCCCGCTGGAGGTCCTGCAGCGCAATCCAGTCGTCCGGGGAGTCGCTGGGCACCGAGGTGACGAAGCCGCTGCCACGGTCCGGGTCGCAGAAGAGAGAGGGCAGGATGGGAATCTCCCTGTTCGCCACGGGGGCGGTGCAGCGCTTGCCGAGCATCTCTTTGCCCCGGACGGTTCCGATGATTTCCACCGTGTACTCTTGCTCCTTGAGCTTCCGGCTGCACTGCCGGCTGATATACCATACCTCCGCCTTCTTTCCCGTCCGGGAGACCCTTGCCTTGACGTAGTCCTCATCCGCCTTCGCCCACAGGTTGGTCTGGCCATACACCGTCTCGGGCCGGAGGGTCGCTGCGATGAGGAAGCCGTCCTCGAAGGCGAGCTTGAGCAGCACGAATTCCTGGGGGGTCTCTCCTTCACCTTTTATCCGGGAATGGTCCCCGCAGGGCGCATTCTCCTTGGGGCACCATACCACCGGGTGGCGGCCCTTCACCACGCGGCCTTTCGCCTTGAGCTTCGCGAACTGCCAGCGTACGAAGGCGTCGTACTGCGGGTTGAGGGAGGTGGTGATGAAGCCTCTTCGCGGGTCGATGGAGATGCCCATCCGCTCGTAGTCCCGCAGCGCCTCCTTGGGGAAGAAGCGCACCCAGTGCTCGGGTTCCGCGAACTTCTCGATCTCTTTGTCAGAGAATCCCATGTCGCGGAGGATCTTCCATTGCTTCTCCTCGCGCTCCTTCACCCGGCGCGCGGCGTTCTCTATCGGGGAGCCGGTGCAGTGCCATCCCTGCGGGAACAGGACATTGCAGCCTGCCATCCGCTTGTAGCGCGCCAGGGCCTCGCAGCGCATCAGGGTGTAGAAGTGCCCGATGTGCAGGTAGCCGTTCATGTACGGGTAGGGGAAGGTGATGAAGAATTTCTTCCTCGCGTCGGGCTCTGCCTCGAAGGCATGCACCTCAGCCCAGCGCTTCCGCCATTTCTCCTCGAAAGCCATCGACGGGTGAGGGGCCGGGACTTTTATAAGGCTTGCGCCGTTGAAAAATCGGGCAGAGCTTCGGCCGCGATGCAAGGAATATCCGGGATACCGGCGAGACAGGCCGGAACCCATACGGCAGAGCGGCCGAGGGATGCAGGTTCAGGTCTTCCTGAAGCGGGCAATCTGGTCGATAATCTCCAGGTGGCCGAGGAAGGTGGCGCGGCAGCAGTACCGCTCGAGGCCGAGGTCGTCCATGACCTTCTTTCGCTCCTCTCCGGCCTTGACGCGCTCCTGGTAGCTGTCCCAGAGGTGCGCGACTGGCTTGCCGCACGAGAAGCACCGCACGGGAATCATCATGCCGTCGCGGGGTGCG
>JAGVZT010000050.1:0-44833 GCA_018302335.1 Candidatus Woesearchaeota archaeon | reverse complement strand
AGACGGGCAGCCTGGAGCACATGCTGCGGGTGCCTGATGCTGGCGGCGAGAATCTCACACTTGAAATCATAGTTCCGGAAGATGTCCGCTATCTCCTGGACGACCTGCATGCCGTCCTGGCCGACGTCGTCGATGCGCCCTACGAACGGGCTGACATACCGTGCGCCGGCCTTGGCGGCGAGGAGCGCCTGGTTCGCGCTGAACACCAGGGTCATGTTCACCGCGATGTCCGCATCCGAGAGGCGCTTGGTCGCCCGGAGTCCCTCGGCGCCCATGGGAATCTTCACCACGACGTTGCTGGCCAGCGTCGCGAGTTCTTTGCCCTGCGAGACCATCCCTTCGGCGTCCAGCGCGGTGACCTCGAGGCTCACCGGGCCGGGGACAAGGGCGAGAATCTCTCTGGCGACGTCGTTCGGATTCCTGCCCTCCTTCGCGAGGAGGGTGGGGTTGGTGGTGACGCCGTCAAGAATGCCCAGCGCGGAGACCTTGCGTATCTCCTCGACGTTTGCGGTGTCGATGAACAGCTTCATGGGTACACCTCCTTCTGCCACTCCCCCTCTGCGGCAGCGCGCAGCGAGCCGACCCGCGCCCCGGGGTCGCTCTTGCCGAACACCGCGCTTCCTGCGACGAAGACATTGGCCCCTGCGGACGCTGCGAGCCTGATGGTCTCCTCGTTGATGCCGCCATCGACCTCGATGTCCAGCATGGGCGCCCGGGACCTTGCGAGTCTCACTTTCTGGAGCATGAGGGGCATGAACTCCTGTCCCGACGCGCCAGGCTCCACCGTCATGACGAGGAGCATATCCATGTCCCCGAGATAGGGATACGCGCGTTCCACGGGAGTTCCGGGCTTGAGGGCCAGTCCTGCCCTGACGCCCAGGTCCCGGATGGCAACCAGCGCGGCCTTCGGGTCCTGGCATGCCTCAAGATGCACCGAGATGACTGAGGCTCCTGCGTCTGCAAATGCCCTGATGTGCAGCTCGGGGTGCTCCACCATGAGATGCACGTCGCATGGCAGCTCGGTCTTCATGCGCTTCATGATGACCGGACCCAGGGTGAGCGCGGGGACGAAGTGGCCGTCCATCACGTCCACATGGAGCCAGTCCGCATTCTCCACGCGCTTCAGTTCGGCGTTCAGCGCGCCGAAATCCGCGCTGAGCACGGAGGGGGCGATCCGTATCGGCAGAGTCATTGGGCCGCCTCGTAGCTTGTGATTTTCCCGACCCGCATGCCATGCCGCTCTCCCGCGAAGGACGTTGAGAGCCACACGTCCAGGATACGCTTCGCGAGCTCGACGTCCGTGGTGCGCCCGCCGAGCGCGAGGAGGTTCGCGTCGTTGTGCTCGCGGCTGAGCCTCGCGGTGCGCTCGTCATGGCACAGCGCTGCGCGCACCCCACGGACCTTGTTCGCGGCGATGCTCATCCCGATGCCGGTTCCGCAGATGAGCACTCCGCGATGGCCTTTGGCCACTTCTGCGGCCACCTTGAAGGCCGTATCCGGATAGTCGCAGCTCTCCTCGGAGTGGCAGCCGAAATCCCGCACCGCGATGCCCTTCCGGCGCAGGTGCTCGACCAGGGCCTTCTTCAGGGTGAAGCCCCCGTGGTCTGCGCCGATGAGAAGCTCCCCCATGGGAGCCAGAGCGGTCTTTCGCTTTAAATGGTTTTCCGCCGCCGTAGAGAATTGCTCGGGCACATGGTCGGCCGCATTGCTCGGAATCTCCGGCATGGCCGCGAGGCCGCCAGCGGAGGTTTAAACTTCCGCGTTGCTAACCTAGAGTGAACGATAACTACCCATTTTTGAGGAATAGTCCACCCCCACCAACGTGGGTCTCGGCATCACCCTCAAATGAATACGCAAAGTCAAATCCAAGAGGAGGGCTCCTCAAGCCAAATACGCCATCCCATCCTACACAGGAAAACTCAAGGACCACACTCCCCCCATCAAGAATAGTTACATTCTCTTTGGAAGGCAAGGCCATCAGACATCTCAAACGGGGCCCATCCTCCTTTTTTTGCGTAATAGCAAACCAGTGAACCACTACATTGCCACCCAACCTATTTTCTACCTTGAGTGAAATTCTGTCGTCAGGCGGAGCAATATAGTCAAGGCAGTTGAGGCCGGGTACTAGGATACACTTCTCTCGGGGCTCAGGACCTTGCATCATGATGTTCAGTCCTAAGGCTAAGGTGATAACAAGTAAGTAGAATTTCCACAGCTTTTTCGTGTTGAACCTCTTCATTTCAGGCTTCTCAGTCCTATCCCGCTTCATTAACCGGGCACCTATGGTGATTAAAACGCCGACAAAAAGTGCCGTCACGGCACTCAGCAGGCTCAGGAATAAGATCCCAATAAGAAAGGGAAGGGGGTCTACCGAGATTCCACTGGCCCACATAAAGAAGAAGAGATACATTAAGAATAAGAGAAGCAGCCCCCCCTCAATGATAGTGAATGACACACAGACCATCCTTTTAAATAAACTATCCTGGCCCATCTTCATACAACTCTGCGCTGAATCCGCTTTACTGTCATAGTCATTCTAATCGGCTCCCTCCACATTGCTTCCCCTGATGGTGGCCCCGTTGCAGTTCAGCCGCACATTGTCCGTTGTGGCGTCCATGCCATTCGGCAGGAAATAGGTGCCCAGGATGAGGGTCGTGTCCTGCGTGAGGTCGCAGCCGTTCGTGGGAATGCTTGCGCATATTTGCCCCTGGACTAAAGGGAGAAGGAGCAGCATGCATGTGAAGAACACTGCTCCTCGCAATCCGCGTCTCACGTCGCTCTTCCCGAAGTTGCCAAACTATTTAATTGTTTCCGGCGAGAGCCTCGTAGATGCGCTCCACCTCTCCCGCGATGCGCGGCCAGTCGAAGCGAGAGGCGTGGGTCTTGCCGCCCCTGGCTTTCCTCGCGCGGAGTTTCCCGTCCCGCAGGTGGTCCACCAGCGCTGCCCCGAGAGCGGTCGCATCGCCTGGCGGCACCAGGGTCGCCGCGGTGCCGGTCGCCTCCCGAAGCGCGGGGATGTCCGAGCACACAACTGGAGTGCCGCAGCCGAGCGCTTCCAGGACGGAGATGCCGAAGCCTTCGACCTCGCTGGGAAGGCAGAAGACCCAGGAGGACTTCATCGCCTCGAGGACGTCGTCGTGTCGGGGAAGGAAGCCTCGCAGCGTCACCTTACCGGAGAGGCCGTGCTCGTGGATGAGGTGCTCAAGGCGATGACGCTCAGGGCCTGTGCCGATGATATGACAGGTCGCATCCGGCACCTCGCGCGAGACGATAGCCATCGCGCGCACGAGGACATCAAGTCTCTTGTAGGGCACGAGGCGCGCTACACAGCAGATGCTCGGCGCTGCGGATTTCGCCGCCTTCAGTTCCTGGAGCGCAGGGAAGTCTATCCCGTTCGGCACCACGCTCACCCGCTCCGCAGGGATACCCCTGGCAGAGAGCTTGACGCGGACGTGCTCGCTCACGGCGATGATGCGGTCCCAGGGAAGAGAGAGGGCGCGCCGCTCCCAGAGCTCGCCCAGGACGCCGGTAAGCAGGCCCGTGTGCCGGAGCCACTCCCCGCCGGCCCACACATCGTGATACGTCGCGACGCTCCTCGCGCCGTGCGTGCGAGCGATACGGTGCGCGGGCAGGTAGCTGAGGAAATTGCAGCCATCCACGATGTCGCAGGGGAGGTCACGACCCTTCTCCGCCGCGGCGCGGGCGAAGCTCAGCCTGCTGAGCAGGGCTCCCGAGGACGCATAGGGATGGCGCATCCCCACGCGGTGCACGATGACCTCGCCCACCTCATCAAGCCGCGGGCCTCCCTGGAAGGAGGTGATGACCTCGACGTCATGGCGCTTCGCGAGCTCCTGTGCGATGGAGAAGCATCTCGCTTCAACTCCCCCCTTGAGCTCAGCCTGCTCCGAGGAGGGAAAATACTCCGACAGGAGGAGCAGCCTCATTTTTTCATCCCGCGGAGCGCCTCCTGGCGCACCAAAGAGGTGATATCCCGCTCCATGGCATCCACTTTGACATAGAGGCGGAAGAGCAGGTAGAACAGCACCACCAGGCCGGCCGAGAACGCGAGGTCCAGGCCGCGGCCGATGCCCAGGGGCTTTGCGATGAAACTGGAAGCCTCGGGCACGAGGAGTATCACGAGCATCCCCACCCAGACCAGCACCCAGAAGGCAGTCTCCGCGATGGATATCTTGCGCTCCTTCGCGCGGAGGAAGACCCTGCTCATCGCAAAGAGCGCGAACGCGCCGGCCAGTATCTCCAGAAGTGCCATCCTTTCACCTCAATAGCTTTTTCAGCATGAGCTTGAGCAGGATGTTCGCGGCGTTCAGGTGGCTCTGGCCATGCGCCAGGGAATAATCCGTGTAGATGGCCCGGATGGGCACCTCCTTGAAGCGCAGCCTGTTCCTGCGTATCTCGTGGATGATCTCCGATGACACTTCCATCCGGTTGGATTCGATGCGGAGTTTCTCCGCAGCAGAGCGGGTGAAGCCGCGCAGCCCGCTCTGGGAGTCCGTGACCCAGATGCCGAAGAGGGCGAAGGTGATGACATTGAGGCCCATGTTGCCCGCCCTGCGGATGAGCGGCATCCCGCCAGGACGCAGGAGCCGGGAGCCGATGACCGCGTCCGCCTCTCCGCTCGCCAGCGCTCCAGCGACGCGCTCCACATCCTCGACAGCGTGCTGACCGTCGGCGTCGCAGGTGATGATGTACTCTGCGTTCGTGCGGAGCGCGGCCTGGATGCCAGTGGCGAGCGCTCCTCCGAGGCCCCGGTTGAGGGAGTGGCGCAGCACGGCCGCTCCGGCTCGCTCCGCGCTTTCCGCGGTGCGGTCCCTGCTGCCGTCGTCCACCACCAGCACGCGGGAGAAGCCCGCGGTGCGAAGGCCCTTCACCACTGCCGCAACAGAGGACTCCTCGTTGTAGGCGGGGATGACGATGCAGCACCTCTTCCAGTCAGGCATATCCGGCTGGAAGGCGCCCCGCTTATAAAGGTTTTTTGCCCATAGCGATGATTTCCGCCTTCACCTGCTCCTGGTCGGCAGGAACGCCGGACTTCACGAAATACTTGCAGACGTTGCGCACGTCGCGGGTGAGGAGCTCCATCGAGTTGGGCGCGTCCGTGGGCGTTGCCTGGGAGAAGTCGATGAGCACCGGCGCGTCGCGGTGGTTGAGGATGTTGAACGGCGAGAGGTCCCCGTGCACCAGCCCTGCCTTATGGAGGAGCTTCATCTGCTCAACGACAAGGCGAAAAAACGCTCCCATGTCCGCGGGCGGATTGTCCTTCACCTTGGAGGCAGGGTCCTCGTCCCCGACCATCTCCATCGCCAGCACATTGTTCAGGAAGGCATAGGGCGTCGGAACGCGGACTCCGCCCTCGCGCGCCTTGTGCAGGTTCCGGTACTCGCGCTGCGCCCACGCGAAGATGACCTTCCTGCGCTGGCGCTTGAGCGAGGTGAACCTCGGGTCGCAGCGGATGTAGTCGTACATGCGGTTGAAGTCGCAGCTCTCCAGTCGGTAGAGCTTGAGCACCATGAGGTCGTCCTTCCGTTCGCAGAGGAAGACATTGCTCTCCTTGCCGATGAAGAGCGGGCTCAGGGAATAGGCGTCGAAATCGAGCTTGCTGCTCAGCTCGATGACCGTGCGCACGGTGAAGTGGTCGAAGACATTGCCGTAGGTCTTGAACCTCTCGGAAAGGGTGCGACGCATCGCATCATCTGGAGCCTGGCCGCTTTATAGACTTATGGCCGAATCCGCAGCGTGAAATCGGCCGCCTTGTGGAGAATATCCGTTCCTCCGGTGAGAAAGCCGGGAACCCTCGCGGGATTCCGGTCGAGGTCTGGTTTCTGCTGGGCCGCCGGATGGACATCTTTTTAAGGCGGCAGACGCTCCTCGCGGCATGCAGCCTGAACGCACCGCATTCCCGGGCATCTTCCGTCTGTGGCTGGGAAAGCGCGGGCTCATGGTCACCAGGAACCTCGTCCCCGGCGCCTCGGTCTACGGGGAGCAGCTCATCCGCACCGACTCCGGAGAGTGCCGCGCCTGGGATCCGAAGCGGAGCAAACTCGCCGCTGCGGTGCTCAATGGCCTGAACCAGCTGGGCCTGCAGGAAGGCGCATTGGTCCTGTACCTCGGGGCTTCGACCGGGACAACGGTATCGCACGTCAGCGACATCGTCGGGCCGAAAGGCATCGTCTTCGCCGTCGAATCCGCTCCAAGAGTCTGCAGGGAACTGGTGTTCCTCGCGGAGCAGCGGCAGAACGTGCACCCTATCCTCGCCGATGCCAACCATCCGGAGCGGTACGCGGACCGGGTGCTGGGCGCGGACTTCCTCTACCAGGACATCGCCCAGCGCGCCCAGGTGGAGATTTTCCTGAAGAACGTCCGGCAGTTCCTCAAGCCAGGAGGATTCTGCGTCCTGTGCGTCAAGGCGCGGAGCATCGACGTGACGAAGCGGCCGCAGCAGCTCTTCCGCGAGGTCCGCGCGGCGCTGGAGCGGGAGCTCATCGTTGCGGATGTCCGTGACCTCGCGCCGTTCCAGGCGGACCACGCCTTCTTCGTGTGCAAGCGGCGGTAGATTTTTATGCCGCCCTGCCGCTTTCCGCGGCATGAGGCCCCGCGACCCGGACATCCCGGACCCCTACAGCGAGCTGCTGGACAATCTTGACATGCTCTCTCCGGTGAAGAAGTGCCCGCAGTGCGGCATGCTGAGCCTCAAGTACAATCCTTCAACTGGCATGATTGTCTGCACGCGCTGCGGATTCTCCAGAGAGACTGGACAGAAGGTTTAAATAGCGGGCTCGCTCCGGGAAAATCATGGTCCAACTGCAGTGCACCAATTGCGGCTACCGGCACACGGTGAAGGAGGGAAAGCCCCTGCCTTCGCGTTGCGGCTACTGCGACCGGCGTGGAACCTGGCAGAAGGTCAAGAGCGCCCAGGACATCCTCAACGAAGTCTCGGTGGACAAGGCAGATGCGCTTTGACGAGCGCGTCTGGAAGCTCACCGCGCGCGTCCCGAGAGGCAAGGTCACGACCTATCGCGAGCTTGCCAGAGCCATGGGCAACCGTGCGTACCGCGCGGTGGGCAACGCGCTGAACCGCAATCCTCACGCTCCTGTCGTCCCGTGCCACCGCGTGGTGAAGGCCAGCGGAGAGCTTGGCGGCTTCGCGGGCGGCACTGCCACGAAAGCACGGATGCTTCGCCAGGAGGGCATCACGGTGGAGCATGGCCGCATTGTCAACTTCTCACGCGCGCTGTTCCGCTTCTAGTCTTCCCGCGCCTTGTCCACTTCCTTCTCAAGGCCTAGTCGGTCAAGAAGCTCCTTGTAGCGGTTGCGTATCGTGACTTCCGTGACCCCTGCGACATCGGCGACTTCGCGCTGGGTGCGGCGCTCGGCGTGGATGAGCGCTGCGACGTACAGCGCCGCTGCGGCTATTCCCGTCGGTCCTCTGCCGGAAGTGAGCTCCGCGTCCTGGGCCTGTTCCAGGATGCGCAGCGCGCGGCTCTGAGTCTCCGCGGTGAGCTTCAAGGCTGACGCGAACCGCGCGATGTAATCAGCGGGATTGCTCGGCAGCACCTTGATGCCAAGCTCGCGGGTGATGAAGCGGTAGGTCCGCCCGATTTCCTTCTTGTCAATCCCGCTCGCCTCGGAGATCTCGTCGAGAGTGCGCGGGACCTCGTTTCTGCGGCAGGCGGCGTACAGGACACCTGCGACGACGCTCTCCATGCTCCTCCCCCGCACCAGTCCGCGCTGCACCGCCTGGGTGTAGATGCGCGCGGCCTCCTCGTCCACGGAGCCTGGAAGGCGCAGGTACGAGGAGACGCGCTTCATCTCCGCGAGCGCCATCTTGAGGTTGCGCTCGATGGCCGTCGATACCCGGTACTGCCATTTCCGGAGGCGGAAGAACTTGCTGCGGTCCCGCTGCGCGAGCTTGCTGAGGTCCGCTCTCGTGCCGACTTCCGTGCCGAGGCCTCTATCGTACTGGGTGTAGGTCATCGGGGCGCCTGCGCGCCTCTGGCCCGGGGCGTCATCGAAATCGCGCCATTCCTGGCCGAAGTCGACCATCTTCTCCTCGATGACCAGCCCGCAGTCCCGGCAGGTCACCTCGCCGTGCGCGCGGTTCCAGAGCAGGTTGAGACCGCCGCCGCATTCCGGGCATTTCTTGGCGAATTGAGCCATCAGAACCACACGATAGTTTTTTAAACAGGAGAGGGACTGACTATATAAAGCTTATGGAAATCCGAGGTCTGCGCGAGCAGGAAAAAGCACCCGGGCCCAGAAAACCAGCCATATACTGAAATAAATATATCATTTGTGAGTGGTAAATTTTATAAAGATTCAGCGACGTTGATGGCTCAAATGCCTTCCCTCAGAGCGTGTCAGGACCTCATTGGGAGAGCGCGCCGCTTCGCTTATGACCTGGGGATGCAGCCCGGAGGGACATTCGAGGGGTTCGAGGAGGCGCATCCGGTCTACTCCCTGGTGGTCTCGTATCCCGGAGCGGTGATGACCGCGCTTCCCGGAGGGGCGCCGTTCGAGATGAGCATGGATCCGGCGTCCATACACCGGGGGAGGAAACGGGCTGCTGGCCTCGCTGCGTCCGGCTTGCACGTGCACGGCCGCTCGCCGGCAGCGGTCTCCGGCTCCTTTCCGCTCACCAAGGACCTCATCGAGCGCCCGCTGAGCGCGCTGCTGGACATCTTCTTCCACGAGGCCCTGCACAACACCCGCTCGGCGCGGGGATGGGGCATCGATTATCCGCTGGAAGAGAGCCTCGCGTGCTACGTCGGAGGGAGGGCCTCGGCGGAATTCTGCGGGCGAGAAATCCTTCCCGAGCTCGCCGACGAGTGCAGAGAGCGGGCGTCGGAGTGGCGGGACTACGCTGCCCTGGTCAATCTCTATGCGGAGCAGCTGGCGCCCTCGTTCCAGCGGGGCGAGCAGCGGCGCGTCCTGGATGCGTGGTACGAGGACATGCGCGAGCTCACGGCGGCAAGCGTCTCGCTGAAGGATTCCATATTCCAGCGGCTTCCCAAGGGGCAGTGCAACAACGGCCTCATGCTGGACAAGCTGCTCTACACCTGGTACGAGCCGCTCGCCTCGGATTTCCTGGACGAGAGGCCTCTCCGGGAGATTTTCGCGGAGGAGTCCTGCATTCCCGCGGAACTCCAGTTGCGCACCCATCACCCGGAATACGCGCAGCCCTACCGCATCGCGCTCCCTGCGCGGGTGTGACCTATCCCAGGTAGCTCACCAGAAGGCCCGTTATCCCGGCGACCACCACGGCTCCCGGCCAGAAATGGACGCTCCACCATGTGCCGGTGGTGAGCAGCACCGCCGTAAAGTAGAAGGCATAGAGCGACGCGGGCAGGAGGGCGGCGAAGAGTCGCAGCGAGACTCTGGAGAGCACCTCCCCGGCGATTCCCCCCAGCGCTGCCGCGAGTGCCAGCGGCAGAAAGCCGGTCACGAGATATTTCTGGTGCATGAACAGGACGAGCAGGCTGCTCGCGGTGACGATGAGGAAAACGCCTCCCCTGGGCAGCTTCCAGCGGCGCCTGGCGAAGAGCAGCACGCCCACGAGCAGCGCGCTCTGGAGGATGACGCCTGCGATGCCCACCGCGTGGCGCAGGAACGCCTCATCTCCGTCAGGTGCGGCGTTCGGCGCTGCAGACCACATCCGCGAGAAGGGGTGCGCGTATTCCGTGAAGAATGCGAGGATGGACAACAGCGTGAGAAGGGAGAGCATCGCGGGGAGCAGAGCCCTCCAGCCTACCTGCGGCTCCTCGCGCCGCAGGGTCGCGCGCAGCGGCCCGGTGATGATGAGAACTCCGCCGACGGCAAGGAACAGGTGCGTGGGGCTGAGGAGCGCATCCACACCGGCCTCGACGCCGAAGACGATGTGCCACACCATGTCCGCAGCGCCTCCTGCGAGGAACAGCCCAACACCCCCCAGAGAGGGACCATAGCCTGGCGGAACCGCGCGCTGCAGCAGGATACGCAGCACCAGGGTCCCAGCGAGGGCAAAGAAGCCGGAGTACAGCACCGCATGCCAGGGCGTGAAGAAGCTCTCCAGCTCCTCAAGGTGGATGTGCGCCCAACCATCGAGATACAGTCCGGCGAGGAGCCAGCAGCCCAGCAGCGACATCAGCAGGTCGAACCGGTTGTTTGGCATGCCGCTCCAGGGCGGCGCTCCTTTAAATGCATGACGTCTGCTCAGCAAAGGGTCGGCCGCAATGTGCGATAATATCCGCCATTCCGGCGAGACAGCCCGGATACGGCATCGCGGCCGATTACTTGCTCTTATCGGTGGCGCCGGAGGGCGCGCACCTCGACTGCCAGGCCTTCCAGAGCCCGTTCCACCCCCGCCATGCGTGTCTCCACCCCCCCTATCCGCACCTCCACTGCACCTAGCCGCGTCTCCACTGCCCCTATCCGCGTTTCCACCTGTCCCATCCGCACTTCCACTGCTCCCATCCGCACTTCCACCGCTCCCATCCGAGTCTCTACTGCGACCATCCGCGTGTCCATCGCAGCGACCCGCATCTGGAACTGCTCGAACTGCCCGGAGAGGAAGGACAGCTTTCCGTTCAGCGAAACGTAGATGCCAAGAAGCACCGTGGTGAAGAAGGAAAAGAGAGCCAGCCCTATCTGTTCGGCGCTCCAGCTTCCCCCGAGCAGCTTCCGGCCCAGCTGGTAGACGAGCATGAGCCAGAGAAGCGCGGCGAGAATCCAGATGAGGCGCTGCCAGCGGACCATCTAGCCACCCCACAGCATCTTTGCGAGCAGCAGGAGGAGCAGGACAAGCAGAGTAACCAGCCCTATCACCACAGGGTCAACTTTCACAGCCTGTGGACCTCCACCACACTTAAAATACCTTTCGCGGTGAAAGCCGGAAACCTTCCGCAACGTTTGTCCCCCGCCGCACTTCCTTCCTCGGGTGATAGCCCTTACTCAGGTGCCCAGAAAACTATTTTAACCGCTGGCACCCGGGCGTGCATTGTGTCTACATCAAAAGCCTGCGCCCGCTGCGGCGGCCGCGTCGAGGAAACGGACAAGTTCTGCTTCGGCTGCGGAGCAAAGATAGAGGGGCAAGTGCAGCCCGAGGGGCGGCTCCGCACCTTCCTCTTGTTCTCCGTCGTCTCCGGCATCCTCTTCGCCGTCCTGTACGGCACGGCCATGCACGCGGTCAATGGCATGCCCCTCTCGGGAGCCGTCGCCTCAGGCATTCTCTTCGGCCTGCTGTTTGGGGGGGCGATGACATGGGTCATGAAGACCGAGACGTATAGGGCGCCCGTGACGGACAGGCAGGACTTCCTGTACCGGACGAACACGATGCTGGCCAAGCTAGGCTACGTGCAAGAATCCGGTTCCGATGCCTTTTTCACCTACAAGCCTACCTTCAGGGCTGGCCTCCTCGCTGGGAAAATCACCATCACCCTCGGGAGAGACGAGGCTGCCATTGTTGGTCCTGCCATGCACCTCAAGAGACTGAAGTGGGGAATCTGACGCGGGAAAGCATTAAAAGCACCGGGAATAAGCCGAGGCGTATGCCGGGGTCGCATAACCTGGTAGTGCGCCGGTCTTGAAACTTGCCCGAAGGCAAGTCCTTCATGCAAGTGAAGATAACCGGTTTCCTCACGGAACTATGGGTTCAAATCCCATCCCCGGCGTATGTGGCTCGAGATAGCAGTAGGGGCGCTCTGCGGCTTTCTGGTGGGCACATCTGGCCTCGGGGGTCCGATGCTCTTCTTTCCCCTGCTCGTTACCCTCTTCCGAGTACCCGCAGGAGATGCGGTGGCCATCTCCCTCGCGTTCAATGCCATCATCCGCACGGAATCCCTCGCCCAGCACTGGAAGGAAGTGGACTGGCGCTCTGCGGGGTGGCTCCTCCTTGGGGGCATTCCTGCGGGCATTGCCATGGTGCTCTACGTCCACGCCCTGCATGCTGACCTCCTGAGAGAGGCTGCCTTCGACCGGACGGTCTCCATCGCGGTTGGCATCCTCCTGCTCTTCTTCGGCATGGTGCAGCTGCTGAACGGGCTGTTGCCAGCGCGGTCCACGCCACGCGAGAAGGGCGCGGCCTGGCAAGGCATCGCCGCCGGGGCGTTCTGCGGCATGGTCTTCGCGGCGACCTCGGTAGGCGCAGGGTTCGTCGCCCTCGCGCTTACGCTCCTCTTCAGCCTGGGAAGCCTCCAGGCAGTCGCAACCCAGTTGCTCGTCAGCGCGGTTCTCACTGGCGTACCAGGACTTATCTACATCGTGGCCGGGACAGTGCATCTCTCCACCCTGGTCCCGTTCCTGCTCGGGGGGGTGCCTGCAGTGGCGCTGGGCTCTCGTGTCTCCCACCATGTCAAGGAAAGCCTGCTGAGTGTCATTGTCGCGCTGGTGATTCTCACAGGAGGCGCGCTGCTGCTGTACAGCGTGTTCTGGTAGGAGCCCCGCAGAAGAGACTGGTGACAGCAGCGGCCGAGCTCCTCAGAAGCTCCGGCATTACAGCACGGAACCCGCGCGTTCTCCCGGCCGTGGTTCCAGGGTAGCAAAACATTCTTAAATGCCCTGAAAGGAAGTGAGTCCATGGCATCACGGCTTTCCGACGCGCGCAGGGCATTCGACGGCAAGGACCTCGAAGGCGCCAAGAAGGCCCATAGCCTAAAGGAAATAGACAAGTGGATCCACTCCCGCGGTGGCGGACGCTACCTCGGTGACATGGTCTATGGCGCGATTGATGGCATCGTCACCACGTTCGCGGTGGTGTCCGGCGTCGCAGGCGCGTCGCTCAGCACCTCCATAGTCCTCATCCTCGGCTTCGCGAATCTCCTCGGCGACGGCCTGTCGATGGCCATCGGGAACTACCTCGGCACCAAGAGCGAGCGCGAGTACCACCAGCGGGAGCGGGAGCGAGAGGCGTGGGAGATTGACAACGTGCCGCACGGAGAGGTGGAGGAAGTCCGCCAGATCTACCGCAAGAAGGGCTTCCGCGGCGAGGACCTGGAGCGCGCAGTGAAGGTCATCACCTCCGACAAGAAGGTGTGGATAGACACCATGATGATTGACGAGCTGAATATGCATGTCGATGAGGAGCGGTCCCCTTTCAGGGCCGGCGCGGCGACCTTCCTCTCCTTCCTCGCCGCGGGGTTCATGCCCCTCGCCGTCTATGTGCTCTCGCACTTCCTCCCTGTCAGGAACACCTTCCCCATCGCAGTGGCAGCGACCGGAGCCACGCTCTTCACGGTCGGCTCCCTGCGTACGTACGTCACGGGCAAGCGGTGGTGGCTCTCCGGCCTGGAGATACTCTTCGTGGGCGGCATCGCCGCGGCCGCAGCGTACCTCGTCGGGTTCCTGCTGCGCGGACTGGCCTAGGCCGTGGCGAGAGCGGTCACGGTGCCGTTGCACGCCCCCCGCGTGCCATAAGGTACCTGGAGCTTCCAGTACGTGAGGTTCCTGTCCTCGTCCTGTGCGGTGTCGTTGGTGCGCTGGTAAAGGGTGAAGTTGTCCACGAGCATGGGGTCGCCGGTGAGATTGACCATCTGACCGTAAGGAAGCCCTGCGAGGTTGAAGTACCGCTCGAGGTCGATGGAGATGTTCCCGCGGGAGCAGTTCATCGCGAGGCCGTCGTTGTCAGAGACGGCATTGCCCTCCAGCGAGAGGTTGAACGCGACATTGCCGTAGTTGTGCAGGGTCAGGTTCACGTCGAGCGGCGACGTCGCTCCCGGAGCGAGGCTGCCGAAATCAAGCACCGGGTCCGCTCCGATGGCGAAGAGCGTGTTCACCATGGTCGTGTTGGAGGTGCTGTTCTCGTTGCCGGAGACGGCATCGGACGCGGTGACGTTGCACTCCCAGCTCCCGTTGTTCGTGTAGTACCACACCGCGAATCCGCAGGAGTAGTTCGCCTCGAACTCTCCGTTCGAGACGTTCTGGCAGCTGGCATTCGTGTAGTGGACGTTGTTGTCGTCTGCGGCCGTGGGAGCGCTTCCGGGATTCTGGAACAGCGTGGCGTTCACGAGGGTGATATTGCCAGCGTAGTTCTCGTCCATGATGGTGGCGTTGCACCACACGAGCTGCACGCTTCCCGCGAGAAGATTCACCGGGTTGCTCACCACCACGCTGCTCACCGCGAGAGCAGGGAAGGTGATGTTCGCCAGGATGGTGTCCGCGGCGAGATGCTCCAGGTTATCTGCGTCGGAAAGACAGGTCGCGTTCACCGTGACGTTGGTTACACCTACCTCCGCAGTGACATTCCAGGAGACGAAGGTGAAGCTCAGCCAGGAGATGTTGCCTAGCTCCTTCGTCTCCGGCTCCCCGGCGGTGAGGTTCAGGACGGTCTCATTGGAGAAGGAAACCGTTGCGGAGCAGTTCTCCCCGTCATTGCCAAGGACCATCACCCTCGCGGTCACATTCCGCACCCGGTTCCTTCCCATGGCGACATTGTCCGGGGGAAAGACGATGGTCACATTGGCCTCGCTCCCCCGCGTGAGGTTGATGGTGACGTTCACATTGTCCATGTCCCCCAGAAGGAGGACGTCGGACCGGCCGTAATGGGTGCTGTTCCACGCCCGGACCGCGATGAGGTCGCCATCGCTCCCATCCACTGTTTCCGAATAGCGGCCGGAGAAGCCCGGGAACGGGATGCGCGTCACGTTCACGAAGTAAAATCCTGTGTCGGTGTCGTTGATGGAATAGTCCGTGCCGAGTGGGACCTGGGTTATGTTGTCCTGGCGGAATATCCAGCCGGCGATGCCGTGCGGCGAGGGCGGCAGGGAGCTGCGCACCCGGACGTTCGACGCGGTGTCAGCATCGCTCGTCGGCTCGCTCGACGGGTCGGAGCAGTTCACCCACACCCGCACGTCGGTGATGCCGGTGGCATTCGCCAGGGCGCTCCAGTTGACCAGTGTCGAGCTTCCCAGGGTGAGATTGCCGAGGGACTGGGAGGCGCTGCCGAGGAGGGAAAGGACGCCGGAGGAGGTGAGGACCACCGTGGCGTTGCAGTCCACCGCATCCTGGGCGCCGACAGCGGTCACGTTGGCCTGGATGGTGACATTGCTTCCGGAGAGGAACACCGCGCCGTCCATGGGGCTGAGCAGCGTCACATTGGGCTCCCCGGGAAACGTGAGGTTGAGAGACACGTTGACGCCATCCATGTCGCCCAGGAGCAGCACCGTGGTCCGGCCGTAATGGGTGCTGTTCCATGCGCGTACGGTGACGAGGTCGCCGTCCGTGCCGTTCAGGGTCTCCGAGTAGCGCCCTGTGAAGCCCGGGAAAGGTATCCTGGTCACGTTCTCCATATAGAAGCCGGTATCGGAATCATTGATGGAATAGAACGTGCCAAGAGGCATCTGCGTGGCGCCGTCCCGCGCGAATATCCAGCCCGCTGTCCCGTGCGGGCTGGGCGGGAGAGCGCTCCTCACCCGCACATTGGAGGCGGTGTCCGCATCGCTGACAACGCCTCCATAAAGGTCGGAGCAGTTCACCTGGACGGTCACATCGGTGATGCCGGTGGCGTTCGCAAGGGCGCTCCAGTTGACGAGGGTCCCTGTGCCCAGAGTGAGGTTGCCCAGGAATTGCGTCGCATTGGTGCCCAGCGCGAACAGTCCCGGAGAGGTGAAGGCCACCGTGGCAGAGCAGTTCACCGCATCCCTCGGTCCCGCGACACTCACATTCGCCTGGATGACCGTGCCGTTGCCAAGGAGGAATATCTGGCCCTCCACTGGCCGGACGATGGTGACATTCGGCTCCCCCGGCAGAGTCAGGTTGAGGGAGACATTCACATTACTCATGTCGCCGAGGAGACGCACCATGGTGAGGCCGTAGTGGGTGGCGTTCCATGCACGGACGCGCACAGTGTCGTTCACGCTGCCGTTGATGACCACCGAATAGTACCCGCTCTGGGGCGCGTTGCCCGTGGTGGTGTTGACAAAGGACGAGGTGTTGGTGTCGTTCACGCTCACCGCGGTGTCAACAGGGACCTGGATGGTTCCCGCCGCATCGAAGACAAAACCGCTGATGCCGAATGGCTCCGGTGGTGGCGCGCGGACGGCGAGGGCCAGCAGGAAAAACATCAGCGCCACCAGAGAAAGCGGTCTCATTCCCGCCGGAGCCTCACGCGCATCGCGAGCAGCGCGCCGATGGCGACCAGGAGGGCCAGAGCGAGGCTGCCTGGCACGAGGGACGGTCGCTGCTGCACCGCTATTGCCAGGCCGGTGAAGCTGAGTCCCTGCCTGAGGCTGGTGTGGACGTCCAGGTCCTCGTCCTCCAGGGCAGGGAGGGTGAGGACCTCTTTCCGGTCGACAAAGACATGGAGCATATCGCCTTCCGACGCCTGCAGCATCGCTGAGAACCTGCCGGTATCCTTAGCAATTCCGGTGCGGCCCTCGACACACTCGCCGGTCTCAGGGTTCTCCACCGCAAAGAGGGTGCCGCGCCGGACCTGCCGGCCATTGCGCGCATAGATGATGCCTCCTATGCTCACGGAGTTGACAGGGGGAGCCACGACGACCACATCGCCCATGAGCCGCTCCGGCTCAGGGATGGGCCCGGCCAGCCCGATAGCGAAGTAGCTCAGCGATGGCGCCTCGGCGCGGAAGAGCGCGAGGTCGTCCCGCTCGCCGAGAGGAGTGGTGGGAAGCGCTTCCCATTGCCCGTCATAGTGAAACAGCCGTACCTCGGAACTGGAGACATTGAGGCTGGCCAGCCACGACAGCGGGACGGAGAAGTCTACCGTCACCCTCTCGGCGCGAGGTTCCTCCTCTGAGGGGAGCAGCGAGATGGACAGGTAGCCATAGACCGGACCGGGGAGCCTGCTTCCTGCTGCCCGCGGCCGCCCGGGAAGCTCCTCGACGTCTATGGAGGGCTCTGCAGAGGCGTATGCATGAAGGGCAACGCGCCGGACCATGCCCGAGAAGCTCGCGGTGAGATTATGGAGACGGCGGGGCGGCCTGCCGGGGATGCCACCGCCACCCCCCCCGCCTCCCCCGGAACTCCTTTCCTGGACAGTCAGCTGGTAGGATTGCAGAGCGGTGAGATTTCCGTCAGTCAGGAGAATCTCCACGGTATGATGCCCGACGTCCCTGTGCACCGGATGCCAGCTCACCATCCCCGAGGACGCCTCGACCGCCATTCCCGAGGGGCCGGACTGGAGAGCAAAGGCGAGCTCGTCACTGTCCGGGTCGGTGCCGTCTGCCTGATAGCGGTACTCCTGCCCCTCAAGGACGCTGCCCACCGGCGTCGTGGTGAAAGCTGGAGGGTCGTTGACGTTCACCACCAGAAGGACGAAGCGCTGGCTGTCATTGAACTCGCCATCCGTGACCTGGAGCGTGATGTTGTGCAGCCCCACATCCTGGTTCTCCGGGGTCCACTGGAGCACGCTGCCGTTGAGCGCCATGCCCCCCGGGGCCTCGACGAGAGAAAACGTCAGCGGGAAGGAGTCCACGTCCACGGCGGCCAGCGGATAATTCAGCTCTTCTTCCTGCAGCAGCGAATCAGGGGGGGTGCTGGTGAAGTACGGCGCGTCGTTCACGTTGCTCACCGTCACCTGGAAGGACTGCAGGTCCTCCAGCTCCCCGTCCGAAACTCGCACCGTGACATTGTGGAGGCCAACATCGCCGTTGGTGGGAAGCCAGGAGAGGTATCCTGAGGAGTTGATTGCCATTCCTTCCGGGGTCTCGGAGAGGCTGTAGGACAGCGCGCTGTCCACGTCCGATGCGCCCACCTGGTAGGAGAAAGGCTGGTCCTCAATCGCATCCGTCGGAGGGATGGTATATATCTCCGGAGCATCGTTTACATTGCTCACGGTCACGGTGAAATTCTGGGTGCTGGCCAGCGCAGTGTCGGACACCCGGATGGAGACGCCGTGCGGCCCGACATCGTCGTTCTCCGGAAGCCAGGTGAGCAGTCCCCCGGTGATGGCCATGCCTGGCGGGCCGAGAAGGAGGGTGAAGCTCACCGCGTCGCCCTCATCGTCCTCTGCTGAGGCCTGGTAGCTGTACATCTCGTCCTCGATGGCGGCCGCGGGAGGGATGCTCACGATGCGCGGAGCGCTGTTCTCGAGCGTCAGGTTCAGCAGGAGATTCACGTTCTTCAGCACTCCGTTCAGCTGGACGCTGCGCGTGCTCTCATGGTCGCGATTCCACGCCCGTATCACCACCGTGTCTCCGGCATTCCCGGCGACAGCGGCAGCGTATCTCCCTGTGCTGTACCCCCCTCCGGTGCGTCCCTGGAAGAAGAAGCCATTCGCGGTGTTGTTCACGCTGTAGTTCGTCCCCGCAGGAACCTGGGTGATGCCATCGAGGTCAAAGACCGTGCCGGAGATTCCCTGGGGGACAGGCACCTGTGCCGAGGCTCCCGAAAGCGCTGCAAGCGCGAGAGCCGCCAGCACCAGTACTTTGAGGGTGTTCCGCATCATCCCACCGACGAGTTGATAGTCCATGTTGAGGCTCCCTGCGACCTGATGTAGTACGCCCTTCCCGGGACGAGCTCCATGAAGTCCTCGCTTCCCGCGGCCGGATACCACCCCCATCCATGGGTACTGTTCGCGCTGAAGTGGTCGACCTTCCTGAAGCTCTCCGTGGACGCATTGTAGTAGTACATCCTGGTCACGGCGTTGACGGGGGAGCTCTCCAGCGGATAGAATGGGGGCTCAATCGGGATCGTATAGGGGGACTGCGTCTGCGGAAGGCCTGCCACCCGCGCCGAGAGCCAGCCGCGGATGCTGAAATTGGCCGTGAGGGCCTCGGTGCGGGTTCCCTGGGGGACAACGCCCGTCATGGTCCACTCGCAGCTGCGGTTGGCGAACACCCAGTACCCGTACGCGTCATGGAGCGAGGTGAACTGCTCACTCCCACCCGCGGGCGTCCAGGCCCCGTTGTCCCATTCCGTAAATTCCCATACGACAGGGTTCGACGCGTTGTACCGCCATATCTCCGTCATGCAGCCCGTGGTGTTCACCGCGACATCGTAACCGCCGTGGGTCGCGTTCCGCAGCCGGGAGTTCCCGAGGGTGATGGGCAGCGAGACGAGATTCCACCGGCTTCCCTGCCCATCGAGCGTGGCGCGGACCATGCCGAGAATCTCTCCGGGGGGAGTCTCATCCGAGCCTGCAACGGCAGTGACATTGTAGAACCGCTGGCTGACCGTCAGGGAATCGCTGTCCTGATAGAGCGTGTCGGTCAGGCCGGACACGTTCGCCGCAGGGCCGAATCCTCTTGAGAGATTGTCCGTGAAGTAGATGCGGTAGCTGTCCGCGCCTCCAGCCACGGACCAGTTGATAATCACTGTCCGGTTGTCGCTCCGGTTCACGAAAGCGCCCAGGGCCGAAGCCGCCCCGATGACCGTGAAAACGCGCGTCGCGCTGGTATTCGCGTTGAGGGCCGCATCCCAGCAGGTGATGTTCCACGCGTGAGTCCCGGAGCCGATTCCCGAGAGCGTGATGTTGAGGAAGCTCCCGTTGGTGAGGTTGAGGCCGCTCTGGTTCACCGAGCCGTCGATGGTCAGATTGCAAAGCTGGTAGTTCACGCCGTTGTCGTTCGCGCTCCAGTTGAAGGTGATGGTTCCCGAGCTGGTGTTGAAGTTCTGCTCAGGGGCATTGAGGGTGATTCCAGGTGGAGTGGTGTCATTCACCAGCAGGAAGTAGGTCAGTGCCGAGCGGGAGTAGTTCTCGCTCTGCCGATACACCACGGTGATGTTGAACAGTCCTGGATTCATGAAATTGGTGATGTTCGACAGAGCGCTCGCATTACCGTAAAGAGCTCCCTCCACGTAGAGCTCGATGGCATAGGGGTCTCCGGTGAGAAGGGTGCCGTTCAGCGTGGCATTGGTGTCCTCGTTGATGCTGGTGTTCCCGGCGATGGCGTTGAGGGTGAGGTTCAGCTCCGGAGTTGCCCTGGCGATAGTGAACCTGAAGGAGGGAGTGGTGTTGCGGTTGTTCACGGAGTCGTTGGCGTGAGAGCGCCACGAGAGGTCCCCGGCGGGGAGGACAACGGAGAGGTTGTACACGGCAGACAGATTGGTCACCGAGTAGTTGACGAGCACCCCGGACTTGTTGACCTCGATGAACACCTGGCTTATCACTCCCAGGTCAGTCCACGTGATGTTGAACCTGCTGAAGAACGACGGGGAGTACGTCACCGGGGTGTCATTCCAGGGACTGCTCCAGGCTGGAGAAGTGGCGTCGGCCAAGGTGGTGAAGTTGAACTCCCCGGACTGGTTGGAGTTGCCTGCGGGGTCGGTGCTGTTGACGACATAATAGTAGCTCGTGGATGGTGCGAGACCGGCCAGCAGGGAAGCGTGCTGGAGGGTGTCGGTGAGATTGGTGGTGTTGAAGGGATAGCTGCCCGGCACGGTGCCGTAGAACACCAGGGTGTCAGAGGACTCGTCCGTGTCCCAGGTGATAAGCGCGGACTGGTCCGTTATGCTGGTGTTGGAGACATTCTGGATGCTCGGAGGAGTGATATCGCTGCTGAACGAGGTGCAGGCACTGTCATTCACCCAGGTGGTGTTCCGGTTGAGGGCGGTGTCCACGGTGCGCGTCTGGAGCTGGTAGCAGGTATTCGCTGCGAGAGAGGTGATGTTGGTGGAGTTGTCCGGTGCCGTGACATTCACGCGGAAGGTGCCATTGAGCCAGACCTCGATGTGCGAGAGGTCGGGGTCGCTCGGGTTGCTCCAGTTCCAGAGTATCCAGCTCTCCCCGAGCGATGCGTTCATGAGGTTGAGGATGGTTCCCGGCGGGACGGTGTCGTCCACCGTGAAGGTGGTGCTGTTGGAGCCGAGTGTGCTGTCGGAATCGTTCGCGAAGACGTAGATGCGCCATGTCCCCTCATCCGCTGTCGGGGAGAGCAGGAAGGAGTAGTTGAAGATGAAGCCGCCGCTGATGCTGCCATCCCGGCGCATGGTGTCATTGCTGATGATGGTATGATTGGTGCTGTTGAGCACGGTGACGGTGGCGTTTCTCAGGTCCGCAGAGCCGTCAGCGTCGGTCACCGAGACATTCACGAACACGCTCGCGTTGCGCTCGAAGACCGTCTGGTTGTCAAACGTGATGTTGTCCCAGGTCATCGGAGTCTCGGCGACAGGCGCGCGATTGCTCACCGTGCAGCTCACCGACAGATTGTGGGGGTAGAAGTCCTGGGTCGAGTTGACGGAGAAATTCGCCGAGAAAGTCCCGCTCTGCCCAGTAGAGCAGTTGAACATCACCAGATTAGCGGTTCCGTTGAGGGACAGGCCGTCGGAGAAATTGCTCAGCACGATGGCGCAGTCTCCCTGGAAGCACGCGACGCGGATGTTCGTGTTGTTCAGGTAGCCCGTGAGGAGCACAGTGCTGTTCTGGGGGCCCTCGTTCTTGTTCGCCGCAGGCAAAGTGATGGTGGTCTGGTTCCACGCCACTCCGCCCACCACGAATGTCAGCTCCGGGGAGCTGTTGACATTGCCGGAGGTGTCGTTGGCGTAGAAGCGCCAGGCGATGAGGGTCCCCGCCTCCTCCGTAATGGCTGAGACGTTGGTGGAGAAATTCTGGACGCCGGTGAACACGACCGAGGAGGTATTCGTCCAGTCCCCCGTCCGGTTGATGGCAAAGACGTAGTGCGATAACTCGCCTATATCGAACCAGGTGGCGTTGAACAGCACGGAAGTCCCCTGGTAGATGCCCGTACTGTTGTGGCCGGACACGTACGGCGACGGGGGGGTGTTGTCCGCGATGGTGATGTTGCTGTAGTTCGACGCCAGCGCCCCGTCACTGTCGTTCGCGAATACCGAGATGTTCCAGAGGCCGAAGTCCGCGTTTTCCGGGATGAGGAAGGAGAGGTTGAAGACATAGCCATTCGTCACCGTGACGCCACGTTCGAAGGAGGCGTTGTTGATGATGGTATGGCCGGAGGAGTTCATCAGGGTGATGGTGACGTTCGCGATGTCAACCTCGCTATCCGGGTCAGTGACGGTGAGATTGATGAAAACGCTGGTGTTCCGCTCAAAAACAGTCTGCGCCGCCAAGGTGAGGTTGCTCCAGGTCCCCCGGGCGCTCCGCAGAGGGATTACGGTTGTTCACCGTGCAGGTCACCGAGAGGTTGTGCGGATACGCGTCCTGGGTGCTGTTCACCGAGAAGTTCGCGGAAAAGGTGCCGCTCAGGTTGCTGGAGCAGCTGAACCGAACCGTGCCGTTGGTGTTGTTGAGAGAAGTGATACTCGTGACATTAGGCAGGATGAGGGAGCAGTCCCCCTGCACGCAGCCTATCCGGATGTTCGTGTTGTTCAGGTAGCCATGGATGCGGGCCTCACCAGTGGATGGCGGCTCGTTCTTGTTCACCGTCGCCAGGGTGAGCGACGTCTGGTTCCATCGCGCTCCGCCTACGACGAAGCTCTGCGCGGAAGTGGCATTGAACTGGCCCACGCTGTCATTGGCGTAGATGCGCCACAGCACCGTGGTACCAGCCTCCACGCTGATGGCAGCCGTGTCATTGGAGAGGTTCAGCAGGACATTGAATATCTGCGCCGAGTTGTTCACCCAGTCACCGGTCTGGTTAACGCTGAGTATGTAGCGGCTCAGCCCAAAGTCGTCGCTCCAGGTGGCATTGAACTCGACATTCGCGCCCTGGTACACCGCGCTCTCGTTCTGGCGTGGGTTACTCCATGCAGGGAAGAGGTCATCCACCACCGTGCAGTTCACGCTGATATTGTGCGAGTAGCGGTCCTGGGTGCTGTTCACCGAGAAATTCGCGGAGAAGGCCCCAGCGCCAACGGTGGAGCAGTTGAAGCGCACGGACACGGAGGTATCATTCAGGTCCATCGCGGTAAAGTTGCTCGTCAGCGTCGAACAGTCACCCTGGTAGCACGCCACGCGCACATTGGTGTTGTTCAGGTAGCCCGTGATGCGAGCGGTCCGCGAGGGCTGGTCCTGCCCTACGACGCCCTGGCCGAGGTCCAGGATGGTCTGGTTCCACACCACGCCACCCACCAGGAATGTCTGGTTCGCGGTCTGGTTGAGCTGGTTCACGGAATCGTTGGCAAAGAACCTCCACGCGACGCGAGAGCCTGGCTCCAGGCTGATGCGCGAGACGTTCACCGAGAAGTTCCTGACGCCGGGAAACGAGAACCAGGAGGTGTTCAGCCACTCCCCGCTCGCGTTGACGGCAAAGCGGTAGTGGCTCAGGTCGTTGTCATCCTGCCACGTGGCGTTGAACTGCACGCTGTCGAACTGGTACACGCTCTGGTTCTCGTAGGCATCCGTCCAGTTCGGGAATGTATCCTCCGTGATGGTGCAGTTCACCGAGAGATTGTGGCTATAGCGGTCCTGGGTAGAGTTCACGGAGAAGTTCGCGAAGAATGTCCCGAAGGTCACTGCCGAGCAGTTGACGCGGACCTGCATGCTCGTGTCGTTGAGGTCCTGGCTGTGGGTGTAGTTCATCCTTATCACAGAACAGTCCCCCTGGTAGCACGCGACCGTGACATTGGTGTTGTTCAGGTAGCCGGTGATGCGGACATTCCGCTCGGGCTCCGTGGTGAACTGCTCCGTCGTGCCGAGGTCTAGCGTGCTCTGATTCCACACCACTCCGCCCGTGAGGAAGGTGAAGTTTGCGGTCTGGTTCACCTGGCCGGCAGAATCGTTTGCAAGGAACCTCCAGGTGATGGATGTGCCCGGCTCCTGAACGATGCGCGAGACGTTCAGCGAGAAGTTCCTGGTGCCCGGGAACGAGAACCAAGAGGTGTTGAGCCACTCCCCACTCGCGTTGATGGCAAAGCGGTAGTGGCTCAGGTTGCGGTCGTCCTGCCACGTGGCGTTGAACTGCACGCTGTCGAACTGGTACACACTCTGGTTCTCGTACGCAACGGACCAGTTCGGGAAGGTATCCGCGCCCACGGTGCATGTGGCGCTGATGTTGTGCGCGAACGTATCCTGGGTGCTGTTCACCGAGAAGTTCGCGGCGAAGGTCCCGGAGCTTGCCGTGGAGCAGTTGAAGCGCACCAGGGTCGAAGTGCCGTTCAGGGAATCGCCGTTGGTGAAGTTCTGCCGGATGATTGCGCAGTCACCCTCGTAGCACGCCACGCGAACATTGGTGTTGTTGAGGTAGCCCGTGATACGCACGTCCCGCTCCGGCTCCGGGGTGAACTGGCCTGCGCTGCCCAGGTCAAGCATGGTCTGGTTCCACACCACTCCGCCCACCACAAAGTTCCGCTCGGGCGAGCTGTTGGCGTTGCCGGAAGTATCGTTCGCGTAGAAGCGCCACGCGATGAGGGTTCCTGGCTGCTCATAGAACCATGAGATGTTGGTCGAGTAGTTCTCTATGCCTCCGAAGCCGACAGCCGAGGTATTCTGCCAGTCCCCACTCCTGTTGATGGCAAAGACATAGTGAGAAAGCTCGCCCAGGTCAAGCCAGGTCACATTGAACAGAACCGCGGTCCCCTCGTAAATTCCTGTCGCATTGTGGCCGATGACGACGGGGGCGGGCGGGGTCTGGTCCGCCACCGTGAAATTGGTGAAGTTGGACGCGATGGCGTTGTCCGTATCATTCGCGAGGATGGTGAGGTTCCACTCCCCGAAATCGGCGTTGGCAGACAGCTGGAAGGATAGGTTGAACAGGAGCCCGCCCGGGAGGACGGATTGCAGCTTCATGGAGGCGTTGTTCAGGATGACATGCCCCGTGGTGTTCCGCACCGTGAGGGTGGCGTTCGCCAGGTCCGCGCTGCCGTCGATGTCGAACACGCTCACGTTGACGAAGACGCTGTCATTCCGCTCGAAGACCGTCTGGGCCAGGAAGGTGAGGTTGTTCCACGAGGCGGGCCGGTCGCTCCTGGGCAGCGAATTGGATATGACGCGGAAGGAGGAGTTGAGCGGCTCGCCGCGGAACAGGTCGTCGCTCGGCCTGACCATACAGTGCCAGACCTCTCCCTTCAGCGTCTCGTTGCTCACCAGGGTGTTGTAGCGCGAGGCGTTGCGCTCGATGATCTGCTCCGGGCTGAGGACCCTGTCGTGGATTATGAATTGGTCCATGACCGCCTGGGCGCCGGCGGAAAGGTCCTGGATATTGCCAACGAAGAGCGCTTCGTGCTCAGCGTCCACCACAGTTGTTCGTGCCCGAGACGTCAGCATCCTGGTCCCACACCGCAGCGACGTGGTGCCATTGCTCCGCGTTCCAGGAGGAGATGTCCTGATAGCGCAGGGCGAAGGTCCCCGAGGTGTCCCATAAGCGGAAGGTCAGCCGCTGGCTGGCTTCGCTGTAGAATATCTCGAATTCGTTCCTGTTCGTCGAGTTCTCGGTGTCGAAGAACCAGTGGGCTCCCTCACCGCCTGAGCCAGGGTCCCAGCTGGTGTTGAGCCAGAATTCTATCGTGCCCTGGGAGCGATTGAAGTTCCCGCTGGTGGAGTAGTTCGCATAGCTCGAGGTCTGGGAGAAGTTCGCGCCCAGCACTGTCCGGCCGCTCTGGAACGCGATTCCCGCGCTGGAGAGTGGCAACTCGTTCTGCATTCCCGAGAGGTTGCTCTCGAAGTCCAGCTGGAGCAGCGTGAAGGACCTGTTGTTCACGTACCACTGGAAGGAGTTCGCCACCGCATCGTCGTCCAGGTCGTCCGTGCTCTGGTTGAGGCAGGTCAGGGTGTCGTTGGTGCGCGCCGGGTCCGGGACGATGATGGGGGTCGTGTGGGTGGGCGAGTTGCCGAGGATGCTCGCGAGGGAGGAGTTGAGCCAATCCCCGTCGCCTTCGGCCTCCCCGTCGTTCGGCTGCACCCCGCAGTGCCAGCTGTCTCCCCTCGTGGTGAGATTGGGGGAGAGCTGGTCATATCGCGAGGCGTTGTGCAGGATGAGTGCGCCGACAGGCTGCGGATTGTCAGAGATGATGAACTGGTCGATGAGGGCATCCGCCTGAGTGCCGGCGAACAGGGTGCTGCCCACGTAGAAGAGCGGGCCGGTTGCGCTCAGGCTCAAGTTCGCCGTGGGGTCGCCATCGCCGGTCGCAGAGGCGGCGCTGGAGCCGTCGATGTAGAGCTCGATGCGGTTGCTCCCGGATACCGGTGCGTCAGCATCCCACGCTGCCGCGACGTGATGCCACTCATTGGCGTTCCAGGCGCTGATGCCCTGCACCCTTGAGGCGGAGCCGCCGCTGCTGTTGTACACCCGGAAGATGAGCTCAGCGGTGGCAAAATCATAGTACAGTTCAAATTCGTTCTCGCTCTGGTTGCCCGTGTCGAAGAAGAAGTGGTTGCTTCCGGCGATGCCAGGGTCCCAGCTCGTGTTCACCCAGAACTCGATGCCGCCCTGGCTCCGATTGAAATTGCCGTCCGTGGTGTAATTCATGTAGTCCGTGTCATTCACGGAGACCGCGCTGCCAACCCTGCCCCGCTTGAAGGAGGTGCCCGCCGAAGCCACGGGGGCGGAGCCGAAGATGTCGGTGAGGTTCCGCTCGTAGTCCGCCCAGAAGAGCGCGTCCGTGCGGTTGTCGAGGTACCAGACGTAGGCGCTCGTGATGTTGTCCCCATCGACGTCAAAGGAGCTCTGGTTGGCGCAGGTCAGGGTGTCCGTGCCCAGGGCTGGCGAGGGGGAGAGGACTGGTGCCGTGTGCACCGGAAGAGTATTCTCGATGACGAAGCAGGTGTACGCGCTCCTGTTGAGGTTCCCCGTGGTGTCATTGGACCAGGCTCCCCAGCATATCCGCTCTGTCCGGTTCGCGGTCACATTGAAAGAGGAATTATACACGTAGTCCGTCACTCCTCCCACGGAGAGGAAGCTGTAGTTCGCGAACGGACCAGTGTGGTTGCTCTCCACCCAGATAAAGGAGAGTCCTCCGATGTCATGCACCGTGATGTTCGCCGTGAAGTTCACGTATCTGCGCAACGAGCCGATTGTCTGATTGAGGGCAAAGTCCGGCGGCACGGTGTCGGTGACCGTGAAGGTTGTGGTGTTCGAGTGCCTCACGCTCAGGGAGTCGTTGGCGAAGACGTAGAGAGTCCAGGTCCCGAAGTCCGCGGTCGGCGAGATGAGGCTGGAAAAATTGTAGTTGAAACCGCCCGCGATGCTCCCGTCCTGGCGCATGCTCGCGTTGTCGATGACCGTATGCCCGGTGGAGTTGAGCAGGGTGATGGTGACGTTCCGGAGGTCCGCGCCGCCGTCTGGGTCCGTCACCGAAACGTTCACGAAGAGGCTGGTGTTCCTCTCGAAGCTCGTGCGCTGCAGGAAGGTGAGGTTGTCCCAGGTTCCCGGAGTGGCGACGCGGGGGACACCATTGACGGTGCAGTTCACCGAGAGGTTCTGCGCATACCGGTCCTGGGTGCTGTTCACCGAGAAGTTCGCGGCGAAGGTCCCTGCGCTCGCAGTGGAGCAGTTGAAGCGCACCTGCACCGAGGTGCCGTTGAGGTCGAGCGCGGTGAAGTTGTTCCGGATGACCGAGCAGTCCCCCTGGAAGCACGCCACGCGGACATTGCTGTTGTTCAGGTAGCCCGTGAGGCGGACATCCCGCTCCGGGTCCTGGGTGAACTGGTCCACCGTGCCAAAGGTGAGCGAGGTCTGGTTCCACACCACGCCGCCCACGAGGAAGGTGGAATTGCCCGTCTGGTTCACCTGGTTCGCGGAGTCGTTCGCGGCGAAGCGCCAGGACACCAGGGAACCGGGCTCCAGGCTGATGCGAGAGAGGTTCAGCGAGAAGTTCCGCGTGCCCGCAAAGGCAGTCCAGGAGGTGTTCAGCCATTCCCCAGTGGTATTGATGCTGAACCGGTACATGCTCAGGTTGTTGTCGTCCTGCCACGTGGCGTTGAACTGCACGCTGTCGAACTGGTACACGCTCTGGTTTTCGTACGCAGCGGACCAGTTCGGGAACACATCCTCCGTGATGGTGCAGTTCACGGAGAGGTTGTGGCTATAGCGGTCCTGGGTGCTGTTCACGCTGAAGTTCGCGGAGAAGGTCCCGAAGGTCAGCGTGCTGCAGTTGAAGCGCACCTGCACCGAGGTGTCATTGAGGTCCAGCGCGGTGAAATTGTTCCGGATGACCGAGCAGTCTCCCTGGAAGCACGCCACGCGGACATTGGAGTTATTGTTGTGGCCGGTCAGCCTGACGTTCAACTCAGGCTCCGCGGTGAACTGCTCCGTGACGTTGAGGTCCAGCAGGGTCTGGTTCCACACCGCTCCGCCCACCAGGAATGTCTGGTTTGCGGTCTGGTTGAGCTGGTTTATGGAATCGTTGGCGAAGAACCGCCACGCGACGCGTGAGCCCGGCTCCAGGCTGATGCGCGAGACGTTCAGCGAGAAGTTCCTGGTGCCCGGGAACGAGAACCAGGAGGTGTTGAGCCACTCCCCGCTCGCGTTGATGGCGAAGCGGTAGTGGCTCAAGGCATTGTCGTCCTGCCACGTGGCGTTGAACTGCACGCTGTCGAACTGGTACACGCTCTGGTTTTCGTACGCAGCGGACCAGTTCGGGAAGACATCCTCTGTGATGGTGCAGTTCACCGAGAGGTTCTGCGCATACCGGTCCTGCGTCGAGTTGACCGAGAAGTTCGCGGAGAACGTCCCGGAGCTTCCCGTGGAGCAGTTGAAGCGCACCTGCATGCTCGTCCCGTTGAGGTCCTGGCTGTGGGTGTAGTTCGCCCGGATGGTCGCGCAGTCTCCCTGGTAGCACGCCACCGTCACGTTGGAGTTGTTCAGGTGGCCGGTGACGAGGACGTTCGCCTCGGGCTGGGCGGTGAACTGCTCCGCGCTCAGGATGAGCGATGTCTGGTTCCACACCACGCCGCCCACCACGAAGGTCTGGAGCGGGCTGCTGTTCGTGTTGCCCGAGGTGTCGTTCGCATAGAACTGCCAGGCGATGAGCGTCCCGGCCTCTTCGCTGATGATGGAGACATTCGTGGATAAATTCTGGATGCCCGTGAAGATGACCGCGGAGGTGTTCGCCCAGTCTCCTGTCCGATTGATGGCGAATACATAGTGAGAAAGCTCGCCGATGTCGAACCACGTCGCGTTGAACAGCACGGAAGTACCCTGATAGATACCTGTGCTGTTGTGGCCGTACACGAACGCCAGCGGCGGGGTGATGTCCGTGACGGTGATGTTGGACCAGTTCGAGGAGGCATCGCCGTAGATGTCCGTGGCCCAGACGGTGATGTTCCAGACCCCGAAGTCTGCCGCAACCGAGAGGAGGAAGGAATAGTTGTAGTTGAAGCCGTCGGTAATCTCCCCGTCGCGACGCATGCTCGCGTTGTTGATGACGATGTGCCCGGTGGAGTTCCACACCGTGACCACTGCCGCGTCGAGCTGCTGCTGCCTGCTGTCCCGGACGCTGACGTTGACGAATACCGACTCGTTGCGCTGGAACACGGTCTTCGTGGTGAATGAGATATTGTCCCACGTTCCCGGCCGGTCCACCACCGGCGGAGTGTTGTTGAAGCGGTCCATCACCAGGTAGAAGTCAAGGGTGCCAAGCATGTCGGTCTGTTGTCCAAGAGGTGCGCTCATGGTACCCCAGGCGTTGCCCTGGAAGGGGATGACGCACTTGAATCTTCCGGTGGTGGTGGAGAACGCAAGCAAGGCGTCTCCAGGATTGAGCGGGTCCCTCACCGCCGTCGTCCATGTCGCGTCAGCCGCCTCTCCACACGTGGAAGCGCTGACCTGCGCCGCTGCCCCCCATGTGCCTGCCGCGCACGCCACGTCAGAGACGCACTGCTGATACGTGGGCTGATCTGCCGCATCCGCAATATATATCGCCATGAAGCCTGTACTGTTGAAGGGCACCACTTCCGCGTGGTAGCAGTCAAGACAGTCGTCTTCCACGCCACCACTCAGTTGGACATTGTTGTCGAGGTGCGTCCCGTTCCAACGGTTGGTCTCGATGTCCGCAGTCGCCGCATCGTTGTACGACACAAACATGACCACATCGGAACTGGCGTCAGACGCGGCCTGAATCCAGTCGTTCTGGCCGCCAAGGTCTGCAGTCAGGTCCTCAGTCCCCCAGTGCGTTCCGTTCCACTGACGCGCCCTGAAGATACCAACAGTTGTCCCCTCGTAGGCGACCACAGCGTCACCGGAAAGGCTCTCGAAGCCGATGGCCTGAGCCGGGCCACTGGTGTCTCCGGCAGTGCTGGCCTCCAGGGTAGTGTAATTCACCCAGGAGGAGCCATCCCATACCTGAGCGCAGTGCGCCTCGGCACTGTCGAAGACAACCGCCACTATCTCGTCAGACCTCGGATTTGCCTCTATCTGCACCCATACCGTGTTCCCCGCGCAGTCGTCGGCCGGAAGGGTCCCGACACCCCCCCAGTGGGTGCCGTTCCATATCCGGTAGCTCTCCCGTGCGGTGCCATTCCCCCATACCACCATCGCACGGCCGGATGCGTTCATGTATGCGATGTCGAAGCCTCTGGCGGTTGCGTCGGCGACCGATGTTGCGAGCACCGTCAAATTGCTCCAGTGAGTGCTGTTCCACACCTGGGCCACAATCTGACTGCTATTGTCCTGCGTGACCATGACAAACTCGTGCATGAAAGGATTCGACTTGGCGAGCACCCAGCGTGCGCGCGCCCCTATGTCTTGGGTGTCCTGCTGCGGATTCCACGACTGGTTCCATCTGCGGTACTTGGGAGTGTCACTTCCAGATGCGTTTCCGGTGGCATTGTAGTACACGAAGAACGCGGTGTAGTTCCTGAACACCGGGTCCACCGCGACGTACCACGGACGCGCCTCGTCGAAGGTGCCGTTGGCCCAGTCGATGCGGGCGGGCCCGAGCTGGTACAGCCTCGGCCACTCCTTCGGGACCGCATACTGGTATTCCACGGAGCTGCCCTCCTCCGGCAGGGTCCAGGTCATGGTGGTCGTGTCCAGCAGGGTGCTGACCGCCGCATCGCTCTGCACTCTGAAGACGGATGGGACGGACTCGCTGAGGACCAGAGGGCCAGCGGAGGGTGTGACGTCAATCCGCACGGAGAACCATTCCTGCTGCGTGGGGTCTATCTTGCTCTTCGTGGCGCGCACGATGTCAAAGGCATAGTCAGAGAGGACCATGAAATACGTGGAGAACTGCAACGATTCCCCGTTGAGGACGGTGTTCACCGTAAGGGAGTGGTTGCCCTCTATTGCAGTCTGGTAGCCCGCGAGATAGACGCCGGCATCAGTGCTCTCGGTAATCTCTCCCGTGGTCAGGATAGTGGTCCCGCCTGCCGGGTCCGTGACCTGCAGGCTGATGTCCGCTCCCGAGACAGGATGGCCGTCGGCGTCCAGCACCACTATCTCGAACTCGGCAGTCTCACCCGGCCGGTAGATGCTTCTCCTGGTGTTCAGGGAGATGAGGCCATACGGGAAGAGCCGCTCCTGGTAGTACCACACTCCGTCCTGCTCAAGCTCAACCTCCACTCTGTAGAGGCCTGGCTTCATCGTCCGGCCGGGCGAGGCGCGCACCACCACCTCTCCGGGACGCAGCTCCTCCAGTTCGGCTGGCAGCTCGAACGCGCCGGTGAAGTGCCGCACACTCGCCCGCAGCTTTCCCGCCGAGGTGTCCATCTCGCCGACCGCAGCGCCGGCCGCACGGACCGCTGCCTGCCCGCGGCCCTTGATGGGGAACTGGAGGATTACCTCGAGCCCGTCCTCGAGACCACTGCGTTCCTGCATACTGAGCCAGGGGGCGAACACCCGGTCGTCTTCTCCCACGAGTGTGGGGTCCTCCTCGGGATACGCATCGAGGACCGTGAAATTGGCCGAGGCGGTCTCGCTCCCGAGCGTCGCCTCGATGGTATGCAGCCCTGCCTCGCTCGGGGTGAAGTCCACGGCATCCGCGGCGCCTGGATAGTCGTACCGCTGCTGGCTGAAGAGCACTGCGAGCGCGCCTGCCGCCGGAGAGACGGTGATATGCACAATCTCTCCAAGGGTGTACACCGCCTTGTCGGTCTGCACCGCAAGCTGGATGGGCTGCTGCTCCGGAGAAGGCGTCTCCTCGGAGACCACCACAAAGCTGGTCTGGGCGACCACGCTCCCGTTGCTGAGCATCTCCACGACGTACGTTCCGGCTTCCAGAGGAGTGAACGGCACGCTGCCGTTCGCGACACCGGCGTAGGAGTAGCTCTGGTTCCCGAACACCACGCGCAGGTCCGCAGGAGCGGTTGCGCCGACGGTGATGGAGACCGGCTCGCCGAGGAGATAGCTGGCCTTGTCCGAGAGGACGGAGAACAGGGGGGTCTGGGCGGTGATGATGCCAGCGAGAAGCGCAACCAGCACCACCAGAGAGACCGCGCGGAGACTCCTCATGCGCTCCCCCCTTTGCGCTCGGCCCTCTTGCATACGGTCCAGATGGTACGGCTGTCGCGGTTGAGCATCCTTCCTATCTCCGCGTAGCTGCGGCCCGTGCTCTTGAGATGGGCACAGACCGCTTCGAGCGGGCCGAATCTGCGGTCGCCGAATACGGCCGCAGGCACGGTGAGAGCGCCGTCCTTCAGAAGCAGAGGACCGGAGGCCTTGCGCTGTGCCGCTGAGTACGCGCTCCAGATGGTCCGGGCGTCCCTGCTGAGCAGCCGCGCGATGTCCGCGAGCCGCATGCCTCGCTCCTCGTGGAGGAATTTCACGAGCAGCTCAAGAACGCCCAGCTCCCGCGCCGCAAGCAGGCGGACGGGGATGCCCAGCTCGGGCTCAGCAGTCATCCGAAGCTGGGACATGACCTCCTCGGGGTCGAGTCCGTGTTCCGCAGCGTAGCGCTGCAGGACCTGCCCGAGAGCCTGGAGGAGGGCTCCAGCTCGGTCATCAGCATCCTTCCGCCGTCTGCTCTCAGACAGGCAGAGTCACCTCCTCTTACAGGGCCAGTCCATTCCGCTCTCGCTTACGGTCAGTTGCCTCCCCGGCAAGACCACGACAAGCCGCGGTGACGCAGCTATTTAAATATTGCTGGCTGGCAGGATATATCGCACATAATCAGGTAAAGGAGCTCGCCGGAGGTGACGTTTGGGGTTCCGTAGCGGATTAACGTGGCCTACATGGCCGGTATATACCCACCTCAAAATCCTACAGGACAGGCTTTTTATCTTACAAAATAAGTATTCTACTGCCGTCGGCTTCATAGAACAACTCAAGGCTCTTCGGCCGTAATGCCATAAGACATCCGCAGGGTCTCGTCGGCATGCCGATGATTCCTCCCCGCGCGGCCGACGATGTGCCCGAGTATTTCTGTACCTCCCTGCCGTCACAAAGTATAAAAGCCTGGTGAGGAAGGAATCCTCTATGCGACGCGCCCAGGCCTCTGCGGAGTATCTCATCATCCTAGCGGTGGTGATCATCCTCGCGCTCATCGTGGTGGGGGTCCTTGGCGGCTTTCCGCAGATGGGCAGCAGTTCGCGGCAGAGAGCGGGCGCTGCCTATTGGCAGCAGGCGGACATCGCCATAGTGGAGTATTCCTTTGGTGAGGACACGTCCAGCGCGTATGCAAAGCTGCGGAGCAACCTCCCGAATCCGGTCAATCTCGATGTCGTCCAGATAGGCGGCACCACATTCTTCTCAGGGCCGGTCGTGCTGAATCCCGGAGAGACGTACGTCATCGATTCTTCGAACATGTTCGCTGGAGTGACGTGCCCGGTTGCGGGGAATGCGTACGCATTCGATGTGTACATGGAGTATTCGGTTCCCGCCACGGGCGGCGAGCAGATTCAGGACGGGGACGGGAACCAACTGACTGGCAATTGCGCCCAGTAGAGAAAGGATTAAATAGCCTTGCCCCAGTGAATTCTCATGGCCCGCGCCCAGGCGTCGACGGAGTACCTCATCATCCTCGCGGTGGTCATCATCCTTGCGCTCATCGTCGTCGGTGTCCTCGGGGGCATCCCGAGCATCGGCTCCTCCTCGCGACGGCGGACCAGCGAGCTCTACTGGGGCAGCGCGGACATCGCGCTCACGGCGTATTCTTTCGACGCGGCAGGAGCGGCGAACGTCCTCAAGGTCCGGAACAACCTCCGCGGCGGTATCACCATCCGGGACATCACCATCGAGGGCACCTCGGCGGTCACCAGCGACACCACGCTCTCATCCGGCGAATCGGTGACGTTCTCGGGCTCCGGCATCGCGAGCCACAAGGACTGCGGGAGCAGCGGCGACTCGTACTCGTACACCGTGCGTGTCAACTACACGGACGACGATACCGGGGCGAACTACTCCTTCTCCGGAAGCGGCACCCCGCTCGAGGGCAGCTGCTCGGGCTAGCGGCGGCGGATGGCGCGGAGCAGCAGCACCGCCAAGGCGAGCAGCACGACCAGGACGAGGTACACCCGGACCGGCGGCTCGCGTCGCACCACGACGAGCAGCTCGGTCACCTCGCCCGCAGCCTGCAGCTCCTCCCGCGTGAGATAGGCCTTCGCGGGATAGGAGCCGGCCTGCAGCGCGAAGTACAGGGTAAGGTTCTGCCGCTCCCCGGGCTCCAGCCGAATCGTCTCCGAGAGGCGTTGCACCCCCCCGTCCGGCATGGCAAGTTCCACGATGAGGGTGCTCTCCACCACCGCCTCGTGCGTATTCGTGATGACGGCGGTGACAGGAACGTACTCTCCCGCCCAGCCCTGGCCGGCAGAGACCCCTTCAAGCTGGAGGATGGCCCTGCGAGGCCCGGTGACCTCGAAGGGGACGAGCACGGGCTCGCCGCACTCCTGGGCGCTGACGAGGGCCCAGCGCGACCCCTGCCCAAGTCGGTGTTCTATGAAACGCTTCTCCTCGATGGTCTCGCCGGGAAGCGCGCTCATCACAAAGGAAGCATCCTGGAGGATGTTGTCCCCCTCACCCAGGAGGACTTCCATCCCCGGTGAGAGGCGGACATTCCCTGCGTTCCGCAGACGGACGATGACGGCAAGCAGGCCATCCTCAGCCACCGGCAGGACCTTCACTCCGACGTCGCATGCCACGAGCGCCTCGCCGACCACCTCGATGCGGACCGGAACGGCGAGCGCGGGAAGCACCGTGCTTCGCGCATCCCCCGCGGGGATAGGCGCGCTGAGCTCCGAGCGCAGGAGAAGGGTGCCCTCATGCACTCCGGGGGCCACACCTCCGGGCTCTGCGGTGATGCGCAGTCTCTGCGGCTGCCCTCCCCGGACCGTGAACGCAGCGGGTTCAACGGTGAGCCACGCCCCGAGGGACGCGGGCTCCACCGAAGCACGGACCAGAAGGCCATCCGGCTGCGTGGCGCTCACGAGGGCGTCCTCCGCAGCGAAGCCGTCCACATAGAGATTGGTGAATTCCACTCTGCCGGGGCTCATCCCGAGGCCCGCGGCCCAGACCGAGGGCAGCAGCATAAGCCCAATAAGGAAGGCAGCGCGCATCTATCTCAGCTCCACATAGAAGGACAGGGTGCCGAAGGAATACTTGTACTGGCGGAGCGCCGCGGGGACGCGTATCTCGTAGTCATAGGTCCCGTATTGCCCAACGGCTCCCGGATTAATCTCGGTAACGAACACCAGGTCCTCCCGGTCGCCCGCATCAAACGTCTGGTTGCCGTCGTCCGAGGTGTCCCAAAGGATGCCGGTCTGGAAGCTGGAGGTGTTCGTGGTGTTCACCGCGGAGACATTGCTCAGGTTGCTTCCGTAGACAAGGAAGCTCCTCAGGAAACGGGGCTGGCCGCCGTCGGTGAATGTCCGGTTCACGGAGTCATTGAACGCGCTCATGTTGAGCGCCGCGTCAAGCTCCGCAAAATCCTCGAAGCGGATTCCCTGGGTGGCATTGCGGCCGAGAGGCGCCAATGCGGTGAACGAGACCGTCGAGCCAGTCTCTGTCACATAGATGTTCCCCCGCCGGGAGCTGTTCCAGGTCAGGGTGGTGCTGTTGAGCAGGTCGTCAAGCACGATGGAGCCGTCGAGCGGGCCGTAGTAAATCTGCCATGCGCTGATGGTGATGTTCCTGCTGGCGTTGTTGTTGGTCTCATTGGCCTCCGTAACCGTATTGAGCGGGTCCACGAGGACGTAGATGGTGTGCGTTCCGGTCACCGTGGTCCAGTTGACGCTCACCGTCTCATTGGAGAAGGCGGAGACGTTCACCGTGAGATTCCCGTTGAGCTGCGTGGTCAGGTTATCCACGTAGAAGCGCACCGTGACATTCGTGGCGTTCGCATTCCCCCGGTTCTCGATGTTCGCGCTGATGACGATGCTCACATTCTCCTGGGGGGCGCTGTCGCTGAAGGTGATGTTGCTTCCGTTGAGGGCGAGGTCCGGCATGCGCTGCACCGTGACGTTGCGCGCTGTCTCCACGTTCTCTCCCTCGAAATTCTGTGCATCGGAGTCGCAGCTCGCATTCGCGGTGAAGTTGAGGGTGCCGTTCGTCGACGCGACGACGGTCCACAGGGTTGTATTCCACTGGCCGACAGAGATATTGCCCAGCCCGTGCGTCGCGGCCTCCCCCGATGAGAAGTTCACCACGCTGGTGTTGCTGATGTTCAGGGTGACCGAGCAGTTCACCCCCTCGCTGCCGCCGATGTTGCTCACGTTCACGCTGACGTTGTTGAACCACACATAGGCGGAAAAGAAAGTATTGCTCTGCGGGATGATGAAGCTCACGTTGAGTTCGCTCGGCCGCTGGCTGTCCAGGGTCACGTTCACGCCCTCCATGTCACCGGCAAGGGTGACATTCGTCTGGCCAAAGTGGGTGCTGTTCCACGCAGTGACAGTGACCAGGTCCCCGTCACTGCCCTGCATCGTCTCCGAGTATCTCCCGCTGAACCCGGGGAAAGGCACCCGGGTCTGGTTGCGCAGGAGGAAGCCGCTGGCGGTGTCGTTGATGCTGTACGCAGTGCCGAGCGGAGCCTGCGTCACGTTGTCCTGCCGGAAGATCCAGCCCGCGATGCCATGCGGCGTCGGAGGAAGACTGTCCTGCACTTCAACGTCCACGGTGTCGCTGTCCGCGGTGTCAAACCCGCTCTGGTTGGCGTCGCACAGCACGGTGACCGTGACGTTCGTGGTGCCCGTGGCGTTCGCGAGACCTGTCCAGTTGACAAGGGTGGCGCTGCCCGGGGCGAGATTGCCGAGCAGCTGGGTCGCGTTCTGGCTGAGAGCGATGACACCCGGAGTGCCGAAGCTCACCGTGGCATTGCAGCCGACGGCATCACTCTCCCCTGCGACCGTGACATTCGCTCGGATGGAGACATTGTCGTTGAGCGCAAATATCTCGTCAGCAATCGGAGAGAGCAGTGTGACATTCGGCTCGCCGGGACGGGTGCGGTTCAGGGTGACGTTGATGCCATCCATGTCGCCGGCCAGCAGCACGCTGGTCCGGCCGAAGTGCGTGGCGTTCCAGGCGCGGACAGCCACCGCATCCCCGTCAACGCCCTGGATGGTCTCGGAGTACCTGCCAGAAGAGCCGGGGAAGGGGATTCTTGTCACGTTCTGCAGGAAGAAGACGCTGGCGGTGTCGTTGATGCTGTACGCGGTGCCGAGCGGGACCTGCGTCACATTGTCCTGCCGGAAGATCCAGCCCGCGATGCCGTGCGGCGTCGGAGGGAGGGTATCCTGCACTTGGACGTCCTCTGCGGTGTCGCTATCCGCGGTGTCAAACCCGCTCTGGTTGGCGTCGCACAGCACCGTGACCGTGACATCGGTAGTTCCGGTGGCGTTCGCGAGACCTGTCCAGTTGACAAGGGTGGCGCTTCCAGGGACGAGATTCCCCAGCAGCTGGGTCGCGTTGCTGAGAACGATGACGCCCGGAGTGCTGAAGCTCACCGTGGCATTGCAGCCGACGGCGTCGCTCTCCCCCACAACCGTGACGTTGACCAGGACGGAGACATTGTCGCCCAGGGCGAATACCTGGCCGTCCACCGGGGACAGGAGCGTCACGTTCGGCTCGCCAGGCCTTGTCCGGTTGAGCGTGACGTTCGCGTTCTCGGTGTCGCCGAAGAGCAGCGCGCCGGTCCTCCCCCAGTGGGTCGCGTTGAAGGCCCGCACCACGAGGGTGTCGTTATCGCTCCCGTTGAGAGTCACCGAGTAGCGGTTGGAGAATGGTCCACCAGTGGTGGTATTCACAAAGTCCGAGCTGTTCGTGTCGTTCACCGTCACCGCGATGCCCGCGGGAACAGCACTCCCGTCGCTCCTGAACACGAATCCGGACACTCCATGAGGTTCCGGCGGCGGGTCCGCGGCAATGAGCCAGATGCGCGCCTCGGTGAAATTCATCGAGGGGGTTCGAACAAGAATGGGACCGAGACCATACATCACGGGGCTCCGCTTCGGCGCCTCGAGCGCGTAAGAAAGCGTCTGCCCGGGAGCGACTCCGGTCCAGCGCAGGAGCCACGCGCTTCCGTCCGAGGACAGCGAGCCTCCTCCGGCATTGAGCACCCGCAGCGGCAGGGGGATTCGCTCCGTCACTTCCATGCTCCGTGCGGAAACGTAAGGCTCTATCCGCACGGTGCCGGAGAATGGTCCGCTCCAGGGGTCGATGATCATCGGCGCCTCTCTGAGGATGTCAAACTCGTAGTATCGGCGCACCTCGTACGATGAAACTATCCTGCTCTCCCCCTCCGGGGTGGTGGCGACCGCAAAGAGGTCGTGCCTGCCCTCCACGCTGCTCGCAAAGCCAGTCTCATAGACCCCAGAGCGAATCTCGCGGATGTCTCCGGTGCGAGTGGACCGGAGGTAAGTCGCGTTGAGCGGGTCCGTGATGCGGAGGTTAACCTGCGCCCCGCTCACAGGAAAACCTCCGGAGTCCAGCACCGCCAGCCAGATGCGCGCAGTCTCTCCGGGATGGTACATCGGCTTCTCGGTGTTCACCGTGGTGAGGCCAGCCTCGGCATAGAGATAGGACTGGCTCTCCGCGCTGAGATTATAGGTGGCGCCTGGCTCCATGTCCATCATTCGCTGCCAGGGGCCGGAGCAGCCGTCCGCATCGGCCGGACAGCGGTACAGCCGGCTCCCGGCAGCCTCCAGGCTGAGCACTGCCCTGGACGCGGGATTTGTCTTTCCGAGACGATAGACGCGCTCCCAGCGCAGCCCGGGCGGCGGCGCAGGACCAGCAGTCTGGGAGAACGTGATGTCCTCGCTCCTGGCTCCGGGAGGAAGCACCACTTCAAGCGCACGCAGGAAGGATGCGTTCTCCGGACGCAGGACCTGCCATTCCTCGCCCCCGCGCTGGACGCGCTGCGCAAGCATCCTCATAGGCCTTCCGGCGCCATCGCGGACCTCCACCCTGGTCATGTTAGGAGAGATCACGGAGAAGTTCCACTCATCCCTCAGCGCGCCGGAGGAGTCAAGAAGCCGCGCCCTATAGCCTCCCTGTGATGAAGGGAAGAATGGAATGTCCTGGCCGGTGCTCCCCGCCAGGCGGTACCTTCCGCTTGGAGTGACGATCTCCACCGCGTCTCCCCTGGCGGAGATGTGGGCCATCTCCCCAGGATAGTACGAGAGCCGGTCCAGCGAGATGTATGGCAGTTCCTGGGCCGAGGCCAGCTGGAGCGTAATGGCCCATACAGCGACCGCGATGAGCAGGCAGGCTGGGCGCATCTATTTCAGCTCCGTGTAGAAAGTGACGCTGTTCACCGAGTTCGGCACCATGTACTCTCTCAGCCGGGCGGGGACGTACAGCTCATAGTCATAGATGCCGTACAGCCCCGTCTTCTGGCTCGTGGCGACCGTGATGAAGATGACATCCTGGCTGCCGTTGTACTGCCCTGGCCCGGGGTCGGATGAGTCCCAGAGGATGCCTGTCTGGAAATCCGAGGTGTTAGTGCTGTTGATGACCGGCACGAAGGGGATGACACGACCGTAGACGGTGATGTTGATGGTCTGCACAGGCTGATTGCCTGCGGTCCAGGTGAGGTTGATGGAATCGTTGAGCAGCGACATGTTGAGCGCGATGTCCAGTTCGGCGACACCGCGAAGATGTTGCTCCCGCTGATGTTCGCAAGGCTCCAGGCGAAGAGCGAGCGGTTCTCCAGGTCGTTGATGATGAGCTGGCCGCTGGAATTGCCCACCACGGTGTGGAACGCCGAGACGGTGATGTTCCTGCTGGCGTTGTTGTTCCCCTCATTGCTCTCCAGGATGGCGTCGGAGGGGTCCACGATGACGTAGACCTGGGTGGTGCCTATCCGGAAGCGATGCGAGACGTTCACCGTCACGTTCTGGCCGAAGGCCAGCGAGGGAATCGTGATGTTCCCGTTCATCTGACTGCCAACGCCGGGGATGCCGTCCCAGAACTGCACGAGGATATTCGTCGCGGTGCCCGTATCGATGTTGAAGATGGTGGCGTTGATGGTCACGTTGTCATTCTCCCGGATTGCGCTCGAATTGAGCGTGATATTGCCTGCGTTGACCATGAGGTCCGGCGCGGTGACGTTGAACCAGCGGGTCTCGCTGGTGTTCGCATTGCCCGCGAGGTCCCAGCACGTCACATTCCAGTAGTGCACCCCGTTCGACAGGCCGCTCACGCTCACATTGAACGGCACTCCACTGGTAACGGTAAAGTTGGTCTGGGGGGAATGGTTGCTGATGGTCAGGTTGCACGTGAGAGTCGGAGCAAGGTTATCGGTGGCCGTCCAGTTGAACATCACCGTGGACTCGTTAAACTGCGTCTCGTTCGCGGGGTCGTTCAGCGTCACCCCGGGCTGCTCGGTATCGATGTAGATGACGATGGGAGAGCTGTTCGTCTCGCGTCCCACGTCGTCACGCGCGCGGATGAAGAGGAGCCACGTCCCGTTCACGTGCTCCTGGAGGGATGCATTGGTGATGACGTCGTTCGGCGCGGTGCCGTTGGTGTCGATGCTCCCGTTGACGAAGAAGCTGAAATTGATGTTCTGGTCAACGGTATCGCTGATGTTGAAGAAGATGAGCGGAGTCGCCGTGTTGAACCACGTCCGGTTGGCGGTAACAATGGTGACATTCGGCGCACTCAGGTCGACGGAGATGTACCATCGAGTGGAGTTCTTGTACCTGTCGGAGGGGTCGCGTGCCTGGACCTGCACAAAGTGGACCCCCTCCGCGAACGTGAGGTTCAGCAGGGTCCAGTTCTCATCCAAGAGCGTGCCGTTGTCTCCAGTCATGACGCCATCCACGAAGACGCTCCAGTTGAGGGTTGAGTTGAGGAAATCAGCTGCGGTGAAGTTGAGCTGCGTCGTCGCGTTCGGAGTGAGAGTCCCGTTTGCCGGCGAGGTGACGTTGGCGTACAGCGTGGTGATGGAGACATTCGCGATGTTGTTGGTCTCCGAAGCCTCCACGATATCGCTCTCGGGGTCGACGCTGACGAATACCTGGTGATATCCGAGGGGTATGGGCCAGGTGACATTCACCGTCGCGATGGTGGCGTTTGGTATCGAGGAGACGACCACATCGCCGTTGATCTGTGTCCCGCCCGCACTGGGGTCGCCGTCGTAGAACCTCACCAGAACGCTTGTGGCCGGGATGACCCCGTCGTTCGAGATGTTGGCATAGATGGTGATGTTCCGGTCGTAGTCCGGGTTGGTGTCATTGAACCATATCCTGTCCGCGGTGATGTTCAGGTCCGGCGCGCCCACGGTGAAGTTCCTGGTCTCGCTGCTGTTCGTATTGTACACCCAGTCCCAGCAGGTCACGCTCCAGTTGTACGCGCCGGTGATGAAACCGCTGACATTGACATAGGTGTACGCTCCGCTCAGCGCGCTGATGAAGCTCTGGTTGAGGGCGTTGTTGATAGTGAGATTGCAGGTGAGATTCGCGCTGAGCAGGTCTGTCGCGGTAAAGTTGAAGCTGATATTGCTGGTGGCGAGCCCTGCCGCCTCAGGCGGATAGTTGAGGGCGACGGTCGGCGCGGTGGTGTCGATGGTGAGCAGCCTCGTCTCGTTGAGGGCGTGGTTCCCCGAGGGGTCGCTGCAGTTCACCGCCCAGCTGTAGTTTCCGTCTCCCAGGCCAGCGACGGTGAAGTTGTTCTGGACCCCCGCGGTCACGGATGAGTTGGTCTGGTTGTTCAGTCCGTTGAGGATTATGGTGCAGTTCGCGACGAAACCTGAATTGTCATAGGGGATATAGCTGAAATTCTGCGCAGTGCTGGTGCTCACCGTCCGGTTGGCAGGAGCGACCGAGGCAATCCGCGGAGGGACACGGAGGGTGAAATTCCTGGTCTCGCTGGCGTCGGAGAGACTGGCATTGTCCACGCAGGCCACGCTCCAGGTGAAGAAGCCGTCGTCCAGGCCCGATGCGGTGTAGTTGATGATGCTGCCGTTCGGGGACTCCAGGGTGGCGTTGACCGTGCCGTTGAGGGTGAGGTCGCAGGTGAGCGAGGGGTCCATGTTGTCGTACGCCGTCCAGTTGAAGCGGACATCGCTCACATTGATAGTGGTATTGCCAAGGGGATGGGAGATGTTGACCAGCGGAGGAGTCTGGTCGATGTACAGCGTCCGCAGGTCGGAGACGCTCGCCAGCCCGGTGATGGTGGTGCAGTTCACCGACCAGTTGTACACGCCCTCTCCCATGTTGAAAAGACTGAAGTTGAGATTGGTGTTGGTCGTAATGCTCGAATTGCTCTGGTTTACCGCATCGTTGAGGAGCAGGGAGCAGGACTCCATGGTCTCTGGAGTGGTGACGTTGTACACGAAGAGGACATCACCGTCCGAGGTCCAGAACTGGTCCGCCGGGGAGACCAGCGAGATGTTCGGCAGGAACCCGACGCGGCAGCTCACGCTGATGTTGTGCGGAAGGGCATCCTGGCTGCTCACCACGCTGAAATTCGCGGAGAAGTTGCCCTCCGACGCCGTGGAGCAGTTAAATAGGACGCTCGCGGATGTCCCGTTCACGCTCGTCCCATTGGTGAAATTGTGCCGTATCACCGAGCAGTCGCCCTGGAGGCACGCCACCTGGATGTTGGTGTTGTTCAGGAAACCAAGAATCGCGGCGCTGCCGCTGGGAACAGAGCCGTTGATGACCTGGGAGCCAAGGTCGAACGTGGTCACGTTCCATCGCACTCCACCCACGACGAACGACTGGATGGTCGAGCTGTTGGTGTTCCCGAAGGTGTCGTTCGCATAAAAGCTCCATCCGACAACGGTTCCTGCCTCTTCGAAGAACGTTGAGGTGTTCACGGAGAAGTTCAGGTTGCCTCCGAACGCGACACCAGAGGCGTTTTCCCAGGAGCCGGTGCGATTCGTGGCAAAGATGTAAGACGCAAGTCCCCCAAGGTCATACCAGGTCACGTTGAATGCCATGCTCTGACCCTGGTAGATGCTCGCGGGCGAAGCGGAGATGCTGGCTGCTGTCGGTGCGGTGAGGTCCGTGACCGTGAAGTTCGAGCTCCGGGAACGCACATTCCCGCTGCTGTCGCTGCCGAACACGGTGATGTTCCACAACCCGAAGACAGCAGTCTCATTCACCAGGAAACTCTGATTGTAGAGGAAGCCATTGACAACAGCCATCCCCTGCTTCATGCTGACGTTGTTCAGGACAGTCACTCCGCTCGCGTCGACAAGGGTGAGGTTGACGCTGGTGAGGTCGCCGTCCGGGTCGGTGACGGTGACGTTGACGAACACGCTTGCGTTGCGCTCAAAAGCGTCCTGCTGGGTGAACGTGAGGTTGTTCCAGGTCTCCGGCTCCTGCACCGAAGGGGGCACGCTGGCGGCGATGGTGATGTTGAGGTGCGGGGACTCGTTGTCCGGGATGTAAGTAAAGTAGTCCGTGGAGTTTGCGATGACGAAGAACTCCCAGGTGGTGCCCAGCGCGCCGGTCGCGTTCACCAGCCAGGTGACGGTGCAGGTGGCGCTCCGGTTCATCTGCGCGAGGCAGCTCAGGTTCAGCGGGCCCATGGGGTTCTGGTCGATGGTGTAGAACGGCGTTCCGGAGTTCATGGGGATGACACCCTTCTCGAGACCCAGGACGCCCACGCCTGCGCTGCCCAGGACGCTGCTGCTGTTCATGATGACGGTGATGTAGCTGTTCCCTGACGAGAAGTTGACGGGCACGCTGAACTTTCCGGAGGAGTTCACCGAGGCGTTGTACCAGGAGGTGAGCCCACGGTTCTGCACGCTGATTTCCACTTGGCGATTGCGGATGGCGCGGCCAGAAATATGGGTGCCGTTGAGCGTGTCCAACGCAGGTCCAGTGAAGTTGCTTCCGAGGAATCCTGAAGGAATGCCAGGGAACGTGGTGCTGGTGTCCAGCAGGCCGTCGATGCGGACTCTGCCGTGCCCACCGACGCCGCCGTCCGCGGCACTGCTAACATCACCGGCGAGGCCTCCGGCGCCGCCGAACGCCGACAGGGTGCCATTCACAATGACCGTGCCTGCCTGGAGGATGAGCGCCCCACCGCTCCCGCCGCCTCCTCCACCAGGGTCTCCTCCGCTGCCACCGCTCCCGCCGCTGCCCCCACCTGCATGAATCCGCGCAGAGCCGTTCACGGTGATGGTCCCGCTCGCATAGATGAGGAGCGCGCCGCCACCGCCGCCACCGCCGCCGCCGCCCTGGCTGGTCCCGCTGCTCAGCGAGCCACCGCCGCCGCCGCCTGAGCCGCCACCCAACACGACAAGATTGGCAAATCCATGGACACTTCCCGCGGTGCCGCCATCCCCCACTGCGCCGCTGCTGCTGCCATTCGAGCCATAGCTGCCTCCTGCCCCTCCGCCCGAGGCAGTGCCGCCCTCGCCTCCTCCCCCTCCCCCGAGACCGCCATTCCCGTTGGAATCATTGGCCCCGTTACCTCCGGAGCCTCCAGAGCCGAAGTGCCATCCCGTTCCGCCGCCGCCACCGCCGCCTGCGTTCTGGTCTGGAGTGCTTCCTCCGCCGCCAGTCGCGCTCACGGTCGTTCCCAGAGTGAAGTTCCCGCCACGGCCGCCGGGGCCGAGGGCGGTGCCAGGAACTCCGGGCTCAGAGGTGCTGTTGCCGCCACGCGCCCCGTTGTCCGACTGGTCGTCTGCGCTGCTCCCGCCGCCGCCGGTGAATCCGTCGCCGCCCGCGACGCCGTCCGCGTCGTCGGACCCTCCAGCGCCGCCACCGCCG
>JAGVZT010000049.1 GCA_018302335.1 Candidatus Woesearchaeota archaeon | reverse complement strand
CCTGAGATGGTCTCAAGTGCCCAGAATGTGGGAAGTTCCTGGCGGATTCTGAACCTTTGCGGAACAGGCTTCTTGGGGGCTCCCAACTTTACCGTCGACAGCGCCGATGATTTTCCCACCCCTCTGCGTCGCCCCGGAACCCCTGTTCCGCGCTCTGCCAGCCCTCCGGCAAGAGGCATCCTGTTCCGGAAAGGAAAGTTTATATCTCTGAATGCCACTTAATGAGTACTAGAAAGTAGTTATTAAGAACGTATGATGTTCGGGTTAGGCCGTGCTGTGCCCGAAGGGTGGAGCGCGGCAGGGAACAGGGCCGGGTGATGGCCCGGTTCCCGAGCAAGGCAGGCAGCCCTGCGCTGCCAGTCCGGAAAAGCTTCTTGACGCATCGCGCGATCTAGAGGCATCCATGAGGTGAGGTACCATCGGAGAGTCTCGGTTTGCCTGGCCGGCGATGGACGCCGTCGAGGCAGTGGGCAATGTGATGTACAACGAGGGCATGCGCACCTGGAACACCCTGCGCCTGACGCGGCAGATAGTCCAGGAGTTCCCCCTGCTGCGCAGCAAGGGCTCCAGGGTGGGCTACAAGGCCGTGCTCCCCAGGGGGCTGAAGAAGATTGAGGAGATGTTCTCGGCTGTCAAGAACGGCAAGCTGCCGCCGCCGCTGATGCTCTTCTTCTTCGAGGTGTGAGAATGAGCAAGGCCAAGCTCACCGTGCGGATCGGGACCGCGATGATGAAGCAGCTACGCGGCCAGGACGATGGGAGAGACGCTGAGCGAGCTTGTCCGGAAAAAGCTTGATCCCTACGCCGACGTGGCGTAATTCCTACGGAAAAAGCCCCGAAACCCATTTAAAGCCGGGTGCATCTATACCTGCCGGACAGCTGGTGTCTTGACTTTGGGAGTATATGCCCGACCGGTCCAGTCTTTCTCTCTTCGATTTCGCCGTTATTAGCCTCTATCTCCCGCGTTTACGCGGTTCAATGGACTTGAGCCATCTTGGCATTCAAGTTCCGCAGCCGCTTTTTCTCTCCGGCGAGGTCGAAGCGCTTGGCGAGCGTCTTCATCACTGTCTCGAAAGGCACTTCCTCCCTGACGAGCGGCAGCAAGTCCTTGTCCCAGCGGTTCTTCAGCGTCTTCGCCTTGTCGAACATGCGGATGATATTGAACTCGTCTCCTGACGAGCGGCACTTCTTCTCGACGAGTTTCATGTCGATTGGGAGGTCATGCCGGATAATCTGGTAGATGTCGAAGTGGTCGCGCGGCTGGTTGCGGGCTATGGCCGCCGCGACCTTCTCGGCGATGAGTTCCTTGAGCGCGAGCGTCGAGACAGAGAAGGCAGGGATGTAGCCTTCGTAGAAGTGCGACACGTTATTCCTTTCCGGCTTGAGCACGAGCGACGCCCTGCTGTTCAGGTCGATGAACACCGTGCCCTTGTCTCCGAACGGGTCCCGGTAATGCGCGACGAGGCGGAGGTAGCCCTTGACATCCTTGTCCTTTGTCACTTCTTGGAAAAGCCTGCTCTCCTTGATGCGCTTCTCAATCGGCTTCCGGAGCTTGTCTATGTCTGTGCTCACTGTGTAGTCTGCGTCCTCGCTCAATCGCGTGTGGTTCAGGAATATCTTCTGCAGCGCTGTCCCTCCCTTGAAATGGATGCCCTCGATATCCTTCAGGAGGAAGACGATGGCCGTGACATAGTAGTCCTGCATCAGTTGAGTGAAATCAAAGCCTTCGCGGCCTGCGATGACCTGCAGCTCGTCGCCGCTTATCTGTGCAATTTCAGCCACTTGTTGCTGTCCTCCTTTGAGAGGATACGGACCGCGTGGTTCTGCACCTGCTCGACCACGCCATGCCCGAGCCTCTCCCTCGTCGTGCGATGGAACACTATCCTTGTGCTGAGCACAATCGCTTTCCCCTGGCGGCGCGTCGTATAGACGTCTGTCTGTGCAGGCACCTGCTCGGTGAGCCGCCAGTGGTGGGCAGCAGCCCAGCCGCCGATGAAGTAGTCCTTCGAGTCCATCATCTCATCCACGATGATGAAGGGATGCTCGCTCCAGGCGCCGCCTTTCGCCCTGATGGGGACGAGGAAATATCTCCTCCTGTTGAGCTTGACGATGCGCCTCTTCTTGAGGAGAGTGTAGACGATGTTATAGCGCTGCTTCCTGCTCTTCGCGAACCTGTCAATCTCGCTGACAGTGAAGAAATACCTCTTGTTAAACTCAAGCCACGCAATGATTTCGACTTCCTTCTCCGAGAGGGGTTCCATGTTTAACATGAATTACTTGAATATTAAGTAATTGGTGTTACCTATTTATAAAGATTTGCCTCTCGAAGCCGGAAAATTAAGTCATCATCTTTCCATTAAGAATGGAAACTAGTTTCCATTACAACTGGAAACCTTTGGAAATCCCTATTGTTCCGGCATGGAAATGGCTGGCCGGGAAGCGATGAAGGCGCTGCGCTAGGCCACATCATAAATCCTTCGCATTCTCCGCCGAAACCATTATTAATTGCCGGCCTAATGACATTGGACACCTGTGCCCGACCGGTCCATACTCCAGCAAAGTCAAGACACACCGAACTCGTCGCCCGGCTCCTGATATCTGGTATTGTATAGTTTCTCCAGGCCTAGATAATGTAAACGATGTGAACCATACATTAATTAATTCAGCGCCCCGGGACAACCCTTGCCAAGAGGGGTGAGTACCATGGATACCATGAATCGGGTGAGAGTGCTGGGAGTCGTCCTCGCCGTTGCCGGACTGGCTGTCGGGAGCGTCGGCTTCCTCTACGGCGTGCCCAAGGCCCTCAATGGTCTCGAGTCAGCGCAAGCCTTGTACGAGTCGCAGGCTGTGACCTTGAAATACGACGAAAGCGGCGCGCTCCTCGACCACGGCACCGTGGAGGGCGCGCAGGAAATCATGGCACGCCTGGAGGGCGAGTGGAAATATCCGGTCAACCACAACAACCTGAATCCGAGCGACCCGGTCGTCAATACCCTTGACGAGCTGATGTACCAGTACGCTACCATCACCACCCATGTCCTTGATGGCGAGGCCACGGTGAAGCTGACCGCGGAGCAGGTCCCCCTCGAGTATCGTGGCGTGACCTACACGGAGCCCGGCGAGTACAAGATTCCCGTGGGGGAGTACTACGCGGAACTCAGCGGAAAGCACCCGATTGAAGGCCAGCTCCGCGCCTCCTGGAGTCCGCAGGCCCTCAGCCTGCTCGGGTCCCTCGCGGCGGGCCACGCGAACCAGGCGGCTGGCGAGCTGGCTCTGGCGACAGGCCTGGGGATAGGTAGCCTCGGGCTTCTGTTCGCCGCCGCAGGAGGCGGAACGGTCTGGGCAAGCTACGGCAAGCCCAAGGAGGAAAAACCGGCCGACCCCGAGCCCACGAGTACGTAGCGGAGCAATCGGCCAGATTCAGCGCTCGTACACCTGCGCAGCGCTGGTGAACGCTAAGGGGGCAGATGCGGCCCTCGGGAATGTCTCTACGGTAAGCGTCCGGCTGTCCGACATCTCGAAGAGGACGAATCCGCGGCTCTCCCCAAGATTCCTAGCCACAATGCCCTCTGCGTGGTGTATGCCGTCCCATCGCTGCTCGCCGACATAGTACTCGAAGGGTTGCAGCTCATACGCAATAGTCTCGCCCACCCCGACCGAGGCAGGGTCAGGGGCATTCCCGTGCACCGCAAAGGCCTTGGGATAGCCGTCGTAATCTCCCAGCGAAATCCTAATCTGGGTGGTATCAAGGTGGTCGTACACCACGCTCAGCTCGTCTTTCCAGTACTCCCACTGCTCGCCTGCGCCGCGGCGGTACCAATTTCCGAGGAGCGTCCCATCGACATCGTAGTCCAGCTTTCCCCCATAGGGCTCTGTCCTCTTGAGGCTCTTGGCGAGGAGGGCGCTGCGCATGGGTTCAGCGAGGTAGTCAAAGGTGTCAACCACATGGGTTTTCCAGGGTTCGCTGTTGCCCGAGTACCTGCTGGGCACGATGAAGCCAGGCAGGGTCACCCTGGTGTCTACCACCATGAAGTCGAAGGAATGCGGGCCAACAGTACCGATAGTCTCCCCTTCCTCCACAGGCACTCTCCCGCGGGCATAGGGATGCTGGCTCTCCCATTCCATCCACTGCATCTTGTCCATGATGTCCTTCCGCACGGTGTCAAGATGAATCATCCGGGTGGACACCCCGCAACCGTGCTCAATCTCCACGAGGTAGTTGTCACTGTAGGGCTGGCTGCGATAGGACTCCTCGACAGGCTCCTTGAAAATTTCCAGGTGCACGATGGCTCCGTCAGCAGGTGAGATGACCTGGTAGCGCCCTGGCTCGTCGGTGACCAGACTGCCTCCTTTGGTTCCCATGGGAATCACGTACTGATGGTCCGTAGGAGTGACATGAGAGTCCTGTACCCTGCCCATAGGGATGATGGTCTCTATCTGCTCGGGCGCCAGGGGGAAGACGTTGAGGAGAAACGCGTCGCATGTCGAGCGAGGCTCCCGTTCCTGCGGCGCCGGCATAGCTTCCTCGGCTTCGGGCATCTCCGCGGATTGCGCGCAGCTTGCCAGGAGCAAGAGACTGAGAGCGAAAGCATACGCCCTGTCCATGGCTTCTCCTCAGGTCAGGACCTTATAAGGCTTGCCCTGGCGAAAGCTCGGGGCTGGCCACTTACGGCATTGCGGCCGAAGATGGTTGCTACATCCTCTGCTGGATGAACTCCCTCTCCACAAAGCGGTATTCACCCTTCTTCAGCTTCAGCTCCTGCAGGCTGAGCCCTCCGATGGAGGTTCTCTTCAGGGTGAGTACCTTATTGCCGACCGCTTCGAATATCTTCCTGACCTCCCGCTTCTTCCCCTCCGAGATGATGATATCCAGGGTCGACGGTGTCCTCAGGTGTATCCTGCTCTTTTGGGTCCTGTATCTTCTGCGTGCACCGTTCTCTTCTAGGGTGATGTCAACGCCGGCTTCCACGGCCTTGACCGTCTCTGGGTGTATCGGCCGTTCAAGCACCACCGCGTAGGTCTTTTCCACTCCTCTCTTGGGATGCGTGATGGCAATGGAAAGTTTTCCGTCGTTGGTTATGAGCAGCAGCCCCGAAGTGTCCTCATCCAGCCTGCCCACCGCGAAGAGGGTGCGTTTCGCCCTCTCGTCCAGTTCTCCGCCCTCGAGCAGTTCGAAGATGCTCCTCTTGCCCAGCCGCTGGTCGCCTGGGGTCAACCTTGTTGAGAGATAGCCCTCGGGCTTGTGGAGAAGGATGTACAGCTTCTCCGAGAAGGCCTCGAGCGGCTTGCCCCTCCAGAGGACCTTCTTCCTATCCGGGCTGAAGCGGAACATCTCGTTCGTCACAGGCTTGCCATCAATGGTGAACTCTCCATCCCGCACCCGTTCCCCAATCTCAGCCATGCCAGTGAACAGGCCGGTCCTGCGAAGGAACTGGCGCAGATGGATTTTTGGCACGGCATCGGGAATGCGAATCTCTTTCATAAACCTTCGCGACGCGAAGATTTAAGAGCATACTCGCTCATGCCGGCAGGATGGCGACGATAGACGATTACGTAGATCTCGCGAACCAGTTCACGACCGCGTTCCGCAGCACCCACCCCGTTCTCTATAGTATCACGAAAAAGCTGTACGCGGGAACGCGATGGGAGTTCGAGATTGCCAATGCGAGGGTTGAGACCTATACCCTGATTCTGGACGGGGACATGAGTTTCTCGTATGAAGCAGGGAGCCATGAAGCAGTCTGGCACTTCAAGACAAGCCAAGCGGCATTTGACGAGATGGTCGGAGTCATGAAGGACCCCGCGAGCGGATTCATCACAGGAAATCCGGTGCGCTGGTGCCTGACGTACCTTCCACGAGAAATCAGGAACTTCCTGAAGGGAGATTTCATATTCGGCAGGAAGTAGCTACCGCCGGAACTGCGGCCGACGGTTTCCGGAGCGTCCGCGCTGCGCCGCGCGTTGGGGCCGGTCCAGCCGCGAATACGACGGAGGCCGGTCTCGGGAGCGGAAGCCGCGCTGCGATGGCGCTGGTCCCTGCCGGGCACGTCCCTGGTACTCGAGAACGGGGAACTGCTCCCAGCGCTCCTGCGGGAAGATGTTCGGCAGCCGGAGAATCGCGCGCCACTGCCCCTCCTCCGCGCGCTCAACGAGAGTGATGGCCTTCCCGCTCTCTCCTGCGCGCGCAGTCCTGCCGATGCGGTGCACGTAATCCTCCGGGACATGCGGGACATTGTAGTTGAAGACATGGGTGACCAGCTTGATGTCGATGCCGCGCTGCACGATGTCAGTCGCCACCATGACCTGGGTCTTTCCGGACTTGAAGCTGGCCATGACCTTGTCGCGCTGAGCCTGGCTGAGATTGCCGTGCATGGCCTCTGCTTCGATTCCCTGCTTCTGCAGGTTTCGTGCCAGCGCCTTGGACCCATGCTTCGTCCTACAGAACACCAGCGCAAGGCCAGGGTTCTCCTTCTTGATGAGATGGACGAGCAGGGAGAACTTCTCGTGAGTGCGGTAGAAGAACTGCGGGAGGAGATGGGACTCGACCAGCTCCTTCGCGCGGATATGCACCGGATTCCGCTGGTGCCGGGACGCGAGCCGCTTGATCGCCTCTGGCATGGTGGCGCTGAAGAGCAGGGTCTGCCGCTCGCGGGGAAGCCGCTGGAGGATGGCCTCCATGTCCTTCAGGAAACCCATGTCGAACATCCTGTCCGCCTCGTCAAACACAAGGAAGTGAATTCCCTCTCCTCGGAAGGTCCCGCGTTCCATGTGGTCCAGCAACCTTCCTGGAGTCGCGACAACCACCTGAGCGCTGCGCAGGGAGCTGACCTGCGGATTGATGGCGACACCCCCGAAGACCATCGCCAGGGGGACACTGCGCGCAAGGCGCTGCAGCTCCGCGCCAACCTGCTGGCACAGCTCCCTTGTGGGCACCAGGATGAGGGCCTGCACCCGCCGCTCGGGCCGCAGCCGCTTCATGAGGGGAATGCCAAACGCCAGCGTCTTCCCGCTACCGGTCTTTGCCTGCCCGATGAGGTCCTGTCCCTGGAGCGCAGGAGGGATGGCCTTTTCCTGTATCTCCGTGGGCTTGCCGAAGCCCATAGCTGCGATGGCAGCCAACAGGCGGTCATCCGGGATGAGCTCGCGAAATTCCATACGCGGGGTGAGCCTTTCTGCCTTATAAAGGTGCCTAAAATAGAGCTTCTGGAGAACGAGACTTGGCCGCGTTGCGGAGCTTGTCAGCCCTACTCAACAGCCCGAAACTGGTACGGGATTCCGGCCGAGACCTGCGGAGCCTAAACTATATGAATCCCAGCGCCGCCCCGCGGCCATGCGCTGCCCCTGGGCGAGAACCCCCATCATGATTGCCTACCATGACAAGGAGTGGGGCGCACCGTTACATACTGACCGGAAGCTCTGGGAGTTCCTGGTGCTGGATGCCTTCCAGGCGGGGCTGTCCTGGGAGATAATCCTCAAACGGCGGGGAGGATTCCGGAAGGCCTTTCCCCGTCCGGCCGAGGTCGCGCGCTTCGGGAAGGGGAGGGTTGAAAAGCTCCTCATGGACGAGAGCATCATCCGCAACAGGCAAAAGGTGGAGAGCACGGTGTCCAATGCCAAGGCATTCCTCGCGGTGCAGCTGGAGTTCGGTTCGTTCGACCGCTACATCTGGCAGTTCACCCACGGAAAGACTATCCGGAACAGTTTCCGCCGGCTTGACCAGCTCCCTGCGAAGAGCAGGGAATCCGAGGCAATGAGCAAGGATCTCAGGAAACGCGGTTTCCGCTTCGTCGGCCCGACCATCTGCTACGCCTTCATGCAGGCCGCAGGAATGGTCAACGACCACCTCGTGGGCTGCCCCGCCCGCAGGGTTTAAATACCGACAGGTCCGGCTGCGTTCCATGTTCCTTTCGCTCGATTTCCTGTACGTGCCGGCGCCTGATGTCAAGGAGTCCGTCCGGTATTACACCGACGTTCTCAAGGGAAAGCTGGTCTTTGACATCAGCGCAATGGGAACACGGGTCGCCGCGGTGCGCATCGCTGACCATGGCCCCCTGGTGCTGCTGGCAGGACACCTGGAGAAGGGGAGACTCATCCACATCTACCGTGTCAGCAATCTCAAGGAATCCAGCGCCGCGATGAAACGAAGCGGTTGGAAAGCGGAGCACACCATCGAGCTTCCCCCAGGACCGTGCACCACCTTCAGGGACCCCGCAGGGAATGTACTCGCCATCTACGAGGCGGTCCGGGACTTCATGAAGGAGTTCCCAGTCGAACGGGAGTAGCGCAGGTCTCGGTCTGCGGCCCGGAGAATGCTCCCTATGTGCCCTTTCAGACCTGCCCAGTCTCGATGTACCGTCGCATGAGCCTCTCCACGATGATGTTCGGAGCATAGCCCTTGCTCTGGCACGCGCGGACGAAGCTGTCGTACGTGGGCCGGTCGATGTTGTAGTCAAGCCGCATCTTCTGCGGGGCTTTTGGAGTTGCTGCCATGGCTGCAGGGAGTGGTGGCTGCTCATAAAGGTATCCGCCCAACGGCCTCATGAGGACTGTTAGCAATCAGATTGGCCTGGTTGCGCAGAAGCTCCGGCATACCAACGAGACAGCCTGGACTGCACATGTCCGGCCAAGGATGGAGTGCGTCGCGTAAGACATTTGAATCAATGCGCGTTCCCTAGCGGCATGCAGGGTTACCTGACCTACTGCTTCAGCGACTGGCTCAGCGAGTCCTTCCGTCGCGCGCCCATGCGCATCCGCGATGGCAAGCGCACGGATGTCCCGCTGCGCACCTCCCTCGAAGACCTCGTGGAGGGTGAGGACTATTACGTCAAAGCAGACCCGGACTTCGACGCCCTGACGTACCGCGTCTGCCATCGGAGGCTACGCGAGCGCATCCAGCCAGGCGACTATCTCTTCTTCCGCACGAACCACTGCGAACAGCAGTATGTCATCGGATACTTCCGCATCCAGGGCAAAGAGGACTCCGAGCGGGGACCTATCCTGCATGGCGACCGAGCTGATTCGCTCCTGCTCGACTTCCGTCTCGAACTGTCTCCGCAGAACTGGGATGTCGTGCAGCGGCTCAACCCCCGCGCGCAGTACCATCCCGAGCGGAGCATCAACCTCAACCTGCTCGCGCTCGGGAGGAATTATCTGCTCCTGGACGAGGAACGCACAGTGTTCCTCAGGTCGCTCTGCCAGTCTCCCGGTCACCCGTAGGGAGTCACGCGGTGAAGCCAGATGTATATACACCCTAGATTCCTTGAAGGAAATATTGATATGCAGGGCAGTCTCCCGGAGTATTATCTGCGAGAGGAAGGCATCCCGCAGCGGCCTCCGCAAGGGGGCTGCTGCACCCCCATGGTCCCCTGGAGCACTCTCGCAGTATGTTCAGACAGCGGCTGCGAACAGCGCGGGCAGGCTGCCCGGCCCGGTGACCCCGGAACCGCAGGCCGCATCAAGCGCGGCCGGGAGGTCCGCGCAACAGCGCGGGGGGCTCAGTGGTGAGCCCCCATTCCTTCTCCCTGCGGCAGGAAAATACTCGGCTCATGGTCGGCCGCGTTGGGAAGGATTATCGTCATGCCAAGGAGACCCCACGGATAGCCTACGGCATTGTGACCAAGGAATCTGAAGGTCCCTATGACCCCCTCCTCCCGATAGGGTTATAAGATGCCGCAGCCCCACGCGAGGGATGAAGCTCAGGCAGCGGCCGGAGGATTTCCGCGTCGAGGAACTTCTCGACCTGCCGCTCAGCGAGAAAGGGGGGTACCGCATCTACCGCGTGGAGAAGCGCTCCGTCTCGGCCGTGGACCTGTTGGAAACCCTGGCGGCGCACAGTGGCATCGAGCGCAAGCTGTTAGGCTACGCGGGCCTGAAGGACAGGCACGCGCTGACAGTCCAGCATGTCAGCGTCCCGCAGCAGCACGAGCTGCGCTCCCGCAGCCCGGACATCTCGCTGTCCTTCCTCGGCTACTCGGACCGGGCGCTCTGCCTCGGCAGCCACGCAGGCAACCGGTTCAGCATCACCGCGCGCGACCTCTCGCCGGAGGACGCAGCGCAGGCGGAGAGGCGTGGCCTCAGCGCGAGCATCCCGAACTATTTCGATTCCCAGCGCTTCGGCTCTCTCGCAGGCGGTTTCATCGCTGAGGCGCTCATCCGGAAGGATTATGAGCGGGCGATGCGGCTCTTTTTCGCAGAGCAGCCTTCGGACGCGCCAGGTGTGCGACGGGAGAAGCGCGAGATTCTCGCGAACTGGAACCGCCTCGCGACGCTGCGTCTTCAGGGAAAGAACGGCTATCTCGTCCGCGTCTATCTGAAGACCGAAAGCTGGCTCCAGGCCTACAAGCGCATCTCCCCCGAGCTCCGCCAGCTCTTCGTCAGCGCCTACCAGTCTTACCTCTGGAACGAGTGCGTGAAGGAGCTTCTGTCACCCGTGCCTGGGCTCTTTGAGGTGCCGTACCGCGCGGGGACGCTTTTTTTCATCGAGGGTACGCCTGAACTGCCAGAGAGCTTCCCGACCGTCAGTCACAAGCTCGTTCCGCAGCCGCACGAGGAGCCCATCGTGCACAAAATCCTCGAGAGGGAGCACCTTGCGCTTGCCGACTTCGACATCCGGAAAACCGGGAATTTCTTCAAGACGCATGAGCGCAGGGTCCTTCTCAGCGCGCGGCTAAGACTCTCGGCGGCAGTGGACGACGAGCTCAACCCAGGCAGGCTCGCCATGACCGTCTCCTTCACCCTTCCGCCGGGAAGCTATGCCACCATCGTGCTCAAGCACCTCTTCAGCTAGCGGAAAAGTCCGGTCGTATTGCTCAGGATTCCCCGCATCCCTATGAGACAGCGCGGGAAAATGCCTCTGCCGACCGGTTTCTCCTGACTCGCCTCAGCGGCGGAAAGGCTTTTATTCCCGCCCGCCTCTGCCCTGCCATGGCTACCTTGGAGAGCATCGCCATCATCGGGGCATCGAACGACCGCTCGAGGTTCGCGAACAAGGCGGTCCGCGTCTATCTCGACGAGGGCCTCACCGTCTATCCCGTGCACCCGAAGGAGCAGAGCGTCGAAGGGCTCAAGACCTATCGCTCGGTGCTGGACATCCCCGGGAGGGTGGACATCGCCTCTTTCTATGTCCCTCCTGCGATCGGGGAGAAGGTCGCGCTCGAAGTCATCCGGAAGGGCATCCCCAGAGTGTACCTGAATCCCGGCTCCGAGAGCCCGGAGCTGTTCCGCCTGCTGGACGACGCGGGCATCGAAGTCGTGCTCGCCTGCAGCATCCGCGCGGTGGGCAAGGACCCCGGGGACTACTGACGGAATGCCATTCCAGCGGCAGCCTGAAACCCTTTTAAGCTGCACCGCGCTCCCCGCTCTGGGATGCGGTTCGCAGTCGAGGTACCAGAACTCCAACTGGACTCCATAAGGGACGCGGAGGGAATCCTCTTTGTCGGGGAGGACCACAACGCGCAGGCGCCTCGCGCAGTCATCCAGCTCATAGACGCCTTCAGACCAGAGGCCATCGCGCTGGAGATGCGGCCGGACATCTTCTTCACGTCGTATCTCTCGGCATTCCCCTCGGTGCCCGGCCCCTGGCGGGAGCGCATCGATGCCCCTGGCATCGAGATTGCGATGCTCTACGCGAGAGAGAGCGGGGTGCCAGCATATTTACTCGACTGGCAGCCGACGTGCCCTTCCCATCTGCCGGACGCGCTCCGCGCTCCTCCTGCGCTCACCCCGTACGCGACGCTCGCATCCGAGCTGGAGCGCTCCATCGACACGCTCTTCGGGCAGGGCACGGCCGGCACGGCGCTCGGGGAGGCGAGCGATGGTATGATCGAGACCATAGCGCGATACTATCGCGGCCTTGAAGATGAGGCAGCAGGCATCACCTGGGACATCCTCAGCCAGAGCGACGCAGGCATGCGGCTCCGCAACGAATGGACCGCGCTGGGGCTCTCCGCGCTTCCCCAGCGGCGCATCCTTTACCTCGGAGGGGGCATGCACATCAGCGCAGGAGGAATCCCCTCGCTCGTGCGGCAGACGAGCTACCGGATGAGCGTGGTGCCACACGACCTCTTCCTCGCTCGGGAGCCGGTGCTGGAGACCAGCCAGGGGAAGATTGCCCTGCCGTGGCATCTCCTTGACTACATGCGATGCGAGGTCCCGGGATGTCCCTCCGCGAAGACTTCCTGAACGACCTGGAGCGGCTTGCAGACTGCTGCTCTCCCGTTCCGGAACTGCCCCCGGACGACGGAGGGCTCACCGCCTATCTTCGGGAACTCGATGCCCTGCAGCGGACGCTCCCCTTCTTCTCGGCGCATCAGCCGCTGGCCTTCAGGGAGGCATTCTACGGGCACGGCGAGGGCAGCATCGCGAGCCACCTCGGATTCGGCATCCTCCGGGTGGAGGAGAATCCGAGCGAGCTGGAGCGCGATATCCTTCCCGCAATCTGCTGCCATGAGCTCTCCCACCTCGTCGGGCTCTGGGCTCCTGAGCCGCTGGTCACCGTGCTCGGCTACGAACTGAGCGCGGCAGCCGCTCTCGCAGGTGACGGGACGCAGGCCGCATCGCTCGCGTCTCTCCTGCGCAACACCACCTACATCGGCAGCTATCTCCTCTCCCGGGACAAGGAAGCATGGAAAAAAAGAGTCTGTGGAATGATGCCTGGAGGGTTCATCATGAGAACTGAGCCCCAGCTGGTGGCGCTTGGGCCGGCTCTCTTCCACAGACCTGAGGACTACTTTGTCACACCGTACCGCGCGGTGCGGCGGGCGAAAGGCGTCGTGCGGGATAGGGCCATCTCCTCAGAAGACATCCCTATCCCGAATCTCACGGCGTATCTCAGCGACCCTACTTTCTGCTGGGCCGCTCGCTCGAGGCCTGCTCCAGAACGAGCGAGGTCTCGGTGCGAAGGACGCCCTTGATCGGCCGCAGATGCTCCGAGATGGAGCGGAGAAGCTCCTGGGGCTCCCTGCCTTCGACGCGCGTGATGACGTCGAAATTCCCGGTCACCACATCCGCCTGGCGGACTTCGGGCAACTCTCTCAGCTGGCGGGCGATGCTTGTCTCTTTTCCTGGTTCCGTCCGAATGTGGACGTATGCTTCCATGCTGCTCACCTCTGGTACGTCCCTAAAGAAGTCCGGCTGGCCGCTCTCCCCCCGCGTTCAAATAGGTAAAGGAATTAATAAATCTTTCGCTTTAACCGTACCGGAACTCGACACCCTTGCCGCCTTTTGGATACTGGAACTGAATGTTCGCGTATGGGCATCCGGTGATGCACGCGCCGGTCTCCAGGCAGTTCTCCCAGTTCACGATGACCTTGTTCTGCTCCGGGCTCCACTCGTAGACATGCGCGGGGCAGATGGTGGTGCACCACTTCCCCTCGCAGCGCACGCAGACATCCTCGGCGATGACCGAGAGGTGGCTCTCCTTCCCGTGCTTGAAGCGCACGAGACCGAGCTTCTCCTCCACCGTCACTTTCTCGTCTGCTTTCATAGCATCGCGCGAAGCGCCCTCCATGTGTCTCCGATGAGCCTGGGAAGCGGCCGCATCCTCAGCATCTCCTTGAGCATGGCGAGCTGCTCCTCTCCCTTTGGCATGCCGCTCACGGTAAGGAAGCGTTCCGCAAGCATGTTCGCCATCGCGGGATAGACCGTGAGCATCTCCCCGCTCCGGGCAATAAAGTGCGGAAGCTTCCGGTAGCGCCTGAGGTCCTTGAGCACGAAGCTCTGCTCCAGCAGCTTCTCGTATCGTGCCAGGGACGCGGCAGAGAAATCCCTCCTTGCCTTCGCCTCGAGGACTGCCCTGCCGGCGAGTTTTCCCGCCTCCATCGCGAGGTTGCTGCCTTCCCGGTGCGCGGCGTTGGTCATCATTGCCGCATCTCCTGCGACAAGTATCCCGGGCCCGTATAGGTGAGGAAGCGCGGGATATCCTCCCTCGGGAATCATCTTCGCGGCGTATTCCCTGACCTCGCCGTCCTTGATGAGGGGCGCGACAGCAGGATGGGCCTTGAGCACATCCAGCAGTTCATACGGCTTCTGCTTCGTCCGCATGAGGTCGTTGAGCATCACTCCCAGTCCGAGCGAGAGGGACTCCTTGTTGGTGTACAGGAACGCGTAGCCCGCGTTGCCCCTGAGGACATCGCCGAAGAGCTCGATGCTCATGCCGGCATTGTCCTTAAGATTGAACCGTTGCTCGATGACCTCCCTGGGCAGCTCGATGACCTCCTTGCAGCCGACGACGAGATGCTCCGCGGGAAAAGGCCTGTCCGGCTGGAGCCCCGCCTTCTTGCTCAGCCAGGATATCGCCCCGTCCCCCGCGATGACCACATCCGCGTAGACGTCCCCTTCCTTGCGGTCAGTCCGCACGCCGACGACCTGCCCGTCCTCCTTGATGACATCGAGCACCGTCGTCTCGTTGATGAGCATCGCGCCCGCCTTCTCAGCCTGCTGGGCGAACCACGGGTCGAACCTCGCGCGGAGGACCGAGAAACTGTTGTAGGGCTCCTTCGCGAACGCCTCGCTGCGGAAGCCCAGCTTCACCACATTCTCTCCGGAGGTGAGCCAGGCCTGCTCCTCCGCGATGGGCCTCTCAATGGGCGCCTCCTTCCAGAAATCGGGCACCAGGTCCTGGAGCATCTTCCGGTAGAGGATGCCCCCCATGACATTCTTGGTGCCTGGCGCAGAGCCGCGTTCCAGCACGATGACGTCGGCACCCCCTCTCGCGAGGGTGAGCGCCGCGGCGATTCCCGCGGGACCAGCGCCCACGACGCAGGCGTCGAACTTCTCCTCGGCCATCACCAATTTCAGGAGCCTTTCCTGACTTAAAGCTTTCGGTCACCGGGGCCTCGTGGAAGGACACCCGGAAGTTGGCCGCATTGCAGAGAATGTCCGCCATGCAAGCGAGACAGTCCGGAACCCGTATGGGATTCCGGCCGATGAGGCAGCTCCGGCCTCAAGCTCATTTTCAGCGCGTCTTCGATGCCACTTCTCGCGCAGGTGAACAGCCGGAATCTTTCGCACTGCAACAGAGGTGATACCCATGACAGAAGACTCGATTGAGAAGTACATACATGCACGAGAAGAGATACAAGACACCGCACGGAGCCTTCGCGTGCTGGCTGCTCAGCTGGACAACGACAGATTGCTTGAGCCGGCGCGGGAAGTCGCCGTCCACTCGCTCGCGGAGCTGCTCGGCGAGCTCAGCCGTGAGGCCTTGCGCACGGACAGCGAGGTGGTGCTCTGGAAGAGCGAAGGCGGAACGACCTACCGCGCTGCACAGGGCGAACTGCGCGCCAGCTGGCCTGGCCAGGTGTGCCGCACGGGCTTCGGGGACTACACTATCGGTGGCGGACAGGCCGTGCTTGACGCGGAGCGCGTTGCAGCTGAACTGCTCAACGGAGGGATGCCACCGTGCGCCCGGGTAAGGAATCTGCTCGCGACGCTCAGGATGGAGAAAGACGGTGCTGGGCTCTACCTGGACCTGCCCGGGCGGTTCGGGGAGCAATCCTGGTACTGAGGAGGATCCGGCGGGAGCGCTGCCATTCGCGTCGCAGGATGCTGTACCTGAGGTCATCATACCAGCGGCCATGGCGGAATGTCTCCCGCCGCAGGCGCCCCTCACAGGTGAAACCTGCCTGCCCGAGGAGCGCCGCGGAGGCGCGGTTCGGATGCATCACCCGGGCATAGATGCGCTCAAGGCCGAGCGAGCCGAAACCGAACTGCATGATGAGCAGAAGGGCCTCCCTGGCATATCCCCTCCTCCAATGCCGCTGGGACACCCAGTATCCGACCTCTGCGGAGCAGTT
>JAGVZT010000003.1 GCA_018302335.1 Candidatus Woesearchaeota archaeon | reverse complement strand
AGCCCCCGGAGGGATTTGAACCCCCGACCTGCTGATTACGAGTCAGCCGCTCTGCGACTGAGCTACGAGGGCAGCGCCGAGCAGAGCGCCAGGAGCATATTTAAGCTTTGAGGGCCGCAAGGATGTCGTCCTTTCCCTGGCGCAGCTTCTGGCACCTGCTGCACACCGTGTGCTTCTTGCCCTTCGCGTCCTTCAGGTAGGTCCCAATCAACTTGCCGAGAAAGGTCCTCTCAATCTCCTGCTTGCACAGCTCGCACTTCATCGCGTCCAGCAGCACGGCCGGATTTATCTGTCTTTTGGCACGCCGCGACGAAGCCGACGAAGAGCGGATGCGGCTCCAGAGGCCGCGAGCGGAACTCCGGATGGGCCTGGGTCCCCACGAAGAAGGGGTGGCCGGGCAGTTCGAGCAGCTTCATGATTCCCTCCGCCTCTCCGGAGAACAGCAGCCCCTTCTGGGTGAGCGCATCGATATAGGCGGGATTGACCTCATAGCGGTGGCGGAAGCGCTCCCGGACGGTGGAGCTGCCATACAGCTTCTGCACCAGACTTCCGGCCCGGAGCTTCACCTCCCTCCCTCCGAGGCGCATGCTCCCGCCGACCTTTGCGAGGCCGTGCTGCTCCGGCAGCAGGTCAATCACCGGGTGCGGAGTCTCTCCCAGTTCGGTGCTGTTCGCCCCCTGCAGTCCGCAGACGTTGCGCGCGAACTCCGCGACTGCCATCTGGAAGCCGAAGCACAGGCCAAGGTACGGCACCCTGCGCTCCCGCGCATGACGCACGCAGGCGATTTTTCCCTCGGTGCCGCGTTTCCCGAAGCCGCCGGGAACGATGATGCCGTGCACGCCCGCGAGGACATCGTCCGGAGAAGCGCCCTGCTCGATCTCCGTGGTCTCTATCCACTTCACGCTGACATGCGCATCGAGCGACGCGCCGGCGTGCTCCAGGGCATGCAGGATGCTCGCGTAGGAATCCTTGACCTTGGTGTATTTGCCGGTGATGCCGACGACAATCTCGTGCTTCGGCTGCAGCACCCGCGACACGAAGCCCTCCCATTGCTTCGCAGGGACGCTGTCGTCCTTGCCCGTCAGGTGCAGTATCCGCAGGATCTCCTGGTCGATGCCGCTCTTGCGGAGATGCGCAGGGACCTCGTAGATGCTCCTCTTGTCCTCGAGCCCGATGACGCGCGCGAGCGGGACGTTGGAATGCACGCTGACCTTCTCGCGGACCTTCTGCTCCAGCGGGGTGGGACAGCGGCACACCACCACGTGGGGCTGGATGCCCTGCCCCTGGAGGCGCTTGACGCCGAGCTGGGCGGCCTTGCTCTTCTGCTCTCCGGTCGAAGGCGGCTCCATGATATAGGTCACGTTGACGAAGCAGACATTTCCCTCGCCCTCGGCGTAGGCGAGCTCCCGCATGGCCTCGATGAAGTAGCTGTTCTCGACATCGCCCACGGTGCCGCCGACCTCGACCAGCACCACGTCCGCGCGCTGCTTCACCGCCAGTTCCCGGAGGAAGCCGATGATCTCGCCGGTGACGTGCGGGACGAACTGCACGTCCTTCCCCAGATACCCGCCGCGGCGCTCCTTGTCGAGCACCATGGTGAAGATTTTCCCTGACGTCAGGTAGTTCTCCCGGGAGAGGTTCTTCTGGAGGAACCGCTCGTAGTTGCCCAGGTCCATGTCGCACTCGGTGCCATCGTCCAGCACGAAGACCTCCCCATGGCGGTAGGGGTTCAGGGTGCCCGCATCGACGTTCAGATAGCCGTCGAATTTCAGGGGAGAGACGGCAAGGCCCTTGTCCTGGAGCACCTTGCCGAGCGAGGCGGAGAAGATGCCCTTGCCGACTCCCGAGATGACGCTGCCCAGCACCACGACGTACTTGGTCGCGCCAATCTTGTAGCCCGGAGGGGAGAGGAGATAGAATTCCTGGTCGTCGCTCGTGCCCGCGAAACCCTGCAGCATCTCAGCCATGTCGTGCCTCCGGCGAGTCCATCCGATACAGGAGAATCAGGCACCGCGGATGCGGTTGCGGCATCTGTCAAGAATGTGCTTTGGAGTATAAAAAGGTTCCGCGGACTACGCATCCCGCAGGCGAGACAACACGCAACCCGTGCGCCATTGCGGCCGGGCTTCCCGTCTCGAAGGTCCGGCAAAGATTTAAGCAGGACGAGCATCCGCGCTGCGATGATTGCGACGCTCATCTTCCTCGCGCTCTGGCTTGTGTTCTGGTTCACCAGGCCGCAGTCGCGGAAAGCTCTGCTGAAGAGCAGCGCCTACGCCCTCCCGCTGGGCCTGGGCATCTACCCCCTGCTCACCGGACCCAGTTCGGCATGGGCCCCGTTCTCCTTCCTTTCCGGTGGGGTCGCGTTGTCGGTCGCACTGGGGCTGCGCGACCAGCAGGCCGGGCAGGTGAGCTTCGCCTCGCGCAGGAAATCCCTCGCTCCGGTGGCTGCGCTCTCTTTCGCGATGCTCGCCTTCGGGGCGTTGTTCGCCCAGCAGGCCATTTCCGGGGACATCATAGGCCGTTTCGGCGCCACTGCCTTCGGGGTTCCGCTGGAAGCTATCCTCCTCTCGCTCGCCCTCGGCGCCCTCGTCTCGCGCCTGGCGGAGAAAAGCATTTAAATAGCCCGGGAACACTGAGCAAACATGGATGTCGAGACCATCGAGGAGAAGAAGAGCAAGCTCCATCTCGCCCTGCAGGGCGAGACCCATACTTTCAGCAATCTCCTGCGCGAGCAGTTGTGGAAGCAGGATGGCGTGAAGATCGCAGCCTACCGCATCAAGCACCCGCTGCTCGGCAACCCCGAGCTCCTGGTGGAGACGACGACTTCTGAGGCGAAGGAAGCGGTCATCAAGGCCGCAGAGGAGCTCAAGGGCCAGAACAAGGAGTTCCTCAAGGCGTTCAAGAAAATAGTGAAGTAGGGTATCTCGCCTTCCGGGATTCCTCGATGCGCAGCAGCTGGTTGAACTTCGCGGTGCGCTCGCCCCGGCATGGCGCTCCGGACTTGAGCTGGCCGCAACCAAGCGCGACCGCGAGGTCCGCGATGAACGTGTCTTCCGTCTCCCCGGAGCGGTGGGAGACCATCACCTTCCAGCCGTGCCCCTCCGCAAGCTTGGCGCTGGCAATCGCCTCGCTCAGCGTCCCAATCTGGTTCACCTTGAGGAGCAGCGCGTTGCAGCTCTTCTTCTCCGCGGCGATGCGTATCCGCGCGGGGTTGGTGCACAGCAAGTCGTCTCCCACAATCTGGGTGCAGCCGAACGCGCTGGTCATCTTCGCGAAGTCCTCGAAGGCATCCTGCTCGAAGGGGTCCTCGACGGACACCATGGGATAGTCGTCGAGGATGTCTTCGTAGTGGACCAGCAGGTCCGCTGCGGTGAGCTCCTTGCCGTCGATGCGGTACGTTCCGTGGAAGAACTCGCTGGCTGCGGCATCTATCGCGACACGCATGACCTTCCCGTGGCCCGCCTTGTCGATGGCGTCCGTGATGAGCACCAGCGCCTCCTCAGTCGTCGCGAGCTGCGGCGCGAAGCCGCCTTCGTCCCCGACGTTCACCGCGGATTTCCCATGGCTCGTGAGCAGCAGCCCGCGCAGTTCGTGATAGACCTCCGAGACCATCCGTATCCCCTCGGAGAAGCTCTTCGCCTTCACCGGCGCGACCATGAACTCAGGGCGAAGAGCCGCGCCGCGGCCAGACTGACCCCGAGCAGCGCATTCGCGCCGAGCTTCGACTTGTCCGCGGTGCCGTCGAGCCTGAGGAGCAGCTCGTCGAGCTGCTGCTGGTCCGCCAGCTCGGCAGAAGAAAGCTGCTTCTCCATCGCCATGACGTTGGCGCAGGCCTTCCGCACCCCCTTCCCGTGGAAGCGCGCGTCGCCGTCGCGCAGCTCGAGCGCCTCGTTCTTGCCTGTTGATACCCCGCTCGGGACCAGGGCCCGCGCAGTGAGCTTCCCGGAGGACAGCTCCACCTCCACGGTAGGGTTTCCGCGCGAGTCGAGCACCTCCCTGGCGCGTACTGCGGTGATTTTCACACACGCGCCGGAGGGACGTGAGGATTTAAGCGTTGCGCATGGGTCGCAGCCATCGTCCCTCGGCCGCATTGCCCCAGTCATCCGCGCTGCAGGGATGCCGGATATCCTCCTCAGCTCGGCCTTCGCTTCTTCTGCCGCGCGGGCCAATCTTTATATAGCTGCTTCGACGCGCTGAAGCCATGGAATTCCTCCTCGCCGGCGTGGCGCTGGTCGGCCTCGCCGTGGGAACGTACACGGACATCCGCACGCGCGAGGTGCCGGACTGGGCGAACTTCGGGATGATACTCGCGGGACTGGGCATCCGCGCTGCGTACGCCGCTGATGCGCTGGACTTCAGCATCCTCCTCTCCGGTCTCCTCGGCCTCGGGGTGTGCTTCCTGGCAGCGAGCGCGATGTACTACGCGGGCCAGTGGGGAGGCGGGGATTCGAAGCTGCTCATGGGCATCGGCTCCCTCATGGGCATCGACCTCCCCCTGCGCTTCGTGCTCGGCTCTCTTCCCAATCTCCTGGTCTTCTGGCTGTTGCTCCTCTTCACCGGGGCGCTGTATGGCATGGCGGTCAGCGTGGTGCTCTCCCTGAAGAACCGCGACCGGCTGCTCGCCCAGCTCGCGCCCATGGTGCGGCAGAGCAGGCTGAAACTCGCGGCCGTGGTGGGATTCTCGCTCGCGCTCGCCGCGTTCGGCATCCTCGCGGACCCCTACATGCGCCTGCTCAGCTTTGCCGTCGCGGGCATCGGGGTGCTCACCATGCTGCTCTGGCTCTACGTCCGCGCGGTCGAGGTCTCGTGCATGATCAAGGACACTCCTGTTGGAAGGCTCGTCGAGGGAGACTGGATTGCCGAGGACGTCGTCGTTGACGGGAAACGGCTCTGCGGCCCGAAAGACCTGGGCATCGAGCGCAAGCAGATTGCCCTGCTGCAGGAGCTTGCCGAGCAGGGCAAGCTCGTCACCGTGCGCGTGAAGGAAGGGATTCCCTTCGTGCCGCCGTTCCTCTTCGCGTTCATCCTCACCTGGGTGTGGCCGTTGCAGCAGCTGCTCTAGATATCTTCGACTGCCGGGAATCGGCCGCATTGCGGAAGATATCCGTCATGGCTGCGAGACAAACCGGAACTCGTACGGCACTGCGGCCGGGATTCGCAGGCTTCAGATTGCCGGCGCCGCAAACTTCTTAAGTGCACCATCACCCCCTTCGACAGGGGATGTACCATGGACATGAGCTTTCTGGACGAGCCGTACGCTGACGAGGCGCTGGAGCAGATTCTTCAGGAGGAAATTGATGCCCGCCGCCAGAACTCAGAGAGAGGCCTGCTGAGTAGACTTGGCGGTCAGGCCATGGAGACCATCATCTGGGGTGCCTATGGGGCGCTCTTCTCCGGAAAGAGAACTCCCAGCGGCATCCTGCACGGGGCGCTGGAGGGGAATCTGGTATCCGCCCCCCTGCGTCTGTACGCCGAGATCGTGGCGCTGTCGAAGCCGTCCGAAGAGCGCGTGCGTCGGGCCGGCGCCCTGTATCTCATGCTGCTGATGAACCCAGCCCCCTATGGTGCTGCCGTGACCGTCATAAGCGCCGGCGCCGCAGGAGCGGGAGCCTACCTTCTGAACAGAGTGCTCGGTACGAGCATCCCGGTGGGCAAGGCCGTTGCCATCGGCGCTCTCAGCGGTGCCACGGAGACCGCTGTCACCTACCGGCGCGCTGAGCAACTGCGCGAGCAGGTCATCGAGCGCGCCCAAGTGCTGGCGGCCAGCGCTCCGTCGCCAGTGACGCTCGGCGACGATGAGTTCCCCGAGGGCCTGGAGTAAGGTTCTTAAAGCTGCAATCCTGCTCAGGTGCCATGCTGCGCGCTGTGCTCTTCGACCTCGACGACACGCTCTTCTCGAGCACCAGGCTGACGCGCAAGGCCCGCTGGGAGGCCTGCGAGGCCATGCTCCACGCGGGGTTGCCCGCGCACTCCGTGAAGGAGGCGTACCTGCGCTTGCAGGACATCGTCCATCGCACCGGCTCGAACGACGCGCGGCACTTCAACAGGCTCTGCGAGTCCTATGGCCTGAAGAGCCCGGAGATCATCGTCGCGGGGCGCATCGCCTACCACAACGCGAAATTCGCGCTGCTCTATCCCTTCCCGAAGACCGAGGAGAGCCTCCTCGCGCTTTCCAAGGCCGGGCTGAAGCTCGGCATCGTCACCAACGGGCTGGTGGAGAAGCAATGGGAGAAAATCCTCCGGCTGAAGCTCCGCCACTTCTTCGATACTGTCGTCATCTCCGGCTCTGCTCGGCCGAAAGACAAGCGGCCGCTTCTCCGCCGCGCGCTGCGCGAGCTCCATGTCCCCGCGCGCGAGGCGGCCTACGTCGGAGACAAGCTCAAGACCGACATCGCCGCCGCGAACAGCCTGGGCATGGTGAGCGTGCGCTTCATCCCCCCAGGCGACGCGCAGAAGCCCGGGAAGGGGGAGAAGCCTGCGCATACCATCAGGAGTCTCGCGGAGCTGGCTTCCCTTCTGCCCACGCGCACGCGCGAGCGATAATCTCGCTGTGGTCGAAGGGCAGCCTGGCAAGGGACTTCACCGGAGCCCATCTGATGTCCGCTGCGTCGCTTCCCGCCCGCGGCTTCACCGAGGGACTGACGAGCGCCACATAGGCCATGGAGACATTGCGGTAGCGGGGGTCGCGGTCCGGCCTGTCGAAGACGTCCAGGCGGTGCAGAGGCGCAGTGAGCCCGGTCTCCTCCGCGAGCTCCCGGGGTGCGGCCTCGTCGAAGCGTTCCCCCTTGTCAACATGGCCGCCGGGCAGGACCCATTCGCCCTTCGCGGGCTCGTTCCTGCGTTTGATGAGCAGGACGTGCAACTCCGGCCGCCGAGAGAGCACCACCAGGTCCACGGCGAGCCGCGATTGCTCGTGATTGAGCCACTCCATGGTTCTCGCTGACCTGGGCGCGATTAAAAACCTTCCGGCGGCTGAAGAAGGACAGGGCTTCGGCCGCGATGCTGAGAATACCCGGTATGCCGGCGAGATAACGCGGGACGCTGCATGGCGGCCGGGATGTGCGCCGCTACTTCTTGGCTTTGTGGATAGCCTTCTTCTTCCTGGCGGCCTTGACCACAGGAGCAGCGGGAGGGATGGGCGCCAGTGGCGCAGGGGGCATCTGGGACTCGCGGACCTTCTGGATGCCCTTGTACACCGCAGCACCGAAGAGCGCGGCGCTGACCGCAGCCGAGGCGAGCTTTGCGACCTTGTACGTTCCTTTCACCACCTTCCAGGGGAGGGATACAATGCGTCGTATCATGCTGTCTATTCGGGTTTTGAGGATTTATAAACTTTGGGCAATCCCTTAAAAACCCTTAAATACGCGGCATTCTCCCCAGGGACATGGACCTCCAGCTGGCCAAGGGCACGCGCGATTTCGCGCCGGAGGAGAAAATCCTGCGCATGCACGTGGAGTCCGCGCTGCAAGCTTCCTTCGAGGAGTTCGGCTTCAACCCGCTCGAGACCCCGGTGCTGGAGCGCTGGGAGACCCTTTCCTCGAAATACGCCGGAGGCGCGGAGATCCTGAAAGAGTCCTTCCGGCTCAAGGACCAGGGCGACCGGGAGCTCGGGCTGCGCTACGACCTCACGGTTCCGTTCTCGCGCTTCGTCGGGATGAATCCCGAGCTCAAGATGCCCTTCAAGCGCTACCAGATGGGTCCCGTGTTCCGCGACGGTCCCATCAAGCTCGGCCGGTATCGCGAGTTCTGGCAGTGCGACGTCGATGTCGTCGGGGTGAAGAGCGTGCTCGCCGACGCGGAGCTGCTCGCCGTCGCCCAGACGGTGTTCCGCAAGCTGGAGCTTCCCGTGACGCTGAAAGTCAACCACCGGAAGCTGCTCAACGGCGTGCTCGCGGCGTGCGGCGTCAGGGAGAAGCTCACCGAGACAATCCTCTGCCTGGACAAGCTGGAGAAGGTCGGGCCGGCCGAGGTGAAGAAGGAGCTGGCGGCTCTGGGCGTTTCCGGCAGCGATGCCCTGCTCCCTGCGCTCTCGCGCGAGTCCTCGAACGAGAAGACCCTCGCGAAGCTCAGGGCGCTGATGCGGGACGACGAGGGCGGGCAGGGTCTCGCTGAGGTTGAGGAGCTCCTGCGGTTCTGCTCCCTGCTGGGCGTCGAGGTCCAGCTCGAGCCTTCCCTTGCCCGCGGCCTCGCGTACTACACCGGGCCTGTGTTCGAGGCATTCCTCCGTGACAGCCAGATCACCTCTTCGGTGGCCGGAGGAGGAAGATACGACGGGATGATTGGCCAGTTCCTCGGCCGAGGGGAGCATCCTGCGACCGGCATCTCCTTCGGGCTCGAGGTCATCACCGACGCGCTCCGGCTGTCCGGAAGGAAGTTCCCGAAGAGCGTGGTGCAGGTCTACGTGATTCCCATCAAGGCGCAGGACGAGGCGCTGGCCATCCTCGCGCAACTCCGCGCGAAGGGCATCCGCGCGGACATCGAGCAGCTCTCCCGCGGCATCAGCAAGAGCCTCGAATATGCAGCCGCGATGGGCATCCCCTACGTGCTGCTCATCGGCCAGAAGGAGCTGAAGGAAGGCAAGGTGCGGTTGCGCGACATGCGCTCCGGCGAGGAGAAGCTGCTCACCGCCGACGAGGCCGCGGCCGCGCTGTCTTGAGCCGCCCGAGATAGTCCGCGGGAGAAAGCACCTCGTTGAGGTCCGCGGGCGGATGTCTGAGGACCGTCTCAGCGGATATCCTGTTCGCCTGTGCCTCCGTGAAAAGCGCATAGCCGACGCTGTAGGAGTAATCATAGAGCTCCGCGTCGTCGTTCCACAGGAGGAACCGGAGCCAGAGGCGCTTCGCCGGGGAGAGCTGCGCGTCCGGCATGACCGTGCCCAGGTCATCCTGCAGGAGGTAGAGGCCCCAGCGCTCATACCGCTGGCGCTGGCTCTTGAGGATGGCGCGCTTCCTCTCCAGGAAGTCGTCCGTCTCCTGCAGGCCGTACGCTCCTGCCATGAGGTCCACCGAGACATGGTCCGCGAACCCCTCGGTCAGCACCTCCTCCAGGGTCTGCGCTCCTGCGGGCGCAGCACGGCCGTCCTCACGCAGCGCCATCTCCACAGCGTGGGCGAGCTCATGCATCGACGTGTACGCGGTCTCGCAGTCGTTGTACATGTCCTCCGGGTAGAACAGGATGGCGTTCATGTCCGGATAGTACAGTCCCGAGGACCTGCTGCGGTCCTTGTGGTGCTGCCGCAGCGCTTCCCGCGCATCCTCCCGTGCTGCGAGCTCCTCGAGGAACTCCTCCTCCTCCGGATACCGGACATCGAGAGCCACGTTGAATCTGCGCTCCAGCAGCGGGGTGAACTCTGCGGCGTAGGCGAGGCATTTCTCCCGGTCCACGAGGATGGGAATCGTTTTCTGTTTAAAAATCAACGGACGGCTTCAGCAGGAAGCCTCCATCGGCCGCATTGTCGGGTATGTTCCGTGTTGTCTCGCAGTGATGCTGGTGATTCTGAGCAGCTCGGCCGAACTCTCGGTCTGCGACAGCGCCGCAACGCGCTCGCTACGCAATCCGGAGGCGCATCCCCTCTCGCAACGGAGATTTCTCCGCTGCGCTCTCCTCGCGCACGGAGAGCTCCAGCGTTGCGGAGCTTCCGGTGATGAGGAAAAGTTCGCCATGCGGTGAGTCTCGATAGGTGGGATGCCAGGCGAGCCTGCGCTCGAACCCTTCTGCGCTCACCTGGTAGGTCTTCTTGCCCGGCAGCGGCGGGATATTGGTGATGAGATTGCCGAAGCGGTCCACGGCGACGATCTCACCCTCTCTGCCGGAGAGGTGGAACGCGAGCCGCTCCAGCGTCTTCACGCGCTTCCCCAGCGATGAGAGCTTCCGCCCTCGCTCCAGCAGGGCAGCGGCGGGCGCGAAGACGTCGCGGCCGTGGAAGGTGCTGCTCGCCCCTTCCTGGGAGAGCTCGACAGCTTCGAGCATGCCATCCGCTTCCATCGCCGGCCACATCAGGCCGTTGTCTGGCCCGAGGAAGCGGTAATCCTTCGTCCGCGCAGCGACGCATCTCCTGTTGCCCCCCACCCCCGGGTCGACGACGCAGAGGAAGATGCTCCCCTTGGGGAAGGCGCGGAAGCTGTTCAGCAGCACCCACGCTCCTTCCCGGATGTTGTGCCTCTTCACGGCGTTGAAGAGGTCCACCACGCGCGCGTCGCTGGCGCGCGAAAAGATGACACCCTTCATCACGCCGACGTACGGGCTGTGGCCGAAATCGGTGAGCAGCACAATCATGCTCCCGCATCATTCCCGTCGCTAATAAACGTTTGCTAAAGACAGAAATATCCGCCCGGCCCACCGCACGTCATGGCCGCTTTCGACCGCATCGCCTGGCTCTACCATCCCCTGATGCGTGTCTCGGGCATGCCCCGGCGCGCGGCGGAGAAGATTCTCGCCGCAGCAGGCCCGGGCAGGGAGCGCGCCCTCGATGTCGGAGGAGGCACCGGCCTCGTCGCCGAGCGTCTCCTCGCCTCTTTCCGCAACGTCGCGGTGCTCGACCCCTCCGAGGGGATGCTCGCCCACGTCCCCGAGGGAATCTCCGTGGTGAAGGGCCGAAGCCAGGGCATCCCCTTCAAGGACAGGAGCTTCGACCTGGTGTACGCGGTGGATGCGCTGCACCACTTCACGAATGGCGTTCCCGTCGCAGAGCGTCCCGCCGCCCTGGAGCAGGCAGTCAACGAGATGCTCCGCGTCGTCCGCGATGACGGCGTCATCGTGGTCATCGAGTTCGACCCGACGACCCTTCGGGGAAGGCTTCTCCGCTTCGCGGAGAACGCGCTCGGTTTCGGCAGCCTCTTCCTGGCGCCGGAAGAACTCGCGGGACTTTTCCGCTCCCGCGGCGCAGAGGCCAGCGTGGAGCAGCTGGACGGACTGTCGTACCTGTGCCGCGCCACCCGCAAGGCTCGCGTCATGGTGTTCGGCACCTTCGATATGCTGCACGAGGGCCATCGCTTCCTCTTCCGCGAGGCGAAGAAGCACGGCACGGAGCTCGTGGTCGTCGTGGCGAGGGACCGCACCGTCGAGCGGGTGAAGGGCCGGAAGCCAGATTTTCCTGAGCAGCAGCGTCTGGCTGCCGTGCTTGCTGCCCCCGGAGTGGACAGTGCCGTCCTCGGCCATGAAGACGACCAGTTCCGGGTGCTTCAGGAGTTCAGGCCGGATGTGGTGTGCATCGGCTACGACCAGTCCGCGTTCGTCGATGAGCTCCCTGCAAGGCTGGCAGCGATAGGGCTGTTGACCCGCATCGTCCGCCTCCCTGCGTACCATCCCGAGCGGTTCAAGAGCTCCCTCCTGAAGCGGCGGGGCAGATGACCACGGCCGCAGCGCGGAGAATCCCCTGGATGCCCGCGAGACAACGCGCGACTCGCGCGGCAACGCGGCCGGATTTTGAGGACTCTCCACGTCCCCGCCGATAGATTTAAATAAGCCGAAACCCCGCGGAGCAGGCATGAGCAAGAGCCCCAGGAGAGTGAACCGCATGCTCGATGACTATCTTGCAACCCTCCCGCAGAACAAGCGGAGCGTCTCCCAGTACCTGAGCGGCTTCGTCCCCGCCAGGCCATCGTTCATCGGCGCTGCGCTCTCTCTCCCGCGGAGGGCGCTCGCGCGCGCAGGAGCGCTCCTCGGTCCGAAGCAGGAGGCTCCCCCCGGACTTGAGGGGTTGGAGGTGGTGGACCTCCCCGAGGAGCTTCCTGTGGAGCCCGCGGAGATTCCCGCGAAGCCCTCGCTCCTCTCCCGCGCCAAGCTCCGATTCTCCTCGCTCCTTGCTCGCGAGCAGCCCGCACCCTCCGGGGAAGAGGACGCCCGCGTGACCAAGCTGGTGCTGTACAAGGACCGTACCGAGAAGGAGCTGCGCTTCCTCCTCCGCCTCATGGACCAGCTGTACCCGAGAGTGTACAAGCGGGCCCGGGACGAGTTCGAGGGCAGCAAGGACTTCGAGGTCTACCGGAGCATCCGCAAGCGATACCTCGAGGAGTGAGATGCGCCTCGCGCCGCTGCTGCTCCTCCTGTTCGTGCCGTCCGTGGCGGCCTCCTCGGTGTATGATTCCTGGGTCCTCGTGGGAGAGGTCGTCACGGTCTCCGACCAGCTCGTGCACACCGCCATCGACGACTCCTGGAACAAGCTGCTGGTGCGCACGGACCAGGACAGTTTCATCATCGCCAATGGGTCGTGCTCCGCGGGGAAGTACTACAAGTACTGCTACCTCGGCGCGCGGTGGGACCTTGATGTCTACGGCGAGTACGACTACACCACCCTCAAGAAGATTCCCGAGGTCCATCTCACCATAGAGGACATCACTCCCCTGGTGAGCGCGACGGTCGCCGTGGAGCAGACCGTGCTCGCGGTCAACGGCCAGACGAAGGTCACCGTCACGGTGACGAACAGCGGAGCCTTCCTTGCGAGCACGCTCTCCTATCTGGAAGAGCTTCCCGACGGCGTGCTCCCGCTGAGCGGCACCCAGGGCGTCACCCTCGCGGGCCGCACGGTCCGGTGGGAGGGCGGCTCGCTCTCCGGCGGCGGAGGGGTGAAGAAGTTCAGCTACACCGTCAAGGCCGAGCGGCCTCTGGACTTCACGGTCGGCGGGAACCTCAGCTATGTGTACGACGAGAACACCTACGACCTCGCGGCTCCGAAGCAGAGCATCACCGCCAAGGAGACCCTGAGCGTCACCACATTCTCTCTTGCCCCTGGCTCGCCGTCCATCAACGAGGTCGCGACGCTCCAGGTGGCCCTGCACAACGGCGACCCGAGCTATGATGCCCGGGTGACGAGCTATCGTATCACCCTGCCCGAGCATGTCGTCCTGGCCGAGACCCCGAAGGTCCTGAGCATCGACAGGAACGTGCTGAGCTGGCAGGGCACCCTGGAGCCGAAGGAGAACCAGAGCTTCGAGGTCAAGGTGAAGCCCCTCCGCTCGGGAAGCTACTCCCTGACCGGGCTGCTGGAGGCGGAGGTGTACAGCGCGCTGACTTCCTCGTACCTCCGGGAGAACAGCTCCAACACCCAGACCCTCTCGGTGTCTCTCGCCGCGCTCGCTCCAAGGGTGCAGTTCATGCTCGACCGGGCCACGGTGAACGGCGCGGAGAAGACGAACGTCCGGGTGTATCTCAAGAACCCCGATGCCAAGGCGACCTACTACGACATCGCGTACGCCATCGACAGCGACCTCTTCGAGCATGAGGGCGAGACCATCCGCTTCCTCCCTCCGGACTATGAGAAGCTCCTGCTCTACCGCGAGCTGACTGCGCCGATTTCGAACCAGACGCGCGGCTACCCGGTGAAGTTCTCCGGCTCCTACCGCACGGTGAACAACGAGTTCTTCACCTTCACCACCGAGAGCACCCTCACCGTGAACCAGGAGATCTTCACGGAGATGATGGGCATCGAGCTTTCCCTCCCCGACTCCCTCGTGGAGAACGAGACCGTGGATGTGACGCTCACCCTGACGAACAAGCAGGACGACCGCTACGCGGGCGTCGAGGCGCGGGACACCATCACCGGCGCAGAGGTTGTGAGCGGCTCCACTTCGACACGCATCCCCGTGCTCTCCGAGGATGAGTCCCGGCTGGCCTACACCTACCGGCTCCTCGTCCCCCCTGGAGACGCGAGCAGCGTCCTGGTCAAGACGAAGGTGGACTTCCTGTTCAAAGACCAGCCCTTCACCCTCTATTCCGAGAAGGCTGCGGCCATCACCCGGCCGGAGGAGCAGGCGCCCCCTCCCGAGGAGCAGTCCGCTCCGCCAGTGGAGCAGGCGCCGCCGCAGCAGGAGCTCCCTCCTGACGAGCAGCCCAAGAAGGTGGGCATCATCAAGAGGATTGTCAAGGTCTTCACGGACTTCTTCTCGTGGCTCTTCTGAGCGATTCCGTCGCTGCGCCTGCTGGACAGCCACCCGGCCGCGATGCAGTACGAGTTCCGGGTTGACTCGCCGACATGCCGGAAATTCTCTGGCGGCCGATTTATTCTGCTCAGCTACCATAAGGCATAAATAGGCCGCGGGATTCCATCTGTCGGAAGCGAGGCTTCCGAGGGGGAACACATGGCTTTCGATGAGCAGGTTGAGCAGCTTGGCCGCACAGTAAACGACGCGAAGCCGCCCCGGCCGAACGGGACGAGGCGCGCGCTGCTCGGCATCACCGCTCTGGCCATGGGCGCCGCGAGCCTCGGTTATGCCCTCGCCTCTCGGGAGCCCGAGCACATCCCGGGCCAGCTCATCGTGGGCTTCGAGAACGAGGTCTCGCTCACCTCCGAGGCAGACGGCAATGTCCTCACCGGTCTCTCTGCCGTTGACGCCATCAACCGCTCTCTCGAAGGGGAGAGCTACGAGGCTCTCGCTCCCGCGAGCGCAGAATACGAGCTGGACAACATCTTCCTTCTGGATGTCGAGGATTCTGCGAACCTGCCCAGGCTGATGAGCAGGCTCTCCGCCGCGCCCGGCGTAGAATTCGTGACCTATGACATGGAGATGTCTCTCCTCGACGAGCCGAATGACCCCTTCTGGAGCAGCAGCGGCTCGTGGAAGGACAAGGACTTCTCGGGCTATGGGGACCTCTGGGGCCTCCAGCGCACCAACATCCAGGCCGCATGGGACATCACCAAGGGGAGCGACGACCTCATCATCGCTATCATCGACACGGGCATCGCGCCGCATCCGGACCTCGAGGGCAGGCTGATGACCGGCTACAACGCCATTGACGGGAGCGACAACACGCGCGACGGCCACGGCCACGGTACCCACGTCGCGGGGACAATCCTCGCGGTGCACAACAACGGCATCGGCATCGTGGGCGTCATGGACCGCGGCAGGCTCATGCCCATCAAGGTGCTGAGCGACAGCGGCTCCGGTTCCCTTTTCGGCGTCGCGCAGGGCATCATCTACGCGGGCAAGAACGGCGCTGACGTCGCGAACATGAGCCTGGGCGGACCGGCCGGACCGGCCCAGCGCGTGCTCGACGAGGCCATCTCGTATTCCGTCTCCAAGGGGACCATCTTCGTCGTCGCTGCGGGCAACAATGACCAGGACGCGATCCGGAACACCCCTGCGAACAACCCGCAGGTCATCACCATGGCCGCGCTCACCCCGGACCTCACGAGAACATACTTCTCCGCGTTCGGGAGCAAGGTCACTGCAGGCGCACCTGGATGGTACGTCCTGTCCACGGTTCCGGACCAGAACAAGGTGCCGCGCAGGGACCCCAACGACCCCAACGCGAAGGGATACCCGTGCATCGAGAGCCAGGGCGCGCTGTACTGCGCCTTCCACGGCACCTCCATGGCATCGCCCCACGGCGCCGGTCTTGTCGGGCTCATGCTCGCCGCGAACCCCGAGCTCGGGGGAGACTTTGAGGCAGTGCGGGGCATCATCCGCGAGACCAGCAACCCCGTGAGGGAAGAGGCTGGAAAGCCAGTCAACGGCTCCATCGACTACGGGGCCGCAGTCCAGGCTGCCGCGGAGTACGGGCGCTGAACAGGCATCCCAGCACGGACGCCTGCTGAGGACCTCATCCCGCATACATTTCGGCTCAGGGCCATAAGGTTTATAACCGCAGGTTCGCCTGCACATCCGAGACGTCCGCGCTGCGGACGGAGGGGAGTGCAATGGCTGACTTTGAGGAATCGGTATCTACGCTAGAGGGCACACTCGCCACTGCTGCAGACCGCAAGGCCCCGCAGTCCAGCGGAGTGAGGAAAGTCCTGCTCGGCGCCACCGCTATTGCCACCGGCATCGCGAGTCTCGGCTACCTTGTGGGGGGAAGGAGCACGCCTGCCTACGACCCCTCGGGAGAACTCCTCGTCAAGTTCGAATCGCCGCTCACTCCCTCCGCGCAGGCTGACGGCAATGTGGTCACGGGGCTCGCGGGCGTCGATGCCCTGAACCGCTCCATCGCGGGCGAGAGCTATGAACGTCTCGCTCCGGTCAGCGGGGAATACGAGCTGGACAACTGGTTCATCGTGGACGTCCCGCAGGGCGCGGATGTCCAGCGTCTCATCGAGCAGTACCGTTCGCAGGCTGGCGTCGAATGGGCCGAGGCAAATCTCATGGTGGAGTTGCTCCCCTATGAGGTGGTGGATGCCAATATCCAGCCCGGAGACACCGACAAGCCGGCAAAGGGCGCTCCGAACGACCCGTTCTACCAGAGCAGCAATTCCTGGGGTCATGGAGCAGAAGACCTCTGGGGGCTGCGTCGCAGCAACATAGAGGGAGCCTGGAACGTCACCAGGGGAAGCGATGACATCATCATCGCCGTGGTGGACACGGGCGTCGACTGGAAGCACGAGGACATCGACTCGCGCGTCATCCACAACTCCGGAGAGATCCTGGACGGCAGGGACAACGACCGCGACGGCTACATCGATAACATCGTCGGCTATGATTTCATCAACAAGGACGGCGACGCCTACGACGACCAGGGGCACGGCTCCCATGTCGCGGGGACCATCGCTGCTGAGACCAACAACGGGGTCGGCATCGCCGGCATCACCTGGGAGGGCCGCATCCTGCCCGTGAAGGTGCTGGACGCTTCCGGAAGGGGGACCTGGGCGACAGTCGCCCAAGGAATCGTGTACGCCGCGAAGCACGACGCCGACGTGCTGAACATGAGTCTCGGCGGTCCGGCCGGAGCTGGCCAGAAAATCGTGGACGAGGCCATCAGCTACGCGGTGTCCCAGGGGACCATCATTGTGGTCGCTGCGGGAAACAGCAACTCCGACACGCGCGGCTTCTCCCCGGCGAACAACCCGAATGTCATCGCGGTCGGCGCCATGACTCCAGACGGGAAGCGGGCGAGCTTCTCCAACTGGGGGGAGAAGAACGATGTCGGCGCGCCCGGCACCCACATCCTCTCCATCCTGGCAGCGCAGCACAAGTTCGGCAACCGCGCGCCCATCGTAGGGGAGCACTATGTGGTGCTGCAAGGCACTTCCATGGCATCTCCCCACGTGACGGGAGAGGTCGCGCTGGTGCTCGCAGCGAATCCTGAGCTCGGCGGGGATGTCGAGGCGGTCCGCGCTGTCCTCCGAGAGGGAGTGGACCGCGTCGAGACGGACAAGTACATCGGCACCGGACGCATCAACTTCGGCGCCGCGGTCGAGCTTGCGACGGAACGCTAGAACCTGGACGGCGGCATTGGCCGTACTGCTCAGGATACCCGGTATGCCGGTGAGACCTGCCGGAACCCGTACGGCATCGCGGTCGGATGGGGCCTAGCGGAGCAGTTCCCTGAGCTCCGCGAGGTCCAGGTCGAGCGCTCCGTCGAGCAGCATCCGCTCCAGTTCGTTATCGAGGTAGATGCGTTCTGTCTCGGGGAGCCTGTGGTACTGGGTGAGGAAGCGCTCTCGTGAGCAGGCGAGCAGTTCGCCCGGGAAGCAGAGCGTCACCATCCGGTCCAGGGTGCTGCTCAGCTCCGCAAGATTCCGGAGACCATCTTCCGCGAGATACCTGTTCAGGTAGTTCCATGGCGCGTCGCCGGTGACGCACTCCCGCAGGAGCTGCCTGCTGCAGGACTGCTGCGCTCCCGTCAGCCCTTCGACAGAAGAGATGAATGTCCCGATGTGCGTGTCGAAGGTTTCGCCGAACTCCTCCAGGTCCTCTCTCGCGTAGAGGGCCCGCGGCACCGGGGTGTCCATGAGCTCCTGATATTGCCGCTCCACTGTACGCGCCCGGTCCAGGAAGCCTTCCCCTCCGCGGAGGGCATCGGCAAGGAAAGAGTGGCTCTTGGCCTGCTCCAGGAGGTAGGCTTTCCATTTCAGGAGGGTGTCAGCCATCGCGCAGCCATCCCTCGACGAGGGGAAGGTCGCTGGCGAGCACGGCACGCATGCTTTCTGTGGGCAGCTGCTCGAAGACGGAAGGGATGCGCTCCCCGTGAGAATGCCGTATGTACAGCTCCTTCAGCATCCGGAAATCCTCGGGGAGCCGCTCGCGGAGAGCGGTGTAGAGCAGCACCGCATCCTTCCTGCAATCTGCGAGGAACGCGGGGTCGCGTCCGCTCTCCTCCAGCGCACGGAGTCCCGCGCGGTCGGTCTCGCGGACGAGCAGCCCGCGGTCCAGGCGCGCAAGTCCCTGGCGCAGGAGGGAGGAATAGAGGCGCCGCCTGTCGTCCAGCCTCACCATGAAGGATGTCTCGCGGAGATCAGGCCCTTCATACACGACCAGCGGATACAGTCCGGGAAAGACATGGCAGCGCCTTCCTCCCGCTTTGTACTGGAACAGCTCCCGCAGGGGAATCGCAGTCCGCCCGGGAATGCTGGCGAGCTTCTCCATTTCCAGCTGGTTGTAGAAGGCGCCGAGGATGCGCAGGTCCTCTGCGCACTGCTCCAGCTCCTCCCTGCGGGTCAAGAGCTCGTCGATGCGCTCGGGAGTGACCGCCCGTCTCAGCTCCAGCGCCCGCTTGGCGCGCTCCATCGTGCGGCCAGGGGTCTCCAGCCGGACCTCAGCCCTGCTGTCCCCGCGCATGCTCCTGAGCTCGCCGTCCAGCAGGCCTTCAAGAGAGTAGCTCTCCCCCCAGGAGCCGATGACGCGCTCGAAGGTGAGCACGGCCGCCTCCCTGTCGAGCACGAGGGAGAGGAGAGGCTCAAGAGCTTTCATGGCAGCGGAGAGGATGTCATGAAAGTCCGAATATTCGCGTTCCAGGGTGGCCGATTGCGCCTGCTGGGAAGCGGCGAGCACGGCCCTGCCTTTGAGGTAGTCGGCTCCAAAAACCTCGGCCGCTTCCGGAGAGAGGCCGCTCCGGTCCACATGGATGATGTCCGGCAGGGCGCCCTGGAGCCCGAGGCTCGTGAGCGCACTCAGATAGCGCTCCCGTGCCTTCCCTTCAAGAGCCAGGAGTTCATGTGTCATCGTCCGAGGCCGTGTTCAGTCAGGAGATCCCGATAATTCGCTGTGAGCCACTGCCTCGCCTCGGCAAGCTCTGGTCCGGGCTCCAGCGCGAAGAGCATGCGGAGGGTTGCCCGCTGCTCCTCGGGTTGCATCCGCTCGAAGCTCCGCGAGAACGTTTTCGGGTAGAGGAAGAGCCCGCCCGCGGCGCTGAGCTTCTCGGCGCCGAGCTTGAGCAGCTCAGGTATCCTCTCTGCGGGTACATGGCTGTTGAGATAGCACAGCGTCTCCAGGAGAGAGGATTGGCCCGACTCCGCCTCGAACTCTATATGGTGGTCCACCGTCTCGAGCAGCGCGCGTATGCTCTGCTTCTCCGAGGCCATGGGGTAATCTTTCAGCATGAACGTGACATGAACGCCCTCCGGCCGGACGGCGGCTGACGCCGGGACCTCGGGCTGCATGGCCGCCTCGATGACTTCTTCGTACAGTGCCGCGCGCTCGGGCGTATTGACCTGGAGAGTCACCTCCTCCACCGCGCGGCGCTTGAGGTCGATGCCGGTGAGCAGCACGGTGAGGCCCTGGCTCCGGTGAGCCGTGGAGGAGCGCTTCCCTGATTCCTGGACCGCAAGGTGCCTCACCCCGCTCACCTGGCCGAGGGCGTCAATCCCGGCGTAGGCAGCGGTGAGATACGGAGCGCTCTCCTGCAGCTCCAGAAGAAAGCCCTGCAGCTCGTCCTTGGAGAGGTTCTCGATCCGCATGAAGTCCGCTCCCTGCTCCAGCATGATGCTCCGCTCGCCGTCCTTGAAGATGAGGAAGGTTCCGTCGGTGACGCGCTTCTCGAAGAGCTTCGCCTCGCTTGCTTCCGCGTTGAGCTCATAGCGCAGGGCGAGCGCGCCGGCGATGCCCAGGTACAGGCCCCAGTGCGTTGCGCCGTACACGCCGTCGCGCACCACGAGGCTTCCGGCCTGCTCAGTGATGCGCAGGGTGCTCGTCTGGGCGGTCTCTTTCTTTCCTTGCTTCGCGAGGAGCCCCAGCTCCTGCTGCAGAAGAGGGAAGGCACCCTGCGGGAGAGTCTCCACGAGGGCACGCACCGAGGACGCGGCAGAGCCTCCGAGCGCACGGTAGCATCCGCTCATGATGTCTGCCATCGCTCCGATATTCCAGCCTGTGCTGTGGAGGCTCGCCACGGTGTCCACATACTCCGGGATGAGCTCTCCCTCGTCGACGAGGCGATTGAAAGTCCCCACGACCTGCTCCAGCGAGGAGAATGAGCCAGTGGAGCGGACGAGGCGCTCCAGGGGAGGATAGAGCTTCCGGAGATCGAGTGAGCTGTGCGTCCTCGCGGAGAGGATGTAGTCGGACAGATCCCGCAGCCTGCCCAGGTTGAGGTCCGGCGCGTCCGCGAGCGCCTGTAGGAACGGGGCCGGCATGTTCGTCCTGCGCACGATCTCGTTGAGGTTCCTCGCGGCGGACTTGAAGGCCTCGCGCTGGCCCTCCCGCACCTCTCCGCGCAGCATCGCCTCTATCGCAGGGAACGTGTCCCGGATCCGGCGCATCAGCCGATTGCCGGTCGCGGCGTCCTGGCTGTACCGGCCCAGGATTTCCCGGGCGAGCTCGTCCAGCACCTCCCCCTTCTTCGGGTCCTTCGAGACGTAATAGTATGCCATCCTACTTCTTTTTCTTCTTGAGCCTCTCGTTCTCTTCCCGCAGCTCGCGGACCTTCTCCTCGAGCTCCTCCACGACCTCGTCGCGGACCTGCTTGAGATACTCCTGGAGCTTGCCGTCCTCCTTGAGCTTGTCCAGCGTGCTTATCATCTCCTGCGACTCTTCCTTCGAGAAGCGCTTGTTCGCGATGATGTCCGCCTTCCGCTGGACGTACCAGCGCTCCGCGGCCGCCTTGGTGCGCTCCTCCATGTCGTACTGCGCTTCCCGCTCGTCGTCCTCGGCCGCCTTGCGGAGGGATTCCAGGAGGTCCGTGCCGCGTATCGGCTTGAACTTCTGGAGCACCGCCTGCCGGAACTTCTCCTCGTCGCTCTCCAGCAGCAGCTCGTCCCCGAGCTCGAAGATGCCCGCCCTAGTGAGCAGGGATTCGACGGCGTTGCGGATAATCCTTCCGTGGTAGCCGAACTCAACGCACAGCTTCGCGGCCTCTTTCTCCTCCTTGGGGGTGATGGTGAAGTACCCCGCGTCCAGGGCGGGCTTCGAGAGACCTTTGATGAGCCGGGTGAACTCCTCCTCGGTCTGCGCGCCAGGGCAGTACACCCGCGTCCGCGCCAGGCGCTCCTTCAGGGCCTTGTCGGTGCCGTGCGCACGGTTGGTGGTCGCCAGGATGAGCCAGTTGCCCCAGTACTGCGTGCGGACGCCCTCCAGCTTGTTGAGGATGGTCTGCAGGGCGTTGACCTCGGAGCTCCCGCCGCTCGTGTCCTCGCCGCTCCTGTTCATGAACAGCGCGTCGACGTCCTCAATGGTGATGATGCCGATGCCGTTGGGGTCCATCCCCTCGTTGAGCATCTCGTCGAGCTTCTTCTGGGATTCGCCGACATATTTGTCCTTGAAGAGCTGCGAGACTTCTACGACATGGAGCGGCTTGCCCGTGCGCTCCGCCATCTCATGGGCGTAGCGGATGGCCGCTTTCAGGGTCATGGTCTTTCCCGTTCCCGGGCCTGCATACAGGAGGACCGTGCGGGGCATCTTCCCGCCGACCTTGAGGAAGAGATTGGTGCGCGTCTTCGGGTCGTAGCGGAAGAGGTTCTCTATCGTTGATTTCAGGAGCTCCTTCGCCTCGTCGTTCCCGATGATATCCTCCCAGGTGACGTCTAGCTGGAAACCGCCCTCCTCGGGCTTCACCAGGGACTGCGGCCGGGAGAATCCCGAGAGCCTGGTGTGCGGCAGCTCCAGCGCAAGAGAAAACATCGATTCGAGGTCCTTGTATTCGTCGCTCTTCCGGACCATGTCGAGGTGGTCGAGCAGGGACTGGTAGAAGGCATGGGTGAGCGCCCCGAGATTCTTGTCCGGCGCGTTCCCGTTGAGGGTGAGGACCTTCTCCATCACCCCCTGCTTGATGACCAGCTTCTCGACATAGAGCTTCAGCACGCTGTCGCGCAGGGCCTCCTTGTCGTCCGCAAGGGTGAAGGGCTGGTTCGCGGTGCCCCAGACATGGGTGCGGTAGCCTTCGCGCATATTCTCGAAAAGGCGCTCTCCGCCGAGATGCTGCTCCAGCGTCGCCGCAGATTCCGCGCAGCCCGCGTAGAGCGCGGAGAGGGTGACGAACCGCTGCTCGCGCTCGTCCAGTCCCCTTGCGGCGCGCTGCGCGTCCCCGAGGGCGCTGAGTTCGAGCTGGTCCCGCAGGGTCATGAAGACCGCCGCGCCGCTGGTGACCGCATCCATCACCGCGGCTTCCATGAGGGAGAAGCGGTACTTGATGTTCTTCAGGCCCGAGGAGTACACATCGCCGCTGCGGTAGTTGCTGTGGATGATGTCGTGCAGCTTGAGGGCCCTGCACTTGTCCTCGGCAATCCGCATGTTGCGCTGGTATTCATCATCCTTCAGGGCAAAGCCGGCTTCAGATGCTGGCAAAGATCTCACCCCACGGCGTGTAGACGAGCGCGGATATGCCTTCTTCCTTCAGCAGCGACGGCAGGCCCTCAATATCTGGGGATGGCACCATATAATGAGTGCTGTGCGCGTCCTCAGCGCTCAGCGCAGTGGAGGCGCTGGCCGCCAGAAGGGTCCCTCCGGCGATGACATGAGAGAGCACGGATTCGGGAATCTTCTCTGCCCGACGGGAGTGCCCGCTGTAGAACGGGCCGATTGCGTAGAGCGCACTGCGTACAGGATTCCAGTGAGCGCTTGCAGCGAGGAACGCGTCCTGGCTGCTCAGCCCGAAGAGGAGGGCAAGATTCCGCCTTGCCTGGGAGGACACCGCACCGGAGTCGAGCACCTCGCGCTCCTTGCGCCTGGGCACCTTGATGTCCACCTCGTGCTTCAGGAAGAGCCTGCTCGCAGGGTCGAAGCCGGCGATGGTCAGGCGGAGTAGCGCTTGCTCCCTGCTCCAGTCCAGCCGCTTCCCGGAGGTGCGCGAAAGCGAGAGCGTTCCGCTGCCGCCCAGAGCCTCTTCGAGGCCCGCATCCACAAGGTAGCTCCCGCTCGCGAGCTCCCTGTAGAGCAGCGCGCTCTTCCTCCTTCTCGCGAGACCCTCCAGGTCAAGGGATTGCCGCTTGCCCTGCGCGGCCTCGTCAAGCTGCCTTTCCAGAGTCTTCGCGAGGTACATGGCGTTCGTTCCCGTGGCGCGTCTCGCTCGCTCGGCCAGGGTGCCTTCCGGCTCCCGCCCTCTCGGGGCAAGGAGGCCGATGCGCAACTCCTCGTTGAGGTCCTCCATGCGCCTGAGAGCCTCCCCTTTCTCTGCGAGCAGCTTCATCACCTCGAAATAGTCCGGGAATCCCGAATCGAGGCGGTAGAAGGTGACGCTGTCGTCTCCCTGTCCCACCGCTTCCAGGAATGCCCGGATTCCTTCCAGCTCTTCTCCGATAGGCATCTCCGCCCTGGAGAGCGCCGCGAGCCGCGCGTCGAGCGCCTGCAGGTATCCCCTTTTCTCTTCGCCCTCAAGGCGGAACGTGGTATCGTCGAGGAGGTCCGTCCCCTCCACGACTAGCTCTCCGGGGGAGGCGGGGTGTACGGCTCGTCTCCGCCGAGTCCCTCCACCTTGATGCCGTGCTCCTGAAGCAGCCTTCTGGCCTCCCTCAGCCTCTCGATGGTACGCGCGTTTCCCAGCACCTCTGCGCGCAGGGCCGTCTCTTTCAGGTGGTCGATGGTCTCCTGGTTCACGACGGTGCCGTCCATGGTCTTCTCGCGCGCGGTCTGCATGATGGCCCCGATGTCCGCGGTGCGCATGAGCACCGGGTTCAGGGTATCGCGCAGCACCTTGTAGCTCTCCAGGGTATTGGTGAGGACCTCTGCGATGCGGGCGCCGCTCACCACCGTTCCCATGAAGGGCCTGAGGCTGTTCGTGGTGAGGTTCAGGTCGTACAGCATCTTGTCCGCCTCTTTGGCCAGAATTTTCAGGTTCTGGCGGTAGGCACGGATGGCATCCACGAGGTTCTGCGAGAGCAGGTAGGTGTACGTGGTGTCGCGGAGCCGCTGGTCCGCGGCATCCCATGTCGCCATGAGGGTGTCGTGATCCTCCTGGAGCTGGACCTTGTCCTCGATGGAGAGCTCCTGGCTGAGCTTCGCCTCGAGAGCCTCCCGCTCGGCCTGCACCTCGGTCACTTCCTTCTCTGCCTGGCGCATCATCGGCACCGCTTCCTTGATTTGCGACCGGAGCTGCGTGACGTACTTGTCTGCGCTCTGGACCTTGTCCGCCGCCTCGTCGCGGATGCCGCTCAGCGCTCCTGCATACTTCTCGAAGTCGTAGAACAGGAAGTTGAGCTGCTCCGAGAGGGGCATGCTCTGGAATCCTTCCCTGAGGCCCACCATGGCCTTGACCTGCTGCAGCACGCGCTGCAGGGGATTCCACTCGTTGACCTTCCCGCTGATGTTCAGCTGCTCCTTCCAGGTCAGGGCTCTGGTGAGGTATTCGGAGACCATCCCCTTGATGCCGTCGAGGTCCTGGGTGATCTTCTCCAGCTCCTGGATGGAATCCTCCTCGCTGATCTTCTGCCCGAAGGCGAGCGCCTCACTCACCTGGGATGCGTGCTCCTGTCCGAAGACCTTGCTGAAGTGCTCCTCCATGCCGCCAAGCTCTTTCTCAAGTTCTTCTACCATGGTCACTCCCCCTTGTCCTTGTTGTACAGTGCTTCCTTCTTCTGGCGCCGCGAGCGGTTCTTCAGGTAGGTGTACAGGCCGAAGCCAGCTCCTGCGACGCCGCCGATTGCTGTGCCCACGAAGGGGATGACGCTGCCCGCGAGCGCCCCGATGCCCCCGCCGGCAGCCATGTGCGCGCCTGCGGTGACGTACGGACTGGCTCCTTCTCCCACGCGCTGCTCAATGGTGTCCTCGATGGACTGCTCGAACTGCTCGAGCTTGCCCGGAGCCCTGGTGCCTTCCTTCTTATCCCCGGCGCGCTGGAGCGTCCTCTCCAGATTGCCCATCTGGGACTGATATGCATCCTTCTCTTCTTCTGCCATGGTCCCCCCTCCTACTCGTACGACGGCTTGTCATCGTCCGTCTTCCGCCTGCGCTTGATCTGGTCTCGTTTCTTGTACCACACGCGCGCACCGAAGAGCGCGCCCCCTGCGGTCATGACCTTCCGCGAGACAGGCCCAATGATAGGAAGATTGCGCACGGGCAGGAGGTAGTCTCCGAGGAGGCCCATTCCCGCTCCGACGCCCATGTAGGTGGCCAGCGAGCCGCCGTCCCCGGCGAGGCCTTCGATTTCCTTGCTGACCTCCTCAAGCTTCGTGGCAAAGGCGCCTTTCTCTTTCCGCTCCGTGTCCTCTGCGTCCTCGCTCGCGCGCTGCTCAAGGTCCCGGTACACTCTCCGCTCGGCATCCCTGTCATCACTCATCGTCCTTACCCCCTATGCGGTCAGCATACAGCCTCATGGCATCGAGCGTCTTTCTCCTCAGCGTGGGGTCCGGATCCTCAAAGAAATTCTTCGTCACCGCAACCTCAAGCCGTTCAAGAACCTTGGAGGGGTCAGTCGTCGCGAGGCCGACGAATGCCGTGAGTATCTCCCTTCGCACGTCGGCGTTCTCCTCCCCGTACCCGAGGTCGAGCGGCAGGGCCTGGGTATCCTGGGACAGCCTCCGGTAGAATGACCGGACCAGGTCTGCCTGCTCCCGCGTCACCCGGGCGCCGCCGTACTCGCCTATGCGCGCGTCAATCCCGTCCACGATGAGCTCAGCGGGGAAAGGGTAGCGCTCCTCCACCAGGCTGCAGAGGACATCCTGGGCAGAGGACCTGATGCGGTCGACCTCGTCGCTGACGATGCCGGCGAGGCCTCGCTTCCTTGCCCGGGCCGCGTCCCCCTTCAGGGTGGCGATGCCCTCCTCGCTCTCCTTCTTCCACTTCTCGCCGAGGCGCTTCGCCTCGGCCTTCGGGTCATTGATGAGCTGGTTCACATCGACGCCCTGGACTTCCTCCTTGACCTTCTTCGCGACCGCGCGGATGGCCCTGCTCGCGAGGGCACCGCCGACCGTGATGATGAGGAACTTCTTCAGGTAGTCCTTCCAGCGGTCGTCAGCGGTATACGTGTCCGTCATGGTTTCCCTCGGATGTAGGCGTCGCGCACCGCGGCGATGCGGCCTCCGACCGGGCCTTCGAGCACGAGTATCTCGTTCCGCGTGAGTGTCGGGTCGGGGTCGCTGGTGAAGTCTCCCCGGCGCAGTTTCAGGTGGTAGAGAAGCTCGTCCACCTTCGTGGTGCTGTAGCCGACGAAGTCCTCGAGCAGCTTCTTCCGCGTCAGCTCGTTCCTCTTGCCGCCCTTGCCGATATTGAGGTCGAGCGGGAACGCATCGGTGTCCGACTGCAGGGCGGCGACGAAGGTGCGCACCTCCACCGCTGCGCTCTTGCGCACCTGCTCCGGAAGGTACCGGCCGATGATGTTCTCGATGCCTGACACGTACAGGTCATCCGGGGTGGCCAGCTGGCTCTCGCTCACCGAAGCGACGGTCTTTTCGAGGCCTTCTCCGGTCGATGTCACGAGTTCGCTCGCGACCCCTCCGAGACCCTTCTCCTTGAGATTGTAGCCGAGCTCCTTCGCGGAGTCGGTGACGCGCCGCTGCGCGCCAACGACGGTCTCCTTGGCTCCGGAGACGAGGTCCTTCGCGCCGTCTCCGACGCTCTGCGCGGTCTTCTTCGCCCCCCGGCGGAGCCGCTTCTTGAAGGTGGCGAACGCCGTGCGCTTCTTGTTGAGATAGTGTTCAGGGTCTGCGGTGAAGAGCGTCCATTCCCGCGCGGCGCCGAGCACGGTCCCCACAAGCTCCACGCCGATGTCCTTGGCGGCGATGGCAGTCTCGTCCGCAAAGCCGTCCAGGGGGGAGCGTCGTTTGGGCTTCGGCTCCTCTTCCTCGGCCTCCTTCGGGTCCTGTTCAGTTGCGAGCCGCTCAACAGCCTCGGAGAGCTCCTTCTCGTAGCCTCCGTTGTCTTCGTCTGTCATCGTGCGTCCCCCCCAGCGCGGATAGATGCGGCAGATGCGCCACTCCCCCCCGTGCATGGCCGACTGCGGCCGTGTGCAGGCAACCGAAGTCGCTATTTAAAGTTTTTTATTGGCAAGTGGAAAAAAATACTGTAAATACTGTGATGCGCTCCCTTTCGTCGGTAGCCTTTCCCGCACGGGGCTCCCTGGAAGCCCTCAGATTCTTCGACCGCCACGCCGTCGGGATTTCCGAGTGGCCTCGTAGGCATGCCGATGCTTCTCAGCAACGCGGCCGACGTCTCGCTTTTCCTGCAAACCGGCGTGGGAAGGCTTATATATCACTCTCCAGTCCCCTTGAACAGGGAGGGGGCGTGGCGGCGACTGGAAATCTTGAGCAAGAGTCCCTCGAGAGCAATCTTGAGAGCATTCTCGAAGCACCTGTAGAGCCACTTGGGCAGAGGCCAGGATGGGCGATGCGGCAGATGGTCGCGCTGCTCAAGCACACGCGCACCATCGACGCGCGGGATTATTCCCAGATGCCGCTGCTGGAGCGGATTGTCGAGAAGTATCTGAAGCGGCCGATGGACTTCCTGCTGAAGCCGCTGCTGGGTTTCTATGTGCGCTCATGGGTGGGTTCCACTTCCGGCGAGGTGATGAGCAGCGCCGCTTCGTATCTGGAGGCAGAGATGGGAGAGAAGGAAGACCCGCTGAGCTACACCAGGAACTCGCTCGCGTTCTCGCTTACCTACGGCCTGGGGGCGACAGCGCTCATCAGCCTTCTCGGCGTTCATGTACCGAGGCTCCTGGAATTCCCGCAGCAGCTCGCGCACACCATCGCCATCGTGAATCCCGTGCTCTACGCGGGGGACTTGGTCCGCCGTCTCTGGCTGTACTCGCAGGGCACGCCGAGCGGGACCATCTACTTCGAGACCGGCTGGTGGCTCCGCAGCCAGGTCAGGCAGCGCATCGTGGAGCCTGTCCGTGCGTTCTATCGCTCCGCCGTGCAGCCGATGGTGACCCGCGTCCAGGATGCGGTGGCAGCGGGCAGCACCGTTCCTGCGGCGCTGTACCGCGAACTCGTGAGCCCTCATGCCACGCCGGATGACCAGGACTAGATGAGTTTCTGGAAGAGATTCTCCCTGGTGCCGTAGGGCATCTCCGATGGCGCGGCAGTGGTCGCGATGAGGAGCCAGTTCCCTCGGTAGTTGCTGGCCTTGCCCTGCTGCCACACCTTGTTGGTGAGGCACTTGAGCGCAGCCTTGTTCATCCAGTCCGGAAGCCCGCCCTGCTTCTCCTCGCGAAAACGCTGGTCGAAGTCCTCCACGATGATGATGCTGGCCTTCGAGGGGTCCATCCCCTCGGCGAGCAGCGCCTCGAGCGCCTTGTTCGACGCCGGGATGTCGTTCCCCACACGGTAGGAGCCGTCGATGCGGAGCGCACGATAGGGAATCGACGCGTCGGTCGCGCGTGCCGCGGCGTACTCCAGGAGCGTCTCCACGAGCTGCGCGTTCACCTCTGCGCTCTCGCCAGCAACGAGGACGGCGTACTGCATGCCCTCCAGCGCGGGGTTCTGCTGCGCGCCAGCGTCATATCCCAGCAGCCTCTCCACGTCGGAAACGAGCTCTGCCAGCTGCATCTGCGGGTCCTTCGGAGGGGTGACGAGGCCCTGGATGCCGCGCTTCCTCACGGTCGAGGTGAGGGACTGCAGCCGGGAACGGGCCTTCGCTCCGAGCTCTTTCGCCTTGCCCGGGATGTCCGCTGCGCCGATGGAATCGCCGACCTTCTGGCCGAGCTCCCTCGCCTTTCCGGGAAGGTCCGCATCGGCGACCTTCTGGTAGCCATCCTGGATGGCCCTGCCGATAGTCTGGGCGCCCTTTCCGATGCCGTCCTTCACTTTCTCGGCGATGTCGTCGAGAGATGATTCACTGGCCCCTTCGGTTGCCTCGTCGGTCGGCTGGTCCATGATACACCTCACAGCGCGCGCTCCTCGCGGAGGAGCTTGTAGTAGTCGATAGTGGATTCGACCTTCGGCCTGCCGATGGCGATGAGGCCGAGCTTGACCTGCTTGGGGAACGCGCCCTCCCAGATCGCCCGCAGCTCGTCTGCGCCGACGCCCTGCTGCTGCAGCTCGCCGTACACCACCGTGCGGAGGAGCCTGTCCCTGGTCCGTCCGTCGACCCGCTTGCCCGTCCTCTTCATCTCCTCGTCGAGAGTCTTCGTGGCCTCGCCCATGACCTTCGCGAGATAGGCGTGGCCCACCGCGGCGAGGCGCGCCCTCTGCAGGATCAGCTCGTACGCGGGGTCGTGCACCGCCATGTCCTCCAGGACGCGGTCCGCGCGGAGGCTTGCCCTGCCCTCGTTCTTCGCGCCGTCGAGGTGGAAGATGGTGTGCACATATTGCCAGGCGAAGACTCCGTCGTCCTGAGGCAGCGAACGCGAGGAGAACTCGCAGGTGTCGTGCGCATTGTCCGCGCTCGCGACACGCGCTCCGAGCAGGCTGAACTCGATGTCGATGTCGCTCAGCGAGGTCTTGTGCAGGTGGTGCCTGAGGAAGCGGTTGATGTGGGTGAGCTTCTGCTCAAGGTTGTCCCTCGTGACCTGCTGCGTGGGAGAGAGCCGGTCCCGGGCTGCTTGATAGCGGCCGAGCTGCCGCTGCATGTCAGCGCGCAGCTCGTCGAGCGGGGGAAGGTCTCCCTTCACCGCGTCCCGGTAGAGCATCCGCAGCGCCTGCCATGCCATGTGCGCCTTGTACGCCGTGGTGAGCGGCAGGAAGACATACTTCCTGAGCGGACCATCCGCAGGAGGGTTGGGCAGGGCCTCGAGGACCGCGCCGACGCCTGCGACGCCGTACCGCGCGATGCGCACCGGGTCCTTCTCCTGCCTTCGGAGTTCTTTCTGCGCCTTGTTCAGCGACTTCATGCCCGAGGCGAGCGGCATCGCAGCCTTTCCCAGCGCCTTCACCACCGGCGAGGGGCTGAGCTGGCCCGCGATGCTGAGCGGTACGCTCAGCTTCTGGAGCACAGTGGCAGCGGTGTTCAGCGCGGGGGCGGAGACCAGATTGGGCGCGGGGTCGGGCCCGGAAGCCGGGTCGTAGAGGAGGAGATTCTCGACGGAGATGCGCTGGCCGCTCTCGTAGCTCTCCCTTACTGCGCGCACCAGGACCTGCTGCTCCGTTCCTGCATAGGCCTGCTCCGTGCGGTCCAGGATGGCCGGAAGATGCGGTGCGATGGCTCGCTTGGTCTCCAGAGTCCCGGATGCGGCGACCGCCTCCGCGATGTCCTCTGAGACCAGCCGTCCGTTCGCGTCAACAGTGAGCCCGCTGGCAGTGAGCTTTTCGACAATTGCAGAGAGTTCCATGTGCCCCCCTCCTGAGCTGCGGGGCTCCGGACGCTATTTAAATCTATGCTGCATGCCCTGAAACGGGCGTTCCTCGCCACGGACGGGTAGACAGGGCAGGACACGGCCGTGCTGCTGAGAATATCCGTCATGCCGACGAGACCACGCGGAACCCATGCCACCCTCCGGCCAGATTTCGATGGTTTTCCTCAATATCCTCGCGACCGATAAGTATTTATGCTTCCCGTCGTCCGGCGCGCTGTGGAACAGCTCCTGCAGCGGCTGCGCAAGGGCGCGCGTTTCGCATGGCATCTCATCTGGGAAGATGACTCCGTGCTGAGTTGGGTTATCAACATCGTCCTCGCCTTCGTGCTGATGAAGTTCGTCATCTATCCCGGCCTGGGGTTCGTGCTCACCACCTCGCATCCCGTGGTGGCGGTGGTGTCCGGGAGCATGGAGCACGACGCCTCGTTCGAGAAGTGGTTCAGTGCCCAGGAAGATTTTTATAGCTCGTACGGAATCAGCCAGGAAGCATTCCGGGAGTTTCCGCTCGCAGGGGGCATCAACACCGGAGACATCATCGTGCTGCGCGGCGTCTCGCCGGAGAGCCTTGCGATTGGCGACATCATCGTCTTCGGGGGCGCCGGGCCCGAGCCCATCATCCATCGCGTCGTGCGCAAGTGGGAGCAGAACCAGCATTACTACGTGGAGACCAAGGGCGACCATAACCAAGGGGTGGCGAGCATCGACCGGAACATCGTGGACCAGCGCATCATCGGCAAGGCAATGATGAAGATTCCCTATCTCGGCTATGTGAAGATATGGTTCAGCAGGCTCGTGGTGTGTTCCCTGAGTCCGCAGGCCGCGGGGTGCCGGTGATGTTCTGCCCCAAGTGCGGCTCTCTCCTGATGCCGAAGGACGTCAACAAGAAGCGCGTCATGGCGTGCAGCTGCGGTTACCGCTCCGGCAGCGGCGACTTCAGCATCGCCGAGACGGTGAAATCCAAGGAGAAGCGCCTCGAGGTGGTGGAGGAGCAGGAGACCCTCCCGATTACCGATGCGCAGTGCCCGAAGTGTGGACACCCCAAGGCATACTACTGGATGAAGCAGACCCGCGCCGCGGACGAGGCGGAAACGAGATTTTTCCGCTGCGAGAAGTGCAGGAACACCTGGCGGGATTATTTCTGAGGTCTCGCGGGTCTTCGAGGGAAAAATGAGAAAATGCCTGAAATGCGGCAAGTACGAGGTAAAGAAGCCCCATTATGACTGGTGCTACAAGTGCTTTCATGAGCTAGAAGAAAAAGATAAATCGACTCCGGTAGAAGAAAATTTTGAAGATAACCTCAAGTCGAACAGAATACATACAGTGTACATCATGTCTTACTCCGGCACCAAGGAAAAAATAGGTTATACCGGCAATTTGCCCTCGAGACTGATTGAAATTAAGCAAGTTTACCCTGATAACAAATTAGTCTATTTCCGAGAGTTTACATCCGAATCTCAGGCCCGCAGATTTGAGGCATGGCTGAGGGAACGTGGAAAAAGAACGCGGACGAATTTTGTCTCCACTTTCCAGGATAAGGTTCGGAAAGTCGTTGACTACTTCTGAGGGAGCCTGCTTGCGGCAATCCGCCTGATGTACTCTGCGGAGAGGCCGGCGCGCTCTAGCGCACGCAGTTGTCCCGTGACCGTGGCGCGCATCCCGAGCGGGAAATCGGTGCCCATCACGATTTTTTCGCACAGCGCATGGCGCCGCTCGACTGCGGCGCCGATGAGCCGCGCCTTCTCGGGATGGTAGCAGGTGCTCGTCTCGTAGTACGCGTTGGGATGCGTCGCCGCGATTTCCAGCGCTCGCGTGATGCTCGTCCTCACGCTGTAGGGCCCGCGCTCCTCGGACCAGTACGCCGCCGCGGCGGTGTTCCGCTCTCCGACAAGACGGGGGTGGCAGAACGCTCCGCCGTGGCCGAGGACGAAGATGATGTCGGGATTCTCTGCGATGAGTTTTTCATAGCGGTCTGCGTCGGTGAAGTGCATGCTCTCCCTCCGGTCATCGGTGTGGAACAGGATGGCGAATCCCAATTCCCGGGCGAGTTCGGTCACCGGCCGCATGGATGTCGCATCAAGGGGGAAGAGGTCCTCTGCCGGATGAATCTTCAGGCCGTACACGCTCGGGTCGTCCGCAAGACGCTCCAGCAAGGAGCGTTCCTTCTCGCCGACGCGCACTCCCTCAGTAAGCCTCAGCCAGTACCAGCCCTTCAGCGTCACTCCGGAAATCCTCTTCTGTGCGGCCGAAAAGGACGCTTCCGATGAGAAGATGAGATAGGCTTCCTCCAGCGGTTCAGAGGCGAGATGCTGCGCGAGGCGTTCCAGGTCGTGCACTTCGTGCATCTCCCCCGCGCGCTTGCCGCGGCTCCGCGCGATGCTCGCGTTGGGCATGGCGAAGTCGTCCAGGTGGATGTGCGCATCGCACAGCTTCATACGAAGAGGAACGGCGTTACGTATATAAACCCGGACGCTCCCCGCAGGGCATGCCCCGGGACGCTGACGAGAAGGGCCTCACCGTGAAGAAAACGGAGGACATGCCGGAGTGGTACTCACAGCTCTGCATCAAGGCGGAGCTCGCGGACTACTCCCCGGTGCGGGGCTGCATGGTCATCCGGCCCCACGGGTACGCCATCTGGGAGCGCATCCAGCAGTTCTTCGACACGAGGATCAAGGCGCTGGGGGTGCAGAACGCCTATTTCCCGATGTTCATCCCGGAGAGCTTCTTCAAGCGGGAAGCGGAGCACGCCGAGGGCTTCGCGCCCGAGGTCGCGTGGGTGGAGCGTCACGCCGACGAGGAGCGCCTCGCCCTGCGGCCGACGAGCGAGACCATCATGTACGACTCCTACTCCAGATGGATACGCTCCTGGCGGGACCTGCCGCTGCGCATCAACCAGTGGAACAACGTGGTGCGCTGGGAGGTCAAGGACGTCAAGCCCTTCCTCCGCTCGCGCGAGTTCCTCTGGCAGGAAGGTCACTGCGTCTACGAGACCGAGGAACAGCGCAACAAGGAGACGTTGCTGTACCTCGACGAATACAGGCGCGTCTTCGAGGAGCTGCTTGCGGTGCCGGTCATCAAGGGAGAGAAGACCATGGCGGAACGCTTTGCCGGAGCCGACCGCTCCTACACCATCGAGGCCTTCATGCCCGACGGCAAGGCGCTCCAGTGCGGGACCTCGCACGACCTCTCCCAGGGATTCGCCAGGGCGTTCGACATCCGGTTCCTCGGCCGCGACGAGAAGAAGCACGCCCCCTGGCAGAACTCCTGGGGCATCTCAACCCGCGCCATCGGCGCGATGGTCATGCTGCATGGGGATGACAAGGGCCTCGTGCTCCCGCCGCTCGCCGCTCCCGTGCAGGTGGTCATCGTCCCCATCCTGTTCGAGGATACCAAGGCTGAGGTGCTGAGGGGTTCGGCCGCATTGCGGGATGCTTTCCGCGATGTCCGCGTGCGGCTCGACGACCGCGACGAATATTCTCCGGGATGGAAGTACCACGACTGGGAGCTGAAGGGGGTTCCGCTCCGCGTGGAGCTCGGTCCCCGCGATCTGGAGAAGAAAAGCTGTGTCATCGCGCGGCGGGACACGGGAAAGAAAGAAAGCGTCACGCTCGCCGACGCGCCGAAACGCGTCGCGTCCCTGCTCGCAGAGATGCAGCGCGACATGCTTGCCGCAGCGCGTGCGCGGATGGAGAAGAGCATGCTTCCTGTCTCCGAGGAGAAGGCGTTCCAGGCCGCCGTGGCCGCGGGGAAGATGGCGCTTGCGCCCTTCTGCGGGAAGAAGACCTGTGAGGAGGCGCTGCGGGAGCGTTTCGCAGGCGTCACCTCGCGGTGCATCCCGCTCGACGGGAAGGCGCCGAAGGGGAAGTGCCTCTTCTGCGGGGAGAAGGCGTTGCACGAGACGTATTTCTCGCGGGCCTACTGAGCCATGGAGAATGCACTTACAGGATGTAATATTCTTCACATTGTGGTCTTATCTTCTGTCTCCCCTTATAGGGGCTCGTCACCGTTCAATGGAAGAGATAGTGAGGAATTAGTAACTACGCTGGAGGGATATTCACCAACATAAGTGTCCCCCACTGGGGCGCGACCTCCCTTCGCAGGCCACCAACGGCTTTCTCGGTCTAGACCTTCTCTGCCTGCCTGTCAAGAGCCTGCTTGAAATGGGCAAAGACATCGCTGCAGACGGCTGCTGCTTTCTCCGCATCGCCTCGGAATCGAGTGTCAATCTCGCGGTCTGAGAGGTCATACTCGATGAGGCGGTGCGCGACCTCATTCCGCCTCTTGTTCACCTCATATATCCGCTCCCGAAGGTTTCCGTCGATGTTGCCGAGGAGATGATGGACGAGGACGAGCTGCTCGAAGCGGATTCTCTCCGTTTCCCTGATGATGCTCCTCGCCATGGTCTCCAAGGGGAGATTCCCCGAGTACAGCAACCACTCCCTGAGGAAGGCCTCACTGTAGGTGTGGGCAAGCAGGAGGGCGACAATCCAATTGCCACGTTTCATCGCGCTGTCCAGCACCTTGGTGTGCGTTCCCGTGAGAAGAACCGGCTTATGAGGGCTGGCCATCAGTGTGCATGCTTCTTCGGTTTGTACTTGAATTTGCTCCGTGTCACTAGGGAGATTGCCCACTCTCCGACAATCACATGGACCACCCGACGCTTGATCTTCTTGTCGAGCGCGTAGATGTACTGAGGCATGAGTTCGTTGTGTCCCTGGCCGCTCTTAAGTCTTTGCACCGCGCGCTCCATCACGGTAGGGGCAACTGCACCTCTTTATAGCTCTTGCCGATGAAATTCCGGAAAGCTTCCGGCTGTCGCGCCAATCGCCGACCGCGTCGGACTATCGGGTCTTCAGGCCTACTGACGCCGGCAGACGACGAAGCCGCCGGCATCGCGCACCACCGTGAGGCCGTTCCGCGCCATGGCCTCTCGCTCCTCGTCCGATGCACGCGTCTCCATCCCGATGAGGGGCCAGACGAAGTGTCCTCCTGGCTTGAGGACGCGCGCAACCTCGGCGTAGAACGCGTCGGGGCTGGAGCGGTAGCCCATCGCGCCCATCATGATATAGACGTCGAAATCCCCACTGAACGGAACGTGTTCAAAGCTGCCCTGCGCGAAGCAGTCGCCCCGAGACCGCGCGGAGGCGAAGCGCAGCAGGGCGTCCTCGATGTCGAGCGAGTGGTACGTCGCGGAGATTCCCGCTGCGGCAAGGCGCTCCTTGACTCCCGCTGCGGTGAGCCCGGTGGCAGAGGCGCATTCCAGGATGCGCGCCGGCGCGAGCGATGCAACGACGTCGCCAATCTCCCTGCCGCGCTCGTCGAGCTTGAGCGAGAGCGCGAAGCGCTCGTAGCGCTCTGCGTCCGAGTAGTCATTGGCCGTGGCGTAGAAGCGCATCTCCCGGAGCTGGTCCTCGGTGAGCATGGCGCGGGAAGGGCATGCGCTGCTTAAGAAGGTGTTGCCTGACTTCAGTCAACTGTCGGCCGCAATGCGGAGAATGTCCGCGAGACAGCCAGGGGACCCTCGCGGGATTCCGGCCGAGGTCTGAGGATTCTCCGGCGACTTACGCCTTCCGGAACAGGAGCTGGAGGTAGCGCACGTTCTCGGTGAACAGCTGAGCGTCCGCACGCTCCACGTAGTACTGCGCGGTGTCGAGATACAGGCGCACCTGCCGGGAGAAGAGCAGCCACATCAGCGCTCGCTTGAGGGGTGACATGCCGCTCACGAATTCCTTGCCTATCGCGAGAGCAGGAACAGCGTACTCCTCGTAGAGCTTCCTGCCCAGTTGGACGCTCGGCAGGACCTCCCGGGTGATGTCCAGCGACTTCTGCGGCACGAGGCCCCGCGCTGCGGCTTTCTGCACATAGCTTCCCTCGGTCTCCCGGATGCCCGCATAGGCGCAGACATCCTTTGCCTTGAACATGCCGGAGATGAGGAGATACCCTCCTGGACGGAGGAGGCGGTCGCACTGGTCCAGCCCGATGTCCGGGTCGAAGTAGTTGTTCGACTCGCTCATGAGGATGAGGCCGAACTTCTCCGCGGTGGAGAACTCCTCGAACCGTGCGACCTGGTGCCTGACGTTCTGGAGGCCTGCGAAGAAGCGCGCGTGGCTCTTCTCCGGTGAGATGGAAGTGACATGATATCCTTTCTTCGCGAGGGCGATGGCATTGTCGCCGACGCCGCAGCCGACGTCGAGGATGTCCTTCACGCCAGAGGGGATGAGCCTGACGAGTTTCTCGGTGTAGCGGACCTGGGCCTTGCGGAGATTGTCCAGGGTCAGCTCCTCTCCCGTCCACCAGCCGTAGTGCAGGGACTGGAGTTTCAGGACCTCGACGCAGAATCGGATGTCCAGGTCGTGCTTGTCGCGGAACTCGGGCATGGCGTCGAGGACTGGAGGTTCTTTATATAGATGACCCGGCCGAGTCTTTGTGCACGGAGTCAAAGTCGGACGCACTGCAGAGAATGTCCGCCATTAACGGTAAGACAGGCGGGCTTCCGGTGGGAGATTTTCCAGGTGACCGGAAGGTATATGAATCGGCAGGACGTCGGAGGATGCGTGCCGGTGGATGCGAATGAGGCCGTGGTGTTCGTCATCGCCCTGCTCGGCCTCGCTCCGGTCATCGTCGCCTATGCGCGGTACCGCTCGACCTCGCTTTTCTTTCTCGGATACGTGGCTCTTCTCGTGGGAGCCGCGGCGACCATCGCGGAGAGCTTCGTCCTGCCGGACGTGCTGAATGTGGTGGAGCACGGGGTGGGCATAGCCCTCGCTGGCGCGCTCTTCGCCTGTGCTGCAGTGCGCAGCCATACCAGGACAGCGGCGCTGCTGCGGGAGGTGCGACATGGTCGCCGCGCTTGACTTCATCGGTACCCTGGGTTTCGCGGTCGCCGCGGTGTTCGCGCTCCGTACCTACCGCATGACGAAGCACCTGTCCTACTACTGGGTGGTCTTCGCGCTCGGGATGGGCGTCGCCGCAGTGTGGAGCGCTCTGGTCGGGCTGGAGTGGCTGGGCTGGCAGAGCGCGCTCCTCGATGAGGTCCAGCAGCCGGTGGTCGCCTCCGCGGTGACGGCCCTGGCGATGTGCGCTCTCCTCACCCGCGAGGACTTCATCAAGCCCCTGTGACATGGAACTTGCAGAGAAACTCGTGCCGTCAATCGTGCTGCTCATCCTTCCCCCGGAAAGGTATGCCGAGACCAACCTGGACATCGTGCGCCACCTCGTACGGTCACACGAGTGCGTGTATGTGAGCGTGAACCGGCCCGCGCACAGCCTCCTCGAGGACTTCGCCCACCATGACATCGCACGGGAGCGGGTCTTCTTCATCGACCTCGTGACGAGGCAGGTGTCCGACGCCTCTCTCGACAACTGTGTGTTCCTGCAGTCGGCCTCGTCGCTCACCGAGCTCTCGATTGCCCTGAGCGAGGCTCTCCGGCAGCGGAGTTCGGCCTGCGTCCATGTGGACTCGCTCTCCACGCTCGTCACGTACAACGCGGCCAACCTGGTGGTGCGGTTCACGCACCACCTCATCGGCAAGCTCCGCGTCCTTGGAGCCAAGGGTGTCTTCATCTCGCTCAAGAAGGGGGTGGACGATGAGCTCATCGCCCAGCTCGCGCCCTTCTGCGATGCGGTGGCGGAGCTCTAGAGTCCGCTGAACGGCTTTCCCCGCACGAGCGCCCGCACCGTCTCCGCGAGCCTCGCGACGGGGACGCGCTTCTGCTCGGTGCTGTCCCGGTCGCGGATGGTCACGTCGTCGTTCTGCAGGGAGTCGAAATCCACGGTGACGCACCACGGAGTGCCTTGCTCGTCCTGCCGCGCGTATCTTCGCCCGATGCTTCCTGCACGGTCGAACACGGACGAGAACTCCTCGCGGAGCAGCAAATGGACCGTGCGGGCTTTCTCCACCAGCTCGGGCCTGTTGCTCAGGAGCGGGAACACCGCGCACTGCACCGGCGCGAGCCGCGGATGGAGGTGCAGCACCACGTTCCCGCGTTTCTTGTCGTCGTCGTACGCGTCGTAGAGGAAGACGAGGAAGCTGCGGTCGACCCCCAGGGACGGCTCCGCGACCACGTGGGGGATGACGCGTTCCTTGCTCGCCTCGTCGAAGAGGGAGAGGTCCTTCCCGCTGAACTCCATGTGCTGCTTCAGGTCGTAGTCCCCACGGTTCGCGATGCCCTGGAGCTCCTTCCAGCCGAAGGGGAATGCGTACTCGAGGTCCCAGGTATCCAGGGCGTAATGCGACAGCTCCTCGGGGAGATGCTGCCGGATGCGGAATTTCGCGGCATTCGCGCCGAGCGCAGTGAACCACTCGAAGGTCTTGCCCAGCCAGTAGGCGTGCCAGGGCGTCTTGATGGTGCCCTGCGTGACAGCATCTCCAAGAGACATCTCGCTGGCGTCGCGCTGGGACTTCTGCATCTCCGCAGAGTAGACGAGCATCCGGAGCTTCTCGACCTCTCCGACATACGGGCATTCCATGAGCTGCTTGGGATGGATGAAATACTCGATCTCCATCTGCTCGAACTCCCGGCAGCGGAAGAGGAAATTCCTCGGCGCTATCTCGTTGCGGAAGGCCTTGCCCATCTGGGCGATGCCGAAGGGCAGCTTGAGCCGCGCGTTCTCCGCGACCAGGCGGAAGTCGGCGAACATGAGCTGGGCGGTCTCCGGCCGGAGGTATGCCACGCTGGCGTCGTCCCGCACCGGGCCCACGTGCGTCGCGAACATCATGTTGAATGCTCCCAGCTCTTTCCAGGGCGAAGAGCAGCGGGGACAGCGCAGCTCCTTCGCCATGGCCGCGAGTTCTTTCCTGCTCAGGCCGTCGGCGGACTTTCCGGTGGCGGTCTCGATGAAGTGGTCCGCGCGCTGCTTCTCCCCGCACTTTGGGCACTCGAGCATGGGGTCCGTGAAGTTCTGGACGTGGCCGGAAGCGACCCAGACCTTGGGATGGGCAAGGATGGCGCCGTCGATGCCAGCGATGTCCTCGCGCTGCTGGACGAAGAACCGCCACCACTCCCGCATGAGGTTCCGCTTCAACTCAGCGCCAAGCGGGCCGTAATCGAACACTCCCGCAAGGCCTCCGTAGAGCTCGGAGTTGGGATAGACGAGGCCCTTCCGCTTGCAGAAGGTCGCCATCTCGTCGATGGTGAGGGTCATTGCCTCTCAGGTTCTTTGCGATTATATAAAGCTTGGCGGCGTCACAGTCGCTGAGGGGGGGAGGTAGCCCAAAATAATAACTATTATCAAGAGATAAATTTATAAGGAGATTGAGATTCGTCCGTCCGGGTGATTCCATGGGAGAGCAGCAGTTGCATAAGTCACTTGACGACCTCATGAAGGATGACATGCAGGACGATGCTCCTCAGGAAAGGCGAGCGGGGCGGCTGGGCAGTTCCTTCAGGTCAGGGCTGGAGGCGTTTCCCGGCATGGTTGTCGGAACGGTCCTCTCTTATGTTCTCGAGTTGCAGAGCTGCGCGGTGAATCTCCAGCGATACATGCCCGAGGATGGCCTGAATCTCGGGTTTCACATCGCTGGCGGCTCCGGTCTCTATGGCGGCTGGACAGGCATCCGGAACCGGAAGTTCGCGACCTTCGCCGCTCTCGCTGCATCCATGATTCCCGAGGCCATGCTCGCGGCGAACGGCGACGCGGAGCGTGCGGGCCAGATGGTAGGCGTGAAGGCGCTCGGCTATGGCGTCGGCTACCTCGTCGGTGCACTCTTCAGCGGCAACTGGGGACTCGGGAAGTAGCGACATGTTGATATAGGTCCGGCTTCACTCCTGACGCAGATGGCAATCCAGTTCAAGATCAAGTGCATGCGCTGCAAGAAGAACTACGTCATCGTCACCCACCGCATGCACGGTTTCGTGCAGTGCTACGACTGCGAGAAAGGCCAGTTGGAAGGCGAGATAAAGGACAAGGCCATGCGGGCCTTCTTCGACCTTCCCGAGGAGTTCTACCGCGACAACCGCTTCCTGCGCAGCGTGAAGATACAGTACATGCGCTTCGGGAGCATCACCGAGAAGCAGCGGGAGTTCTTCGTCAAGGCCGCGGAGCAGATGCGGAAACGTTCCACCGAGGCGCCGCAAGACATTTAATGCAGCTGCGGCTCCTGTATCTTCATGGGGAGTCTTGAGGAGCGAATCAATGCGGCGTCTGATTTCACCGTCAAAGAACGTCTGGACCTCCCTGGTCCTTCGTACGACCTCTACCTCGGGGAGGAGAAAGTCGCCTCGGCTGACCGCAAGATGCGGATGTGGGGCATCGGTTTCAGCCTCGGGCTGCAGTCCGGCGCGTCGTGGGGGCGGGTGCGCCAGGTGGTCAGCGCTCTCGGGTTCTCTGCTGTCGTGTACGACGGCGAGTTCGAGCAGGTGGCGAGCATCAAGCAGAACGTCGTGAAAGAGGCCCTGCGGAACCCGCTGAAACCCAAGAGCCATCTCGAGATACAGCTGGACAGTCGTACGCTCACGGCGGATCTGCACTCCCAGGGGCCGCTGCACCTTGACATCTACGAAGGAAGCCGCCTGGTGGGGGCGATTGACCAGCGCGACCGCCTGGGGTTCCATACCTATGCGGTGCACAACGCCGGAAGCGACGCGCGCACTCTCTTTTCCCTGACGGCGATGCTTGACCTGCTGTACCATCACTGGGAAGAGGGAAGGAGCCGCTGGTAAAAAACCTTCCTGGCAGGAGGACTGTGTAGTCTCCAGATAGTCGCCCAGGCAGTCCTTTACAAGAATAGGCCTTAAATATCAGGCCGGTATTAGTCATATCTGTGCAACGAAAAGCTTTCCTGACAATCCCTAGTTTGCTCGTGCTTTTCTTTATCCCAGTTCTAGTCCAGGGTGAAGTCCAAGTGAAGTTTCCAACTGTCCTGGTAAAACGAATCGCCGATGGTGTTGTTAGTGGTCCGGATGCTGAGATTGTATTCGATATCGTGAACGAAGATCCAAACCACAAGATGGAAGGGTTCCTGGCCTGCGAAATACCATCCGATGTTGTCGTGACCACGACAAGGGGCGCATCTTCAGGTGAGCAGGCCAGGTACATTAGTGAGGTTTTCATTCTGGATTATGCACCGATGAGACGCAGTATGGCCCTTAGTCTTAGTGCTAGAACCAAAGGAGTGAGAGTCGTGACGTGTTCCCTGAAGTATGTGCTCCTTTCCGAGGACGGATGGTATGTGACTCCTGAGGGGGGATATGGCAGTGACAAACTGTACCAAGACATCACGGTCAGGAGACCTGTAGATTTCCGCGACCGAGTGCAACCTCCCACGGAGGAGGAAGGAACTGATAAGATTCACTGGAGGAGAACGTACATCCTCATCTCGGTAATAGTAGCAATTCTTATTATCCTCCATCTGCTGGATAAAAAAGGAGGCAGAATGTTGTTCCCACTGCCAGCCCTCTTATCCTTGCTTATCATAACGGCTCTGATTATTTTCAGCACTGCAATCATACAAACCCTGAAGAGTAAGGAAGCAACTTCTCCTAATGGGGGATTCACCGATAGCTGCGGCAATGGACAATGTGAGCACTACGAGCTGTTGGCGACTTGCCCTGAAGACTGCAGGGGATTGGGAACTCACCGCTACAGGCTCTGCACACATCCTACCTCCTTTACTGAAACAAATTTCCTCAAGGTTCGCGTGGCGGGCGCCAATTTCTCCTTGGAGAAGGGTGAACTGCTCGAACGTCAGAGTCTGCAGGCCCGACCGGACTGCGGTTCGGGAGGATATGGTCTGATTGACTGTCTCAGATGTTACGAAATTGATGAAGTACACGAACCCATGTTTGAATTACAGCTGCGCGGTCAAAGGTACAACCCTGAGGTGTGCAGTTATCAAATCGTTCAGAGATACTTCATTGATGATACAGAGCAGGGGTGTGCCGGAAGTGAAGGAAGATATGTGAACGGCTCAGTCTACTATCCGTACAATGAGGAGGCATTTGAGTTTACCGCAAGTCGAGAAATCCAAACAACTTTGCAAAAAAGCTCAAACATTGGGCCCAGCAATAGAGGAGCATGTGGTAACGGCGTATGCGAAGATTATGAACTGCTCCTTACCTGCCCTAAGGATTGTGCAGGATTAAAAACTCACTCCTATCGCTTCTGCCGCACGGCCGGATGGGGTGGGGTCTACAGAGTCAGGGTCGTTGGTACGGATACTTACCTTGACAAAGGGACGGTGCTCAGCGCAACCCTGGAACCACTGGACAAATGCGGCCTTTACGACTGTTATTATTGCTATGACATTGCAGAAGTCCATCAACCGATTATTGAAATCCAACTGAATTCGGGGGCATCTCAGGTTCCAGTGTGTAGCACCCTCGTGAAACGATATCTTGTAGATGGAACTGACGTGGGATGCACTGATTCGCAATGGGAATACGTGGGTGAAATTGGGAGAAAAGCATATTTCCCATATGATGCTCGACGAGTGGATGCCTTCGAGGAGGCCCGTGTACTCTGAATTCGATTGTTATCCTTCTCTGGATTCTGACTCAAAACTCTTCAATATTTCATATTTTTTGGCATCAAATGGGAAATAGACCTTATGGTCTACAATCTCCCAATCCTGGGCTCTGCACCCCTGTTCGGCCCCATCGATAGAATAGTTGAGGATGAGATGCTCGCAGGGGTCGTTGACTCTTGCTGCCGAGCTTGCCTGAATCTCAAAAATGGGCTCATGCACATCATTCACGGTGTGACAATAGCGGTTGACACCGCACACGTCAAAGTCACGGCAGTCACTTGGTTTAAGGTCGGGGCCCAAGGGGCCATCCGCCTCAAGGAAAGATTCGGTACCGAGAATCCTTACCCTCAGAACTCCACTCCAGGTAGTGTCCCTGCACATCGTATACTGATGCTGAGGAAATTGGTTGCAGTCCTGCTCACAGGACACGAGGAATTCGTATGCCTCACACACCCCATTTCCGCAGGCGTGGATATACTGCTGCGTCGAAGTAGATGGGGGAGGCGGTTCTTTCTGTGGTGGCGAGAATGTAAATGAAGTGAGGATTTCCGTGGCGATATGATTTAATTTCAAATCGGCTTCCGCCTTCATATAGCTTCCATAATATCCTACTTTATAGGTAAGTACATACTGCTTTCCGTCCTTTTCGGTCATTAGAACATAATGGTGGAAGTCCATGCTGCCCTCACTTTTGAAATAATTCGCTTTGAGGAAGTAGGCGTTCTCTCCAGATGAGAATTTGGTCGTACAGATTTCAGGTTCTGGCGCGCCTTCCAAATCTCTACCTGGGGCATTGTAGTGCGCATCGAGCCATACATCCTTCAATTCATCCAGACTCATTTCACTCGTAGACGTAACAGAGTAAATCCACATATAATATGGCTGAAAGTCATATAAGCCACTCGACGCGTAGTAGCTTTCACCTGTAAACCCATCCAAATATCCTTCGGAAAGAGGATCCTCCCACTCTGAGGAGATTCTGTAGCCATACACCTCGTTAGCGAACCAATCATTTGTGACACGCAATGACTCCTCTGATTCATTAAGAAAGGGACAGTGTGAAAAGTCTGGAACCACGGCGAATGCACCGGGCCTGCATCCGTAGAGGAGCAGGCTCCACATCAGCAGAGGCAGAATTGGTACTGAAGGCCTGTTCACAGGATTACTCCTCTTCGAAGCAATTTATATCTTTCCACGAAAGGCTCTGGGAGCCGAGTGGAAAATGCTCGGCCGCAATGCCAGAGTCCGGATTATCTCTTCGGAATCACGGATATGCTGAGCAACGCGGCCGATTTCGCTCACCTGTATTCGTCGGCAGGGAAGATTTATATACGCAGCTCCCCCCCTCGCCACGGGGAGATGAGTCCTGCTCTTGAGGAACGCCTAGAGCGCGTGCTCGCCGAGGACAAAGGGGAGCACCGCGCGTGCGACATGCATGTGCACAGCAGCTCTTCGTATGACGTTCCTACCCTCGCGCGCTACCATCCCATGCAGAAGATGGTCCAGGCGTTCGAGCACGGGATGTACTATTTCACGCTCACTGACCACAACACTATCGATGGCATCCGCCTGCTGCGGGACAGCCTCGCGGCGAAGGGCGAGCTGGGCGAGAAGGCCCTGTCGCGCGTCTTTCCGGGGGTGGAGATTGACTGCTACGTCGAGTCGCTCGGGCGCTCCATCCACACCAATGTCTGGGGGCTGACGGAGCGCAACTGGAAGGAGCTCTCGCTGCTCTACGACCGCTCGGGCGAGAAGCCGGAGATGCGTGACTTTCCTGGCCTCATGTCCTACCTGCGCGAGGAGAAGCTGCTGTACAGCTTCAACCATCCCTTCTGGAGCGAGGTGGACGACCAGCCCCTCCAGGGCATCCTGAAGCGCGCATTGCCGCTCCCGAGATTCCAGAACAGTTTCTCCTTGGACATCATGAGCACCGCTGCGCTTTTCCCGGAATTCCCGTTGGTGGAGAAGAACGGCTCCCGCATCGAGCCCCTGAACGACCTCGCGGAGTACTTCGCGAAGCTCAACGGCATCCCACTCGTCGCTGGCAGCGACGACCATGTCGGCGTCGAGCTCTGCAGGTCCTATACCCTCGCGCCTGGCGAAACGCCGCGGGAGTTCCTCGGCAACATACCCTCGCACGGCAGGGTGGTGCACCGCTCGCTTGACGCCGACGAGGCGGAGGCCAAGGCGCGCGAAGTCGTTCGGATTTACTTCGGCGACGCCACCGCAGACAAGGAATTCTTCTCCGCCCTCACCAATGTGCAGCTCGGCCGCATCATGAAGAGGCTCACCGCGCTCTGGAAGCCGAAGTACCTCACCCCTGCGGTGGAGACTGCCTTCGCGAAGATAGGGGCGCGCATCTACCTGGAGACGCAGCGGACCTGTCTTCCCCCGGAGCTGCTCGCGGACGGCAAGACCCCCATGCGCGTGGCGCTCGAAAGGCTCACCCTCGACCATAAGGAAGAGGAGGAGTAAGTCCGCGAGATGCTCTCGACAGCGGTCACCCTTGCGGGCGGACTTGCCATTTTCCTATTGGGCATGCTGCTCTTCTCCCGGGCGATGGAGAAGTTCGCCGGGGCGGGGCTGCAGCGGGCGGTGGAGCGGCTCACCAGGGGCAAGCTGCGCTCCTTCCTCACCGGCTTCGGTGCCGCGGCGGTGATGCAGAGCAGCGGGCTGGTGATGGTCACCCTCATCTCCCTGATGCGCACCTCGTTCATTTCCCTGCCCCAGACTGTCGCGGTCATCCTGGGCTTCGAGGTCGGAAGCACCATCACCGCGCAGCTCATCTCGTTCGAGATAGGCATCGCCTCCCTCGCGCTCATCGCGCTCGGCTTCTTCGCGCACATGCTGTCGAGGAGGCTCACGGCGCGGTACCTCGGTCAGGCCGTGCTGGGCATGGGGCTCCTGTTCCTGGGCATGTCCCTGATGAAGGAGGCGATGCTCCCGCTGGAGAGCAGCGCTGCTGCGCTGGAGCTGTTCGCCCTCCTCGGCGGCGTCCCGGTCCTCGGGGTGCTGCTGGGCGCCCTCGCGAGCGCCCTCATCCACAGCAGCGCCGCCGTGGTGGGGCTGCTCATCGCCATGGGAGCGGTGAACGCGATTACCCTTCCTGGGGCCATCGCGGTGGCGATGGGGGCGAACATTGGGACGTGCATCACGGGTTATCTGGCGTCGCTTGGAAACGGTCGCGCGGCGAAACAGGCCGTGCTCGCCCAGGTGCTCATCGCGACCCTGGCCGCTGCTGCGTTCCTCCCTTTCATCTCGCCCTTTTCCTCTCTTGTCAGCCTCACCGCGACGACGCTATCGAGGCAGATAGCAAACGCGCACACCCTGCACAATCTCATCTCGAGTCTCCTGCTGCTGCCCTTCGCGGGGCTCATCGCTGCTGCGGTGCATCTGCTCATGCCTTCGAGTCCCGCGCTGATGGAGAAGCCGCTCCCGGACGTTGCGTCGCTGCAGCAGGTCCGGCAGGAGGTGGTGGAGCTCGGCCGCAAGGCAGGACGCATGCTGGAGCTCGGGGGGGAGATGCTGCTCTCGCAGGAGATGGTGAAGCGGGTCCCGGAGCTCCTAGAGATGGAGGAGGAAGTGGACAGGCTCCGCTACGCCATCGAGCGGAAGCTCACCTCCGAGGCGGGAGCTGCGCGGGAGCGCATCGTGCTGCTGCACCATGCGGTGGACATCGAGAGAGTTGCAGACCATGCGGTGAATCTCTCCGAGCATGCGCGTGAGCTGAAGGACGGCCTGAAGGAGGACGAGGAGCGCGTGCTGCGGCAGATGCTCCAGCTCGTGCAGCGGAGCTATCACACCGCGCTCGATGGGATGGAGAAGCGGAGCGCTGCGCTGATGCGCGAGGTCCGCGCGCTAGAGCAGAGCATCGACCGGCTCAACCGGCGCTCGCACGACACCTATCTGCGGGCGCTGGACCAGGGCATCAACCGGGGGAGGAGCGCCGCGGTCTTCCTCGACGCGATGCGGGACCTGGAACGCATAGGGGACCATGCGAACAACATCGCCAAGGAGCTGGTCACCTACGAGGATGGCGAGGTCCATCTTTGACGCTGTCTTCGCTGCTCGCTGAGCTGCGCGGGATGGGCATCACCGATGCCCGCGTGCTCGACGCGCTCGCCGCGGTGAAACGCGAGGATTTCGTCCGCCAGAAAAAGGAGGCGTACGAGAACTATCCCCTGCCCATCGGGTGGGAGCAGACCATCTCTCAGCCGTATACCGTCGCGTTCATGCTGGAGGCGCTGGAGCTCTCTTCTGGACTGAGGGTGCTGGAGGTCGGCGCGGGAAGTGGGTGGAACGCGGCGCTGCTCGGCAAACTCGTCGCTCCGGGCGAGGTCATCTCGACGGAGATTATCAGCGAGCTTGCGCTCAGTGCGGAGCAGAACGTCCGGCGCGCTGGCATCTCGAACGTGCGCGTGGTGTGCGCGGACGGCTCGCTCGGCTTTTCCGGTGCGTTCGACCGTATCATCGTCACCGCTGCGTGTCCGGCCGTTCCGCCACCGCTCGTGGAGCAGCTGGCCGATGATGGTGTATTACTCGCTCCGGTAGGCGAGGGCATGTTCGGGCAGGACCTCGTGAAGCTCCGGAAGCGTGGCGGCCGCATTGAGCGGCAGTCCCTCGGCTCCTTCGTCTTCGTACCCCTCCGCGGCAGGCACGGGGTATAGGCGTTTGCCGGCCGCTCACCGGCCGAGCAATGCGGGCAAGTCCGCCTGCATCGCGAACATCTGTGCGATGAGTCTCCTCCCCCGCGCCAGCTGCATCCGCCTGCCGTAGTAGTTGATGCCGTTCCTCACCCGCCTGAACTCATGGAAACTGCTGAGGTCGAACCCATCGACCAGCCCCAGGACATCTCGCGCACTGCCGGGGAGCTCGGTCGGGGACAGGCTTATAAGCGCGCTCTGCCCGTCAGGACGCGTGAAGCCGGATTACGCAGGAGGGAGCATCGTCAACCTCATGGGGAGCATCTGCCAGCGCTTCTCCGTCCCGGCCGCGCACCCGCCGCTGCGCCTGCGCCTCAAAGACAAGGTGGTGCTCATGGTCCTCGACGGCCTGGGGTACCGCTGGCTCACACGGTATGGAAAGAACAGCTTTCTCGCGGAACACCTCCAGGGCAGCATGACCTCGGTCTTCCCCCCCACGACCGCTGCGGCCATCCCGAGCTTCATTACCGGCCTCACGCCGCTGGAACACGGCCTCACCGGCTGGTTCGTCCATCTCAAGGAGCTCGGCTGCGTCACCGCGGTGCTGCCCTTCCGGGCGCGCGCGGGAGGACCGCCGTTCGATGCTATCGGCGTGCCAGGCAAGCGCATCTTCACCGCTCCCTCCCTGCTCCCCGCGCTGAAGGGCGCGATGGTCATCCCCGCCGACCTCGCCCAGGGCGCCGCGACGGAGGCGTTCTCGGGCGGCTGCCCGCTGTACACCTATGGCGACCTTCCGGGCTACTTCTCCGCGACGAAAGCGGCAGCGGAGAAGTACCGTTTTGTCTATTCCTACTGGCCGGGTTACGATTCCCTGTGCCACAAGTACGGATGCGAAAGCAAGGAAGTGAAGAAGCATTTCGAGGCGCTGGATGACGCGTTCGCCGAGCTCAAGCTGCGCAACGTCATCGTCACCGCGGACCACGGGATGCTGGACACGGACGCCAGCCATGTCTTGAAACTGACCCCCGCGATGGAGCGCTGCCTCGCGCTGCCGCTCTGCGGAGAACCCCGGACAGCGTACTGCTATCTCCGGCCTGGGATGCAAGCGGAGTTCTCCCGTCTCGTTCAGGAGCGCTTCGGAGAAAAATGCGACCTCTGCTCCGCAGCAGACCTCGTCCGGGAAGGCTGGTTCGGCAAAGGCGTTGAACACCCGCGCTTCCGGGAGCGCATCGGCGATGTCGTCCTGCGTACGAAAGGCCGGTACATCGTGCAGGACCGCCTCTTAGGACAGAAAAAAGGCTTCCACATCGGCAATCACGGCGGAGGAAGCGAGGAAGAGCTCCTCGTTCCGCTCAGCGTGAGAGGGTAAGTCCAACCTTGTTGGACACCACCACGCGCTCGCGGCTCTTCGCGTGGTATTTCGCGACATACGCCGGAAGAGTGACCTGGCCGATGATACTGAGCTTCGCCTTCACGCGGTAGGTGATGATCCGCTCCTCGAGAGGTTCAAGATGCTCTATCTTCCACCGGATGATGGTCCCGCGCTTGTCGTGCTTTGTCATCCGCTCGGGCTTCAGGGTGCCGAGCCCGAACTCGTTGCTGACTTCGATGATGTCAGGCACCGAATCGCTCACCGTGACGTCGGAGAGCTGCTTCCCGCTCCGGTTCTGGAGGTGCAGCACCACCTTGACCTCGGACATGGCTCCCTCGCTGCCCACGACTGAAGCTTCCTTGCGCAACACCAGGGGAGCGCGGAAAGTGAAGTACAGCGCTGCAGCGACGATGAGGATGAGCAGGGAATAGAATCCCGGCCGGAAGTCCTCGTGCGTCTCGATGACCGCGCGTCCCTGGGGGGCGAGGGCAAGCTCCCACTGGAGATTCCCGTCCGCCAGCGTGGCATCAGGGATGCTTGCGGTGAACGGCACCTTCCAGAGCGACGTAGGCCGCTGCACCACGTGGAGAGTCGGGATGTTGCCGTCGTTGAAGAGCTGCACCGTGATGGTGCTCCGCAGGAACCGCTGCGCGACGGAGACGGTCTCCTGCACCTCGCTGTAGGGCAGGCTGGCGTAGGACACCTCCGCCTTGCCCACCTGCTCCTCTCCCACCAGGAGCCGCACGATGAGCAGGTCGTCCTGAGGAGGCAGCACCGGGTTGAAGTCCAGGTCCTGCACCACCACTTTCTCTTCCATCGGGCCGAGCGAGGTGGTGACCTGCTTGCTCGTCAGGCTGCTCAGCGTGGAAATCGTCAGGTCGGTGATGTCCAGGGGGTTCCTGTTCCGGAGGAAGATGCGCAGCTGCGCAGGCTTTCTCGTGTCCACCTGGGGGGGGAAATCGACGCCGACAGAGACCGCAGGGGCGTACTGGCCGCTGCCGATGCTCTTCAGGTAGAGGACCAGCTCGTCCTGGATGGTGAAGCCCTTGTCCGATACCGCGGTTACTCCCAGGCGGTACTGCCGCGGAGGCAGCTCCTGCTGCCGGAGCGAGACCTGGATGGTGGTCTGGACGCTGCTGAAGGCCGGGACGCGTATCCCCGTGAGACCGTGATGGAGGGGGCTGGTCTGGTAGCGCCACTCGATGTCGCCCTCGAAGCGCAGCCTGACCTCCTGGGTCGCTGGCGTCGGGTTGGTGAGGGTCAGGCGGAACTCTGCGACCTCATCCTTGAAGATGCGGTCCTTGACCGGGAGCACCGTGGAGGTGAGCTGGGCGCTCACGAGGGGCATGAGGAGCGCAAGGACAAGCATGCACAGGGCGACACGCTTCGCGACACTCCCCATCGACAGGTCTGAGAGCCGGATACTTAAAAAGCTTTCTGCCGGCCGCTACTCGTCATCGTCGGATTCCGCCGCATCCAGGACGTGGTCGAGGATGACCGTGAGGCCAGCGAGCGATCTGTTGCTGATGCGCTGGTCGGTCACCTTCACGTCATAGGTGTCCAGAAGCGTGGGCCAGCGGTAGTCCACGGTCGCGACCACGGTCTTTTCGTCCGGCGAGAGCACATCGAAATGCCTCGGGGTCCCGGAGTTGAAGAAGCTGAAGGCGTCCTGGCGCACGACCGCCGCGACGTTGCCATCGGGCTCCTTGACCTCGATGTAGAGCCCGCCCCAGTTGCCCAGCGACTCCATCACCTTGTGGTCGGCGACGGCCTCCAGCGTCCCGTCCGGACCGTAGACGTGCGCATCATAGCCGAGGGAGAGGAGGTCCAGCTCGATAGAGCCCAGCGGTTCGCCCGAGGGGTCCGCCAGGCGGTACTTCGCAGTGAGGTTGAAGATTTCCGCGGTGAGCACCGCGGCCGGACAGCCATCCACGGTCGCATCATAGGTAGGGACCAGGGAGAAGCGCTCCTTGAGGGTGAATGCCGGGGCGGCATCGAAGGACGCTGAGCAGTCCGGCGCCTCGGGCGCGCTTCCCGCGGATGGCGCGCTCGCCACCGCTGCGCAGCCGGCGAGATAGCTCCCGATGAGGAAGCTGATGCCCGTCTTCTGCAGCGCGGAAATCATGACCCTGGAAACGGATATTCCCTTTTAAAGACATCCCTCCGCCACCTTTAAAAGACCCAGGCCCTCCCTCCACCCATGCAGCGCTACGTGCGGCAGGAGGTTCTCATCGGCCCGCGCGGCCAGCGGAAGCTGGAACGCAGCACCGCGGTCATCATCGGCCTCGGCGCCCTTGGCAGCGTGTCCGCGGAGCTTCTTGCCCGCGCGGGCGTCAATCTCCTTCTCATCGACCGCGACATCGTAGAGCGCAGCAACCTCCAGCGCCAGTTGTACACCGAGGATGACGTCGGCTGGCCCAAGGCGGAGCGGCTCGCGGCGCGGCTCACGGCAGTCAACCCGGACATCACGATTCACGCACATGCGACCGATTTCTCCTCGCGCAATGCGGCCGAGCTTCTCCCGGAGAAGACAACCATCGCGCTCGACTGCGCGGACAATCTCCCGACACGCTTCCTCCTGAACGAGCGCTGTCTCGACGCACGCATCCCATGGGTGCACGCAGCGTGCGTGGGATGGGAGGGCGAGGTCAAGCTCTTCCGGCCAGGCAAGGCGTGTTACCACTGCCTCTTCCGCGAGGCGTCAGGACTCGGGACCTGCGACACCATAGGGGTGCTGAACGCGGCGAGCGCGATGACCGCGTCGCTCCAGGTCGCTGAGACAATCCGCTCCTTACTCGGGCTCGCGGCCGAAGAGCCTCCGTTGTATCGTCTCAATGCGCGCGGAGTGGAGCTGCTCTCCCTCAACGCTGGAAAGCGGAAAGACTGCGCGGCATGCGCGGGCGGACGACCGTATCTTTCCGGCAAGGGCGGCGCGGCGAAACTCTGCGGGCGAGACATCTGGCAGCTCCGCCTCCCCTCCGTGGACCTCGGCCGCATCGCCAGGAAACTGTCGGCACTCGGCGAGGTGCGCCAGAGCGAGAGCGCGCTGATCTTCCGCCAGAAGGGCGTTGAGTTCACCCTCTTCCGTGACGGCCGCGTGCTGGTGCGCGCCCCGAGCGAGTCCCGAGCGCGGACGCTCTGCGCGAAGTATCTGGCTTAAGCGGCCGGTCCGATGATGTTGTACAGCGCGTCCCTCTCCAGGCGCTCTGCGGTGTCGTCGAGCAGCTGCAGGTGCCTTCTGTACGCGCGCACTCCGTCGAAGAGACTCCTGGTCAGGCCCCAAGCGAACTCTACAGAGACAGGGTCCGGCTTCTTGTCCGTATTCTCCTTGCGCAGCAACTGCAGCAGCCCAGTGGCGAGGCGCTCGGAATGGCCGTCAGCTTCCCGGAGGCGCGTCCCCACCTGAGTCCGGACGGACGTGGCAGTCCACCAGTACAACACGAATTTCGTAAGATACTGGGCGCGATCCGCTCCCTGGACCACTAGGGAAAGGGTCTCGCCCATGCCGTCCTTCAGCTCACTGAGTTCTGTAGTCAGGCGCTCCAGATCCTGCAAGCTCTCAGGCGAACCGAGAGCCAAGAAATACCTCTGAGAAAATCATATTAAACACTATCGCAAGAAAAACGGAACAGTCACTCACTTCCCTGCAAGCAGGGCTGCCAGGGCCTCGTCCGCCTCGCGGTACGTCACCGTGAGGCGCCACGCGATGCGGTCCACGCTCCCCAGGTAGGCGCGCAGGGCATCGCTCATCCCGGCTGCGAGGATGTCGTCACCCTGGAGAAGCTGCCGGTCGAGGAGATGGAGGTGCGTGGTCGTCGTGTTCCTGCGCGTGGCTAGGTCGTCGAGCATGGTCGCTGCGGACTCGCAGGCGTTGAGCAGGCCCGAGGAGAGACTCCGGTACTGTTGGTCCCCTTTCGTCGCATTGCCGTCAGTGAGCGCGTTCAACCAGTCCCTCGCCTGGAGATGATAGCCGGAGACGCGGGTTTCCATGCGCCTCCTCCAGCCAGCTGAGGCTGGCGTCGCCGGTCACCTCGGCGACGTACGCGATGGCCGCATCGAGGGTCATGGAAACTGGAAGTGAGGCGCGCCATAAGAATGTTTCGCGCGAGACGGAAAGCGTGCCCCATTGCGGCCAGTTCTGCGGAGCGCGGCAAGGCTTAAAAGGCATGCCGTGTTACCCTCTATCATGGCAGGCAAGCACACGGAGGAGCTCGGCAGGCTCGTCACCGACATGCTGTACCTCACCCTGCGCGCGGAACAGGCGGACCTCTCGCTGGACGATGCGGCCCGCACGAGTCTCAACAACGATGGCCTTCCCGCGCCATCCGTGGAGCGCATCCCCTATCTCGCCGGCCCGAAGAGCAGGAACGTCTACCTGTTCAACATCGTCATCGCGTCTGGCGAGGGAGAATACAGCGAGGCGGACTACCGCTACGACCTCGGGATGCGCGCCGCAGTCCGCCAGAAGAACCTCTTCCCCGAGAAGCGCCTGGTGGTGACGCACCTCACGAACATGCGCATCCCGAAGCGCATCCAGGACGACCTTGCTCTGCAGGGTTCGCTGTGCTGCCCCTTCACCGTCTCCGGGAAGGAAATCACAAAAGGCGATTTTGAGGAGGAGGGCCTCGGCGCCCTCATGGACTATCTCAGCGAGCTCTTCGCCGACTGCTATGGGAAGGAGCATCCCGCGCTCGAGCGGATGCGCTGAGGGCGAGCGTCACCACCTTGGGAGACCAGCCTGCCGCGAGGAGCGCCTTCTCGACGTCCGCGTCCGCGTGACCCTCCTTCCGGCAGCGCTCGACGTACTCCAGGACGGATTCCTGCTTCTCAGGGGGACTCGTCCCGGCGCGTTTCCGTAGCGCGATGAGGGCGAGCAGGGCGAGGGGCAGCA
>JAGVZT010000008.1 GCA_018302335.1 Candidatus Woesearchaeota archaeon | reverse complement strand
ACGCTTCCTCGGCCAGAGTCCCAAGGCAGTGAAGCACAAGCCGAAAGCGCAGGAACTGGGCTGGTATCTCCGCTGCCTTGACGCTCTCGCCGCACGCAACGGGGAACCCCGCGCACGGGAAAGGATTGCGGACCTGCGCCGCAGGCTTCCTGAGTTACACCACCATGACCGGCATGAGGATGATGTAGGGAAGCACCGCCGCGCCAGTGACCGTCTTGGTCACGGCTGGCAGAATCCATGCCGCGAGCCAGAGCGCGATGAGAAGGTAGGGAACACAGACGAGAATCTTCCACAATCTCATCGGCGCTTCTTCGGGAGAACCATGGCGCCGCTGAGCTGGGTGTCCTTGAAGACCTGCTCGTGAAGGATGACCTCTCCGCCAGGAAGTCGTTGCAGGACCTCCAGGGTGAGGTCGTCCTGCCAGTCCTCGTCCTGCATCGCGCGGTGCAGCTGCTGCACCCCATGCAGCGCCGAGGTCTCTATGAGCATCCGCTCCTTCTTCGGCTCCATGCACGGAAGGACCGTACCTTCCTTTAAAAACCTGACGCCCAATCCCTCAGCCGGAATCAGATCCCGTGCGTCCGCCCGGGCCGCGGCGTGAAGGCGTTGGCGAGCATCTCCTGCTCGAACGCGCCGGGAACCTTCCCGGTCTCCGCGTAGACGAAGAGCGCGGTGTTGAAGATGCTGTTCGCCAGCGAGAACACGACCACGACCGCGATGAGGTACAGCACGCCCAGGCCCGCGAGGAAGAGTCCGAGAATGGGATGTGCCATCGCGCCGACGTACGCGAGGACCAGGGTGGCGACGATGCCCGCGATGACAAAGAGCGCCTGGACCATCCCGAAGCCGTAGTGGCGGACAAGGGATTCGCCCCAGGTCTTCTTGATGGCCGCGACGCTGCGCTTGATGGCCTCGAACGGCGAGACGTCGTAGTAGACCATCGCAGGGACGACAAAGACGGTGATGACGCTCCAGATGAGGCCCAGAATCCCGCTCACGACGCGGCCGAGCATGGCCACGATATCGTTGCGGCTCCGCTCCGCGGCGTTCTCGATGAGCCGGAGGATGATGCCCACGGTCGCAGAGACGAGGGACCAGGCGAGGATGAGGTGGACCTTGGACAATGCGAAGGAGAGGCTTTCGGAAAACGTCGCGTTGCCCCCCTCGAAGCGCTTCTTGGTGGTGAACACCACGCAGACGGAGAAGAAGGTCGCGATGAAGCTCAGGCCGAGGTAGACGATGAAGAGCACCGGCAGCTGGAGCAGCCCCCGGGTCTCTTCCGGGAGCAGGGCGGTGACGAACACCGGGAAGACCATGACCAGGATGAACAGCAGGGAGAAGACCGAGGCGAAGACAGGGAAAAGAAGCAGCTCCTTGTCTTCGCGCATGACGCGGAAACTCAGCTTGGCGATGTCCCAGCTTCGGCTGAAGGTTGCGAACATAGCAGCGGAAAAGGAAGAGGATGCTTATATCCCTTGCGGGAGGAGAACAACGCGAAGGCGGCCGCGCTGCTGAGAATACCCGGTATTCCGGCGAGACAACACGGAACTCGTGCGGGATTGCGGCCGGGAGCATGGCCGGCCGACGTATATTTAAAGCAAAACCGCTCTTTGCGCGGCGTGGAAGGCCATCCCTGCGAGTTGTACGAGCCTCTTGAACGCGGGAAGGTTCGCTGCACGGCCTGCTCGCACTACTGCCGCATCCTGCCTGGGCAGAGCGGCATCTGCGGCATCCGGCAGAACCAGGAAGGGAAGCTTTTTCTCCTGGTGTACGGCAAGGCCGCTGCGGTGAACCTCGACCCGGTGGAGAAGAAGCCGCTCTTCCATTTCCTCCCGGGCAGCAGCATCTTCTCCCTCGGGACGATCGGCTGCAATTTCGGGTGCTCGTTTTGCCAGAACTGGGACATCTCCCAGGCAGCGCGCTCCATCCGGACGCGGCTCATGAAGGATCAGCGTCCCGAGCTCCAGGGCGTCGAGGTCACGAAATTCGGCTACGACCTGCCGCCGAAGCGCATCGTGGAGCTCTGCCTCGGCAAGGCGCCGAGCATCGCCTACACCTACAACGAGCCGGTGGTGTTCTACGAGTACCTGCGCGACACCGCGGAGCTCGCGCACAAGAAGGGGCTGAAGAACGTCATGGTGAGCAGCGGGTACGAGAGCGAGGAGGCCATGCTCGGTCTCCACGGGCTGATTGATGCGATGAACATCGACCTCAAGGGCTTCACCGATGAGTTCTACCGCCAGGTGTGCCTCGCGACGTTGGAGCCCGTGCTCCGGACCATCCGCCGCGCGAGGGAGCTGGGCATCTGGGTCGAGGTCACCACGTTGGTCATCCCGGGAAAGAACGACTCCGATGACGAGCTGCGCGGCATCGCGGAATTCCTCGCCTCGGTGGACAGGGACATGCCCTGGCACCTCACCGCGTTCCATCCGGACTACAAGATGCAGGACATCCGTCAGACTCCGCTGGCGACCCTGAAGCGCGGCTACCGCATCGGGAAGGACGCAGGGCTGCACTATGTCTACCTCGGGAACGTCATGGACGAGGAGCACAGCTCGACCTTCTGTCCGGAGTGCCACGAATTGCTCATCGCCCGGCAGTGGCATGACATCCGCATCGCCAGTCTCAGGAAGGGAACATGCGGGAAATGCGGCCACGCCATCCCGGGAGTATGGGCATGACGCTGCTCGGCCTTGCGCGGCAGGCCATCACCGAACACCCGCGCATCGTGCTCCCCAATCCGGCCGAGGTGCCTGCGGAGTTGCGCGAGGCGCGCGCGGTCTTCGTGACCTTGACCATCAACGGAGAGCTGCGGGGATGCATCGGCAACTTCCAGGAAAAGCCGCTGTTCCGCAACGTGATGGAGTGCGCAGTGAGCGCGGGCTACGCGGACCCGCGGTTCCGGCCGCTCTCCAGGAAGGAGCTTCCCTCGGTGCGGATAGAAATCAGCATCCTCTCCCCCCCGGCGAAGCTGGAGTTCTCCTCACCCGAGGAGCTGCTGGCGAAACTCAGCCCGGAACGAGGCGTCATCCTGCGGAAGGGGACGAGGTCAGCGACCTTCCTGCCCCAGGTATGGGAGCAGCTGCCCGGCAAAACAGAGTTCCTCAGCCATCTCTGCCAGAAGGCCGGCCTTCCTGCCGACGCATGGAAGGGGCCCATCGAGGTCGAGGTCTACACCGTGGAGAAGCTCAAAGAGTCTGACGGGAAATATACTCCTAGATAATAGTTACTTTTATATAGCACACGGCCGCCTCCTCCGGCATGGGTGACCTAGAGAGCTGGCGGTCAACGGTCCTCTGGACTGGCTCGCCCCGCTCCCCCCTCGCGGATACGCTGCTCTTCACCGCGAAGGCGTTCGTGGGCCTCTCGACAGCCTTCGCCGCCGCGCTCAGTTTCATCCCACCAACTGCCGGCCAGTATTCCAATCTCGCAGAGGTACAGCTCGCCCCGCCGTCGTACAGTCCCTTCTCTGTCGCAGGGACGGAAATCCCTTACTGGCGTTTCCTCAGGATGGAGCCTGCGTCCCTTCCGGTGCCGGATGCCGAGCAGCTCCGCGAGGAGCTCTTCTCGTTGGGTCTCGCGAAGGGCTCGCTGGAGGCGCAGTGCGCCGGAATCGCAGAGTCCCGAGGCGAGCGGCAGCTGGAGGAGGATGCCGCCATCCTGTTCGCATACCTCGATACCGCTCAGGGGACCGAGGGAATGCCTGACCTGCGGTTCGTTCCCGATGAACAGTCCTGGGGCGAGTACCGATTCGGCGACGTGGTGGTGGCAGGGGAGCGCAATGCAACCCTGCTCGCCCATGAGCTCTCCCACGCGGCGTTCGCGGAGGAGAGCTGGACGCAGCTCGCGAGCTGGGACGTCATCCTGCGGCTGATGGAAGAAGGGGACACGGAGCAGAGATGCTCCTACGGCATCCAGCTCCTCGATGAATGGACCAGGAGGGACTGGCCCGCTGCCATCCGATACGTGGAGCGCGGAGAGCATCCCAGCCTGACGGAGATGACCTACAGCGTCATCCCGGTGCTCGCGGCACGAGCCGCCATGGATGGTCCGCTGCCATATGAACGGGTGCTGCCCCTGAACACCAGCCATGAGGGCGCGACGGTCGAACTGCCGGCCCTCGCCCGGTACCTCGACGAGGTTCTCCGATAGCGCTTCCGTTGCGTGTCCCTTGCTCGATTCTCGGCCGGGAGACCGCATGGGTTCCGGATGGTCTCGCGGGAATGGCAGAGATTCTCCGCAACGCGACCGTTCTTCTACTTTTTCCTATGGTGGCCGTCCCCCCCAAAGGCTTAAATAATTAGTTACCAAATAGGTAACTATGAATGAGATACCGGCGTTCGCGCAGCGTGCCTACGCCATCTTCTACACCCAGCACGGCTCTTCGGAGACCTTTGGGCAGGAGGAGCTGGACTGGGTGGTCCGGGAGAGCATGAGAAAGAAGGTCTTCGCGGTGCTGCTGCGCGCCGGCTGGCTGGAGAAGGTCTCGAGGAGGGGGTATCGCTGCGTTGAGCCCGGACGCATCTTCGCTGGCATCGCCGGCTTCCAGGTGCCGGAGATGATGCGGGAGGCCACCAGGCCGTACGCGTTCACCGGCATGTCCGCCATCGAGCTGTGGAGCGACTTCAGCTATGTCCAGCGCAGCATGAAAAAGTCCCCCTATCACCTGAAAGTCCTGCGGAGGGACCTGCCCTACTGGAAGGAATTCTTCCGCAGCCGGAGCATCCCCAGCTTCCTCCGGAAAGGCTCCACGTTCGGGGAGCATATCCTCTTATTCCCCGCCAAGAGCATCCGCTCCGTGGAGCGGCACGGCCTTCGGGTGGAGCCCTACCGGAGCACCCTCCGCATGGCGGAGCGGAACCGACTCTTTGGCTATGCCGCCGAGTACATGAGGAAGCATGCTGCAGCATAGGGAACAGGAGGTCTTCCATGCCCTCGCAGAGCTGCGCGGGCAGGCCTTCGTCCTTATCGGCGGCTACGCGGTGAATGCCTACACCCTACCGCGATTCTCAGTGGACTGCGACCTCGTCGTGCGGGACCGCGCGCAAGCCTCTGCCATACGGAGGCAGTTGGGCATCGCCTACCGGGAAACAGCTTCCGGGGGTTTCCTGCGGCTCGAGCGCTCACTCAGTCCTGACGTCAGCGTGAGCATCGACATCCTGATAGGCGAGGTGCACGACCGGCTCAGTGGGGCCAGGTTCACTGCCGAATGGCTCTTCGGGCGCTCTGCTCCGAGGGTTCTTCACGGCAAGACCTTCCCGCGGAGGCTTTGGCTGCGCATCGCGGATCCCGAGGCCCTGGTGGCGATGAAGTGGGCAAGCATGCGGAGCGCAGACGTCCGCGATGTATTCATGCTGGCCCCCCTTGTGGATTCAGAGTGGGTGCGCCGGGAGGTGGGCACGCGCATCGAACTCGCGAAGTGGTCCGCGCTGCTGTGGAAGAATGTGTCCGCGAGGCAGTTCCGCGACAATCTCCAGGGAGTCTTCGGCGCCGTGGACGAGCGTCTCTTCAGGAAGCACCTGGAGGCGGTCCGTCACCTCTGCGAGGGATAGCGCTCCATCAGCTCCTTGAGCAGCGCGTCCGCCCTGTCGAAGTCCTCGCCGTGGTCCGCCTCATCGAACTCCCGGACCAGCAGGGTGTTCCGATGGAACTTCCACTCGGGGCCGCTCTCCCGGATGCGGTCCACCAGGCCGTCGCTGTCGAGGTCCTGGTAGAGCATCGAGTCAGACATGCGATGGCCGAGGTTGGGATAGACCTTCGCCTCCTGGCTGCCATCGGCGAAGCTCGTGTACTCGACGTGGCCGTTGAGCCCCGTGCTGTAGGACACCGTCACATAGCCAGGGGCCTCGACCGTGCGGTCGTTGAACGCCGAGTTGCACACCCGGCCGAGGCCGAGGACCGCTCCGATGACTGCGATGTTCACGATGATTCCCTTCCCAAGCTTATCCACTGCCATCACCTGGCTCGGGAGGGCACGCAAGATACAAAATGGTGCCCATAGGTTTTTGCGTGTTTCCCGCTATCGTCTCGCTCGGAGAACGATTCCGGCGAGAACCACGGCTCCGGCGAGCGCGATGACCACGAAAATCCACCGCGGAGTTCGCGGGCAGTCCAGGTCGCCCGACGAGCAGTCCGGGTCGCACGCGGCGTCGGCGATGCGGTCGCACACCCCGTCAGCGCCTCCCGACGGGCAGTCCGCAGAGCAGGTGAGGTAACTCTCGCCGAGACAGCGATGGTCCCCGCATCCGCAGTCTCCGCACGCGGGAGACTCTCCCGGGTCGCAGCGGCCGTTGGCGTTGCAGGTGGCGAACTGCTCAAGGGGGATGGCAAGCAACTCTCTTCCATCCTCGGATACCACGGCGCGCTGAGCTTCAGGGAAGTACGGCGCTGCCACGGCGACCGCGACGCGCGACAGTGTCGCTGCGCCCTCCTGGGGGAAGACCACCTGCTTCCCGGATTCGTCGAACCACTCCGCCTTGGGTGCGCCCACGACGTCCGTGGCAACGTTGAAATGCGTCGCATAGAGCCCCGCTCCGGAGAAGGAGTGGAGCGCCAGCTCGAATCTTCCGTCGGATTGCGGCCGGATTTCTGCCGGTGCGAGCACCAGCTGCACCTCCCGAAGAGTGAAGGCGCCTCCCTCGTATTCGAGCAGGAAGGAGTACGCGGTCTCCTCCGCGAGAACAGGGAAGACGAGGAGCAGCGCTAGCGGTAGGAGGACAAGCGCTCTTGGAGCCATCGTTCGCTCACCTCCCCGTAGCCGACGCTGAGGTCGTAGAAATTGCGCATGATGCTGTTCGCGTGGGGCCGGACGTTCTTCGCGACATAGGCGCAGCCGCCGTCCTCGCGGAAGGTCGCATTGTCCGTCATGACGCCCGTGATGTACGGCGCGCCGGTCCACCACTGCATCGCGGTCGCGATATCCGGAGCGCAGTTCGGGTGGCGCGCCTGGTCCCCCCGCGACGGAGCGAGGTACTCGTCCGCGAGGAGCCCGAAGGAGTGGCCGAACTCATGGAGGAACAGCCTCCCGCGATACAGCGCCTTGTCTCCGGAGTAGCTGCCGAGCGAGAGGTACGCCGCGCCGCCGAAGGTGCCGAAGGAGTCGAACGTCCGCTGCGACACCACCACCGTGGCATCGGCATGGGGGCAGCGCGCCTGGAAAACGGCGGCGGACGGCTCAGGTATCTCGCTCTCGCCGCAGAGCTCGGGCCAGGGGCACGGCGTGAACGGGTAGTCCGGCGCCGCGATGAGCCAGGCGTTGACCCTCGCGGTGTCGAAGGGTTTCGTGGAGAACATGCCCTGCGGACCCTGGAGCAGCGCGCGGGCATCGCTGCGCAACTCGTCAAGAGAGTAGCCCGCTCCGACGAAGAGGACATCAAGTCCAGGGCCGCGGTCGATGAGCGGGACACATCCTACGGTCGCGGCGCAGCGGTGAAACTCCTTCACGCACGCAGCGCCGTCTCCGCATTCAGCGTCCGAGCAGCACTCGAAGGCCTCGCATCGGTGCTCCCGCGGATAGCCACAGGCGCACTCCAGGCGCGCGCATCTTCCGGCGGAGCAGCGCTGGTCCTGGCTGCAGTCCTCGTCCAGCCGGCACTCCGCGACGCATTTGCCGTCCAGGCATCCTGAGGGGCACACGCGCTCGCTCCTCGCCACTCTGCCGCAGCTGTCACGCACCAGGACGTTGCCCTCGCATCTCGGCTTCGGGCACTCCAGGCACGTTCCCCGGACGCAAGCGCCGAGGCAGGGGCAGTCCTCGCTGCAGGAGCAGTCTTCCTGGCAGATGCCGTCGCCGCATACTCCCATCGTGGGTGCTTCAGGACCGGCCGAGTTCCCGGTGCTTCCCGCGCTGTCTCCGGAACCTGTGCCACCGCTCCCCTCCCCGGCCGCATTGCCGTCAGCATCCCCGGCAGAATCGCCGCGGGATGCCTCACCGGATGCAGGAACGGACGCAGCGCAGTCCTGGGGGACGGTCTCCTCGCGCGTCTGGGCGATGCGCGCGCAGCCGCTCGCGTCAGTGCAGCTCCGCGTCGCGTGCGTCTCGTTCACGCACCTCCACCCCGAGCAGCTCCAGCGCTCCCTGCACGCTGCGTAGGTCTCCACCTGCAGGTCATCCAGGATGACAGAGCCGCAGTTCCGCTGGCCGAGACGGACGCTCTCCCCGAACTGCCTGTTCGTGCTCATCTCCAGACCCGCGGCGAGGTGCGGGCCCGCGATGACCGTGTACGTCCCCGCAGCCCAGTCCGCCTCGACGCGCACCGGAAGCGGAGGATTCTCCTGGGTGAAGCTGTGCTCCCAGGGGCCGAGCAGCGCGAAACCCTCCCCGTCGCTCGCGAGCAGAGCGTTGTCGCAGGCCCAGACACGGCCGTAGGCGCAGGTGTCCTGCAGCCCGGGGAACGCTGGCTGCCCGTCCAGGACGCAGCCCTCGGAGCCGCAGCGCACCAGGCGCAGGGAGCCGAGCTGCTCGTCCGAGATGACCAGGTAGGAATAGGGAGTCGAGGACGGGAAGCGCATGGTGAACGAGTAGACCTGCCTGTCGCGCGGGTCATGGCCGCCGGAGGTCGCCTCGCCGTACTGCTCGGGCGCGTCGAGGCAGAGGCCCGTCTGCGAGCCGTAGACGCGTACCGTGTTTCCCGAAGCGACGACATGGCCCCTTGTGTCCGCCGGCCCGCTGGAGGTATCGGACCAGGTCAGTCCCGATGCTGGAGCGAGGAGCAGCAGCGCGAGGAGGAGTGGCATGAATCTCACGCCGCCTGTCAGGGATGCGGCATTTAAAAGATTAGCGGATGACCTTGGCGACATCCGGCCGCGCCGCAAGAATATCCTCCAGCCGGTTGAGGGTGTATCGCAGGACGTTCTCGTGCTTCCAATCGGGATTCTCTGGGATGAGAGCGAGACGCTCGTGGACCACGCTGCCGCCGTTCACGTAGCCAAGTTCCTCGGCCGCGCTGTAGAAATGCCTTACGCGCCTCGCGCGCTTCCCGGGGTCGAGGAGGCCGCGGTCGATGTCCATCATGCCGTCCAGCGCGGTCGCGCGGGCGGCGACCAGCTCCTCGAGCTCCTTCTCGTCCACGCGCTCGCTCCGGGCGAGGTAATCGCCGGCGAGCATGCTGCAGGTCATGGTGCTCAGGGAGATGAAATCCTGACGGAGGCGCTCACGGAAGCCATCCGCGTCCTGCTCGGTGTCCGGGATGAAGCTCTCCCCGAGATTGGCAAAGACCAGATGCTGCTTCCTGCCGAATCGCCGCCTCCCGGACAGGAAATCGTAGGTGAGCCCGATGGGGGCGCAGCGCACCACCTCGATACCATTGTCACGCTGGAGCCTGCTCAGGTGCCACGCGCCCGGCCGGACGTTGGTGATGTGGCCGTCGCTGATGGTGCTGCCTTCCGGCGCCATGAGGATGTGGAAGCCACGCTCGTAGTTCTCCCGGAGGGCGGAGAGCGCGGCGCGGTTCTCCTCGCGCATCGCCTCCCGCTCCTCCTCGCTCGTTCCCTCGCCCAGCCAGGTGCGGTGCATCTCGTACATGATGGGCGAGAGCGCGATGCGCGACGCCTCGGACAGCACGTGGGAGGGGAAATACTTCCTTCGCGAGGGCGACTTGAAGAGCGGCGCGCCGGCCTTCTGCCAGAGCAGCGGGATGTTCGCGACGTCATGCCAGCTCTCGTGCTTGAACATCCAGAGCACCGGACCCGCATCGGGAACATGCTCCATCCCGGAGAGCTGCATCTCCTCCGTCACATAGCTGCGCCAGACGGACATGACACCAAAGACGAGCGAGGCATAGGCGCGCAGCGCGAGGTTTCGCACGGGCGGCCTCTGCAGGACAGGCATGGCTGCGCAGAGAACGTGCGATTTATAATGCTTACGTCAGCGATCTGCAAACCAAATGGCGGACCTCTGCAATGCGGCCGATGCCACGCCCTCACTGCCGGGCCGTCAGCGCGGCGTGCGCGGCGATGCTCCACAGCTGGGTATGGCAGCTCTTGGTCGCGAGCGTTGGAGCGTCCATGCCCTCCTCCCAGCGGAGCGCCTCTGGGTAGCTGCCCTGCAAGCAACGCAGGACCCTACGCGCGACCTCTTCCACGTGCCGGAGGCCGTGCGACCTGGCGCCCCGGGCGATGAACGCCTGCTCGAAGGGCCAGATGCTCCCATTGTGGTAGTTGTCCGCGGAGTATCCTGGGTCCTGGGACGCGCTGGTGCGGTAGCCGAAGGGCGTCTCCAGCGCGGAGCAGGCCGACAGGGCCGAATCGAACTTGTCCCGGTCAATGCTGTCCGGCTGGAGATACGCCAGCGCGTGCAGGACATCCGAAGCGATGCCTGGGAAGAGGCCCTGCTGGTCCCTGCCAAGCGCAATCGACTTCCCGTCCCAGAAGGACCAGAAGGCTCCGGCCACCCTGCGGGCCCGGCGTCCCAGACGCTCATCCGAGAGGCCGAGGAGAGGAGCGAGTTCCGAGGCGGCTCTGAACGCGGCCGCGGTCTTCGCTTGGAGCAGGGCGTACGCGGCGGGATAGCTCGGCGTGCCGTTCTCCCGTGCGGAAATCACGAAGTTGTCTTTCCAGTAGTTCACCACCAGCGCGCGCTCCGTCGCCCCGCTGTACGACGGCCCGTCCCAGAAGAGGCCGCTCTTGTCCACATGCCGTTCGAGATATTCGAGGCAGCGCCGCGCCTCGCCGCGCATCGCGGTCACCATGGCCGGCTGCCCGGTCCACTCGTGATGCAGCCTCAGCCCGATGAGGAAGAGCGCGGTGGTGTCGCAGGCGTTGTACTCCGTCGAGTACAGCTTGCCGGAGATGGACAGCACCACCCCTGGCACCTCGTGCGGGATTTTCCCCGGCTCCATCCCGGTGTAGGCGTCGGTGCGCTTGCCCTGGCGCAGTGCGCAGAACGCCAGGATATCCTGGAGGAAGCCCGCGTCGCGGAAGAGGAACGCAGAGAGCAGCAGGTCCCTGGAGAACAGGCGCATGAATCTCGGCAATCCGGCGCCGTAGAGATGCAAGCCGTTGTAGCTGAGCGCGAGCCGGTCCAGGTCCGGGTACGTGCGGTGGTCCAGCATGACATGGAAGGCGGGATGCACGTATATAACGATTGCGACGACTGACTTTTCTGTCATGTCATACGGGCAAAATGGATAAGCGGAAAACGCTCCCTACCCCACGACAGAACAGAGGTGTCACACATGGCAGGCAGTTCAAGCGCTTCCGCATCTGGAGGGAAGGGCGTGTCCGCAGGCACGGGAGGAGCACGTGCCTCCGGCGCGCTCTCATCCGCATACCTCGTCGGGATTCCTCGCGGGACGGACTATGCGTCATTGTACAGTCCTCGGCAGACCTTTTCTCCAGGTCATTCCGGAGGGCTGGAACGTCTTGTCGGCAGCGGCCCTATCCCTGCTGGAGCGGGGACACTGGAGCCCCTGCGATACGCAGTCATCGAGGGCGCGCTCATGGCCCGCTACGGTCTCTGCGCGGGCTGCTCGACCGGCAGGGGGATGCACACCTGCGCGTGATTCAAATAGGAGTTCCTGTTTCCTTGCGTCATGGCGACGCCGCTCTGCAGGTATTTCGGCTCGTGCGGGGGATGCACCTCGCAGCACCTCGAGTATGAGGCGCAGTTGGAGTACAAGCGAAAGCTGGTAGCTGCCGCTACCGGTGCCGAGGTGCGCGTCTTCTCCGGGCCCGCGTACGCGTACCGCAACCGGATGGACTTCGCGTTCCACGCGGGAGGCCTGGGGCTGCGCGAGCGCAACAACTGGAAGCGCATCATTGACATCGCAGAGTGCCCCATCTCCGAGCCCCGCGTCAACGCGCTCCTCACGGAGGTGCGCGAGCGGTGCTCCGACCGCGCATTCCGCTATGCGGTACTCCGGGCGGCCGACGACACCTGCGTCTCGTTCGTGCTCGACGAGGATGCGCAAGGAAAGGAGGAATGCGTCGCGGCCATCAGGGACTATGCGAAGGCAAGCACTGCAGACCACGTGGTCGTGGCATTCAGCGAGGACACGAGCGTCTCGCAGGAGTGGCTCGCGGTCAAGGGCACCGGCATTCTCACTGCGCGCATCCTCGGCAGGCCCTTCCGGTTCAGCTCCCAGGGCTTCTTCCAGAACAACACCGCCATGGCGGAGAGCATGGTCACCTACGTGCGCGAGCTGCTTGGCAGCAATCCCGGAGCGACGCTGCTCGACCTCTACGGGGGAGTGGGGCTCTTCGGCGTCTCGTGCGCAGACCTCTTCCGTGAGACGCACATCGTGGAGAGCGCACCCGAGGCCGCGGTGGCGAAGGAGAACATCGCGCGCGGCGGTGTGAACGCGCAGTTCCACGGCATCGACGCGCGACAGCTCGGCCGCCTCCGGCTGCCTAAACCGGTGCATGTCATCGCCGACCCGCCCCGGAGCGGGATGGAGCCCGCTGCGCTGCACGCCCTGCGCTCCCTTGAGCCAGAGCGCATCATCTACATCTCCTGCAATCCCCGGCAGCTCAAGAAGGACATCCCGAAGCTGCGCATGACGGTGAAGAACGCTGCGTTATTCGACCTCTTCCCGCAGACGCCCCACATCGAGGCGGTCGTGGAACTCTGCCGCACTACACCTTGACGATGGTGGCAAAGCCGCCGTAGAGCGTCCGCTTCGAATCCGTCAGCGGATGCTCATTGTATTCCTTGAACAGGCGCTTCGCCCGCGGGTCGCCCTGTAACCGCCTGTGGGCCTGATCACGATGTTTCTTCGAGCGGAAGCCGAGCACTGCGGACACCAGGACCTCGCCCGGTCTAAGTTTTATGTTGCTCGGGAAGGCGGTCATGCCCTGCACCTTCAGGTCCACGCCGAGGAACTCCCGGTATTCCAGGGCGCCGTATTCCTTCAGGAGCTTCCCGAACCGCTGCGAAATCCTGCAGTACGCGGGCAGGTTCTTCTTGGGAACGGGCAGCACGAACAATTCCACGTATCCTTTCATGGTCCTCATCCTCCTTTTTTCAAGAATCCAGTCATGCATTGATCACCGCGTGCTTCACCTGGCTTTCGCCAGGTATGCATCTAGCTGGTCCAGCGTGCCGGTCCAGCCCTGCTGCATGCTCGCCCCGTTCTCGTCGAAGGTCTTGCGCTCTGCAGCGCTCGCGTTGAGCGGAAGCCCTCGTATCGTGAGCTTCGTCCCGCTTCCCTGCGTCTCCAGGGTGAGCGTCGAAAGCACCTCCAGCGGCCAGGCCATGTGCAAGTGATGCCTGGCGACGTTGCCTTCCTTGTCCGAGAAGGAATTGACCCAGACAATCCGCTCAGGAGGGGCAATCTCGCGGTACGCCATCTTGCCCCACATCTCGCTTCCATCAGGAGCGCGCATGCCGTAGTGGTAGATTCCCCCTGGACGCAGGTCCATCTTCGAGTGCAGCACCGTGAAGCCCTTCGGGCCCCACCATGCCTTCATGCGTGCCGGCTCGGTGAACGCCTTCCAGACGAGTTCGCGCGGAGCGTCGAACACGCGCGTGATGACGAATTCCCGCACCGTAGATTGACGCTGTGCCATGCTGCTCCGCGCCCAGCACCACGGGGCGCGCATGCTCCGGCATGCGTATGCTCATTAACCTTTTGGTTGTCGGCAATATAGATACTACTGTTTAATAACGAAATATTTATAAACTTGATGCTCCTCTGGAACGACCAGTCATGGTGCGATGGACGCTTGACGGCATACTTCCTGGAACGCCGGAGGAGGCGCTTGCGCAGCTGGAGAGGGGACTGCAGACGCTCAGTTCCTGGCATGAAGGGCTCGAAGACGCCCGGCAAAGGTATGGAGAGTATCTCTCGCTCTTGGATGGCCTTGAGGGGGACGTCCAGAGAGTGCGTGCCTACGCGGAACTGCTCCGCGCGGAGGACACTTCCTCTGCGCACGCCGCGCAGCTGCTCGAGCAGATAGACATGTTCGAGTCCCGCTACGCCAGAGAGCAGCGCCGGGGCGAGCGATGGCTGCAGAGCCTCGACGATGCCGGCTTCTCGGGACTGTCCGCCGCGCCGGAATACGCCGCGTACCTCTCACGCACGCGCGCTGCGGCGCCGCACACCCTCCCCGAAGAGCAGGAGGACGCACTGGGGCAGGAGGAAGCCTTGTCCATCCTGCCGCTGGTGCGGGACCGCGACGCCCTGGAGGGAAGCCAGCATTATGCGTTCAAGCCCGTGGGAGGGGTGCCGCAGGTGTTCGACAGCGAGGCTCCGCTCCTCGCGTTCAGCCGCTCTCCTGATCCCGCCGGACGGGAAGCGGCCTGCCGCGCCCAGAGCGACGGGTATCGAGAGAACATCGGACATTATCACGCCGTGTTCCGCGAGGCCGCGGCATCCTGGCAGCGTGACCTGGCCGCCCGGGGCTACACATCTCCGCTGGAGAAACGCGCGGACCTCGACCAGATTGCCGAGCAGGCGCTCCATCTCTCGCTCGACGCATGCCTCGCCCATCGCGAGGTGTTCCAGCGGTACTTCCGGCTGAAGGCAAGGTTCCTGGGGATGGAACGCCTGCGGTCCTGCGACATGGACGCGCCGCTCGGCACCGCGAGGGAGCGCAGCCTGGACGACGCGCTGCAGGACATCCTCTCGATGTTCGGCGACATCTCGCCCGCGTTCGGCGAACGCGCCGCCCGCGTGGTGCGCGAGGGCCATCTTGATGCCCTTCCACGGGAGGGGAAGTACGGCACGCCGTTCTGCGCCGCAGTGCCGGGCAGCATCCCCTATGTGTCCACGCTCTTCCAGGGCGCTCCGGAGGACGTGCTGACCCTCGCCCATGAGCTCGGGCACGCGGTCCACTACCTCTCCGGCGCGCATCTTCCCGTGCTCGTGCAGGAAGCCCCTATCCCGCTGCAGGAGACTGCCGCGACCTTCTTCGGCACCGCGATGGCCTCGCGTCTGCTTGAGCAGGCAGAGAGCAAGTCCGCGGTGAGGAAACTGCTGGACACCGCGCTCTCCTCGCTCTACGACTTCACCTTGCGCTCGGCCGCCTCGACGCACTTCGAGTGCCTCGCCCATGAGGCGCTGTCTGCCGGCATCGATGCGGACGGCATCGCGGACCTACATCTCTCGGCGCTCGAGGACCGCCTCGGCGACAGCGTGATGCTCACGCCAGAGCAGGGCCACGACTGGGCCGTCGACTCCATGTACTATGTCGAGGACCCGTTCTACCGGACGGCATATCCCTTCGGCCAGCTCCTCTCCCTGGTGCTCTGGGACGAGTACCGCGCGAGAGGGAAGGAATTCACGCCGTACCTGGAGAGGCTCTTCGGAGCAGGCGGTTCGGTGGACGCGAGGGAGCTGCTCCTCGAGGCGAGCATCGACATCTGCGCGCCAGCGACCTGGGAGCGGGCCTTCCGCGTCATCTCAGGGATGGTGGACCAACTGGAGGATGCGGTAGCAGAACCTAATCCCCAACCACCCATATGAGATTATTCAGAGCCCGTCCGTCAGCTCGTCCGAAGCTGTGCCGACGGGACTTTGCGGTGAAGTCTCATCTCTCGGTCGCATTATCGGGCACGTTCCGCGCTGTCTCGCGGTGATTCCCCGCGGCGCGGCCGCCTTCTCATCCTCGACGTCCGTCGGCAAACCTTTATCAAGCCTCGCAGGCTCCCACGGGGCATGCGCGACCGACGCCTGACGCTTCTGCTCCACGGGGCGAACCTCTGGTACCTCGGAGAGGGGATGCTCGGGCCGCTCTTCGCGGTCTTCACCCAGAAGGTGGGAGGGAGCGTGCTGGACATCTCCTGGGCCTGGGCCACCTATCTCATCATCGCGGGGCTGCTGCACGTGGTCGTGGGACGTCTTGCGGACACGCCCATCGGGAAGGAGCGCCTCATGGTCGCAGGCTACGCGATGAACGCGCTGTTCACCTTCGGCTATCTCCTCGTAGACGCACCCTGGAAGCTCTTCGCGGTGCAGGCGGGATTGGGCATCGGGAGCGCTCTCGCGACGTCCACCTGGTACGCGCTCTACTCGGA
>JAGVZT010000007.1 GCA_018302335.1 Candidatus Woesearchaeota archaeon | reverse complement strand
CAACCGGAACAGCACCGCGTGGGTGGAGTTCACCATCGCGAAGGCCAGCGCCATCCTGAACCTGACCATCAACAACTCCGTGTCCAACCACACCACGGGGGAGAACAGCACTTTCACCGTGAACGCGAGCATCCTCACGGGAGATGCGGCCGGCTTCATCGAGCTCTACCTCAATGGTAGCCTTCTTAGGAATGGCACGTCCTCCAACAACCTCACCAGCCTGCCTTCCCGGGGCACGAGGAATGTCTCCCTCATCTACCGAGCGACGCAGAACTACTCGGAGACCCTGTCGTGGCTGAACATAGCGGTGCAGGACCAGGCCGCTCCGGTCATTTCCTCGGTCAGCTCCACCGTGACGGAATCAACCGCCACCATCGCCTGGTCAACAGACAAGGCATCGGACAGCGAGGCCACCGCGGGAACGAAGACCGCGAGCAGCGCCTCCCTGGAAACGTCGCACACCCTCCAGCTCACCGGGCTCACCGCCGGCACGCAGTACACCGCGAACATCGAGAGCTGCAACGCCGACGCCTTCTGCGACACGGACAGCGTCACCTTCACCACCACCTCCGGCGGAGGCGGCTCGTCCGGCGGCGAATCTGCTCCGGCTCCTCCTTCCAGCAGCACCTTCATCAGCGTCATCGAGGCGGGCGTCGCGGAGATTGTGAAGATTGCCGACGAGACGATTGGCCTCCAGGAAATCCATATCACCGTGGAGAACCCTGCCCAGAACGTCGAAATCATGGTCATCAAGCTCGAGGATGCGCCTGCGAGCGTGGCGCAAAGCATCACTGATTCCAGCGCAGCTGGCGCCGGCGGAGCGATGGTTTACCACTATCTGGACATCAGCGTGAAGCGACTCGACCGGGAGAACCTCAAGAGCGCGCAGCTCCAGTTCCGCGTGGAGAGGGACTGGCTTGCGGACAACGGGCTCTCCGAGGACCAGGTCGGCCTCTTCCGCTACGCTGACGCCTGGGAGGCCCTGCCCACGACTTTCACCGGCCGGGATGCGACCTATGCCAACTATGAGGCAGAGACACCCGGGTTCAGCGTGTTCGCGATAGCCGCGCGGGTTGCGGTGCCTCAGGCGGCACCTGCGCCGGAGGAAGTGCCCATTGCGGAGCTCGTACCGGAGACGGTCGAGGAGCCGACTGGCCAGAGTCCAGAGCCCTCTCTGCCAGTTACGCAACCGGTGAGAAGGTCCCTCTGGCGCATCATCCTCTCCCTGCTCGCGGTGTGCACCCTGCTCGCTGCGGGCTTCGGATACCTGCGCACGCGGCGGACCCCCAGTGGAGATATAGAGAGTATCGAGAAGCGCCTGAAGCGCCGGCGCTAGGCGACCCGCTCCTCGCGTGCCACCCGGGACAGCACCTCATGGGCCTTGTGCAGGAGCGTGTCGTGCTGCTCCGTTGGTACCAATGCCCCTGCGGCGCTGGCATGCCCTCCACCAATGGCTCCGGGGATGCACGAGGAGATTTCCCCCATGAGGCGCCCGAGGTCAGCGGGGCTCTTGCCGCAGCTCCGTAGGCTGAGCTTCAGATGCCTGTCGTGAGCTGCCATGGAGAGAATCAACGTCCCTGGCTGGAACTCCCGGTTCCGGGAGAGCATGCTCGCGACGGTCCCTATGATAGAGTGCGGGATGTTCTCCCCGGCATCGATGAGCACGTAGCCCTTCTCGCGCCGAACGGCCTCCGGATTGCGCTCCACCCAGCGCATCGCGGACATGATGCTCCTGCGGTATTCGACGAGGGTGTCCAATGCGGCGCTCCGCAGGCGCCCGTCGCCGAGGCACGCACCAATGCCCGCCGCAGAGCGGTCCATCCTCCCGCAGGCATTGAGAAGGGTGGCGAACTCCTTGGCGTCCCGCAGCGGAGTGTCTTCGGCCTCGCCCTCGATAAGATAGACATCGCCGAGGATGTCCTCGGGAATCTCGCGGTCCATCCTCCGCAGCACGATGCCCGTCGCGAGCGCGCGCATCTCCTCCTCGCCAAGGTCCACCACCTTGCGCCACGCAGCGCCGTCTTTCGGGCTGATTCCTATCTCCCTGAGGAACTGGATGGCTCCGCTCTCGCTGCCGCTGACGCCCGGGATGTAGGGGTCGGTGCTGTATTCGAGCGCCTTGTGCAGGGGACGGCTGCGCATTCCGAAGAGACGCAGCCCGCGGGCGACGCGGATTCGACCCGCCCTGCGAGCCACCTCGAGAATCCCGCGGTTGAGTGTCCCGCCATCCGGCTGCTGCTGGTCGCCGAGCAGCCCCACGATGGCCAGGTGCGCCATGTCCTCGTTCGCCGGGTCGAGGGCCCGGGCGAACAGGAAGGCGACCGCAGCCCCGCATGTCCCCCCGATGCCAAAAAGATGGGGATTGACCAGCACGACTCCATTCGCCTCTGCCACAGGGGGATGATGGTCAATGACGAAAACGGCCCTGCCATGCAGGTGGCGAGCGACGAGGTCCAGCTGGCCGGAGCCGATGTCGGAGAAGAGGAATGCCGCGTAGTGCTCCCGGGCCAACTCCCGGAGGACCTGGTCGTCCAGTGTCTGGACAATCCGGACAGCATGCAGCCTTCCCGAACGGCGCATCGCACGAACGAGGATGGCGCACGAGGAGAGACCGTCAGCGTCGAGATGAGAGACCAGCTTCACCGGGAGGTGTGCCGGTATATCACGGAAGCGACGCGCTGCTTCCTCTACCTCCGCCAGGAATCTCGCCTCTCCCTCCATCCCCTGTCCTGGGTGACCCACCGCAGATTTAAAGCTTGCGGCCGCCTCTCACGAAACCTTCTGGCCGTCTTGCCGCAAAGGTATCCGCGTGGTCGCGAGGCACTCCGACCGCAGCGGCCAAGCAATCGGCTTGCTCAGCCCACTCACTCGATGAGCAGCTTGATGCGCTCGGGGTCGTACTTCCAATCCATCGGAAGCTTGCCAGTCGCGCGGTAGTACTTCCCGAGCCTGCGGATCTTTGATTCCGTGAGCTGCAGGCCTCGCTTCGCGCTGAGGTCCTTCTTGCTTTTCGCCAGGTGCTCCCGTATGGATATGTCCCTGTGGATGAGCGCCATGAGGTCCGAGGGCATCTCGGGGAGCAACCCCTTCTCCTTGAGAATGGCAGAGATGGACTTCTCGGTGAGGAGCTTGACATCCGGGATGCCATAGATGTCCCGCATGTGCACCCCTATCTCGCTCGGCGTGAGACCCTCCTTCGCCGCCTTGGTGACAAGCACCTCGACTTCCTTGGGCTTGTAGCGGTTCCAGGACGGGACCCGCATCTTCGAGGGCCGGGTCGAGCGAGCCTTGCCCTTGCGATGGGAATGCATTCGTGCCATGATTGTATCCTCCTGTCGTTTGACAGCGGAAACAGAATTCCTGCTTCCAGTCTGGGAAAGCGGCGCCGTCCCAGCTCTCTGCGTAGAGGATGAACAAGCGGCGGCTTATAAAGATATGCCCGAGGCGGATCCGTCGAAACCGTTCTTCGGCCGCAATGCAGTGGGCTATCCGCGTTGTCTCGCGGTGATTCCGATGATTCGCGATAGCGCGGCCAACTGCTCATTTCCTCCACCCGTGCTGCACTCGGAAGACCGCATCATAGAAATCCTTAAAAGTCCCCCGCGAACCCCTCTTCTGTTTTGCGCTTAGCTCAACTATAGGCGGGAACGGAGGAGGCACCATGGACACATCATCTTGTAGGCGATTCGCGCTGCTCATCACTCTTCTTCTCCTGCTCTCCGCTGTTCCCGCTTCCGCCGTGTCGGACGGCTGCAGCAGCCTCGACATGGGAAGCTGTCTCGCGTCAGCAGGGTGCTGCGCGTGGAACGACCTCGGCGAGGGCGAGGGCTGGTGCTCCATCCTCGACGACGATGTTGACTACGTGTGCGATGCCGAGGACATCTGCCCCGGATGGCCTGACGGCGAGGACTGGGACGAAGACGGCGTCCCGGACGGATGCGATATCTGCGATGGCGATGACAATCTTGATGAGGATTCCGACGGCGTCCCGGATGCCTGCGACATCTGCCCGGGCACCTCCAACCCCGAGCAGGATGAGACCGACAATGACGAGGACGGGGTTCCCGACGAGTGTGACAACTGCCAGCCTGCAGAGGGATGCCCCGGCCGCTCCAATTACCTCAACAGCGACGCGACGACCTGCCGTGACATCTACAACCAGGGGACCTGCGAGAACTCCTGGCTCTACGGCCGCGACACCGAGGTCGCGCAGAGTTGCTACTGGGACGAGGGCGAGGGTGGCTGGTGCTATGGCTGCGGCCCCAACAACGAGGAGAACGGCTACTGCGTGAACGAGTGCACCGGCTGGAATCCTGAGCAGGAAGACAGCGATGAGGATGGCGTTGGCGATGCGTGTGACCTCTGCGCTGGAAGCGACGACGACGGACAGGACTCGGATGAGGACGGCGTCCCGGACGCATGCGACAACTGTCCGGACGATGAGAATTACGACCAGGAGGACGGGGACAGCGACGGCGTGGGAGACGCGTGCGACAACTGCGCCCCGGACGACCTGCTCTGCGAGGACCACGAGGTCGTCGACGACTGCTACGACCTTGACGCAGAGTCCTGCGGCGGCGGCGCGGAGTGGGACGACGAGAAGGCCGTGAGCTGCTACTGGGGGAACGGCTATCTCTACGGCGGCGAGGGCTGGGGAGAGGACTGGGTGGAAGACGCCTGCGTCCCGTGCAACCAGTACAACGAGGAGAACGGGTACTGCGAGGACAGCTGCCCGGCTCCGACCTGTCCCGACGACGCGTACACCCAGGACGGCTGCTGGAACATCTACGATGAGGAGACCTGCGAGGCCTCTGCGTCGAGCGGTGAGGGCTGGGGCACATTCTCGTGCTTCTGGAACCCGGATGAGGGTGAGGGAGGGGAAGGTTGGTGCGGCGCCTGCGACCCCTGGTCCGCGAGTTACTATGGCTGTGAGAACACCTGCACCTGGTGGAACCCCGAGCAGGAGGACGGCGACGAGGACGGCGCCGGGGACCTGTGCGACCTCTGCGAGGGTGACGACAGCCAGGATGCCGACGAGGACGGCATCCCCGACGCCTGCGACGTGCCCCCTCTCCAGTACCGGAAGCTCGTGAAGCTCCAGTTCTGGTCCGGCGAAACCCTCTATACGGTCCAGGCGACCGGCGATGCCGAGGTCTCCGAGGACAACTTCGAGGAGGGCGACGGCTGGTGGACGCAGGACACCTCCATCGAAGCTGAGCTTGACGGCATGCTCTCGGCACCCTGGGACAACGCATACCCGGTGACGGTGCGCGAGAGCGGCTCCGGCGGCGACAGCCAGGAGGGCGGACCCATCGACAGCTTCTTCGACGTGTTCGTGGAGCTGGACATCGAGGGCGAGGACACCTGGTTCACCGAGGAGCCGGTGCACCTCGAGGCGCTGCGCTTCGGCGAGTCCCGTGAGAATGTCTGCTACAAGTTCCTCTGGGAAGAGGGACCCTCGCTCTACGTGGACGGGGAGGAAGGCAGCGAATACATGGGCTCCATCAGCGAGTACTGGAACTGCTTCCTCGCGGAGAGCGCGGACGTCACCCTTGCGGACTCCGTGCCGGACTTCCCGGTCGAGGAGCAATTCGACTCCCTGGTGAGCCTGCATGTCTACGACACCTGGAATGAACGGCAGAACGGGGAGGTCATCAACCTCATGGGCCCGACCGTCGTGCGACGCTCGGCTCCCCAGCAGGGCGAAGGGACCTACATCGAGACCGAGCTTATCTCGATGGAGCTCACCGGGATGAGCCAGATGCTCGGCCCGGTCCAGGTCTCCGGCTCCGGAGGGGGCAATGCCTACTCCGGCGAGGACTGGTTCCCCGCGGAGAGCTTCTTCGATGTCTTCTTCGACATCACCTGGCAGGAGATTGGGGAGGAGGTCACGGTGCCCCAGCACGGTGCCGTGCAGACTCAGCTCCAGGCGACCATCTTCTCGCTGCCGTGGACGCCAATCTGCCACCAGGTCAATGGGGTGTGGCTGCCCCTGCAATCGTCCGAGGGCGATGTGCAGGCGGACAGTGAGACCAGGTACTATGTCTCGCAGGTCCTCTGGTGCCCCCTGCCGCACTACGGGCTCGGCTTCGAGGGCCTGGAGCTGGAGCATGACTTCGGGGACAGCTGGCTGGACCTCTCGGACATCGAAGTCGAGCGCGGTTCTGGATGGATCATCGTGCGCGGACTGGAGCTGCCCGAAGGGGAGACCAAGACGGTCACCTTCGACAGCGCCACGGGCAGCGGCCTTGTCTGCGTGAAGGACATCCCTGGCATCGCGGACATCAGCGAGGTCAGCTCAATATGCTCTGGCGAAGACGAGGTGCTCGTCTCCTGCCCCGGCAGCGCGGGCGACTACACCTGCGAGTTCGATGGCGATAGCTACACGGTAAGCGGGCTGCGGAATTCTGCGGTCGCAGAGAGCACCCCGCCCCCGCCGCCTCCGCCGCCCTCAAGCTCTGGCAGCTCTGGCGGAGGGGGCTCGTCCTACACCTGCCAGCGCGACTGGGAGTGCTCCGACTGGGGCACATGCCAGGCGCCGGGTACGCAGACCAGGACATGCGTGGATGCCAACGGATGCTCGAGCAGCAAGACCGTGGGCTCGGTGACCTACCCGGTCATCCTCTACGGAAGCGCGAAGCCTGAGGAGAGCCAGTCCTGCGAGTACGAGGCGCCGGAAGAGACCGGCAGCGGCAGCTCCCCCGTGGAGCTCGAGGCCGTGCCCGCGGCAGAGCTTCCTGCGGAGCCGGAATCCGAGAGCAGCATCCCCCCGACCGGTCTCGTGACCGGTGAGGTCGGGAGCCAGGGCGGCTTCCCGCTGTGGGCGGTGGCGCTGCTGCTCCTCGGCATCCTTGCCGCAGGGGTCATCTATTGGAAGCGCCGGTGAGGGGCGCTTTCCTTTTTTTTCTTTTTCTTGTCTCCTGCCAGCAGGCTGCGGTCAGCGACCTGCAGGTCCCGCTGTCCCGGACCGCTGCGGAGCGCGAGGCCTTCGGAAAGGAGCTCATTGCATGGCGCAGCCTGGAACTCCGCCCCCTGTACGAGAAGCACATCGCCGCAATCGGAGCCAATGGCCTCATCGAAGAGGTGCAGCGCATCAGGCCCACGTGCCACGATGAGGGCCACGACCTGGGCAGGGTCATCTACGCGAGGACCCTGGACCTCGCGGCTGCGCTGCACACCTGCCAGGATGCCTGCTTCTCGGGCTGCATGCATGGCGTCCTCATGGAAGCCATGGGCGCAGAGGAGTCGGAGCTGGGACTTGCCAACGTGCGGGAGGCCATCCCCACCATGTGCGCAAGCGACACGCTTACCGAGCTGTACCTTCCCGGGGACTGCGCCCACGGCATGGGGCATGCCGCGATGTACCTGAGCGGCTACGGCATCACGACCGCCATCGAGGCCTGCGATACCTTCAGCGAGTACCCCATGCGGTACTACTGCGCCACGGGCGCCTACATGGAGTATGTCAACACCAGGAGCCGGAACGGCGTGTCGCTTGCTCCTTGCGACACCGCACCGTACCCTGCCGCGTGCTTCCGCTACCGCATGGTGCACGTCATACGCGAGCATTACCGCGCAAATGGCACCCTTGCCGGACTGCAGGACGCCTGCGCTTCCCTGGATGGCAAATACCGGGCAGGCTGCTTTCACGGCCTGGGAAACGCGCACTCCCCGGGGATAGCGCAGAGGAAGTGGTCCCTCTCCGGGGTGTGCGGAGGAGAGCCCGACGACCAGTACGCCTGCATCGAAGGGGCGATGGAACGGATGGCCAAGTACGCTCCCAAGAGCGCGGAGCGGGTCTGCGCCACCGTTTCAGGCTGGCAACGGGAGCTCTGTGACCAAAGCGTCGAGCATCGCATGTATTCCCTGGAGAAGGCCTTCGACCTCTATCCGGAGTAGCCTCTTTCATTGGGCAGAGAGCTGCTGAGCATGTCCGGGATGGAGACGGAACCCGTACGGCAATGCGACCAGGAAGCATTGATTTTCCCAGGAGTCCGCGGACAGAAACGTTTATAAATGCCCCGGAATTCGCTGGATGTGGATGGCAAAGGCCAAACGCACGGTTCTGGAGAAGAAGGTCAAGAAGAAGAAGTGGGTGCAGGTATTGGCTCCCGAGGTCTTCAGCGCTGCCGAGGTGGGAGAGCTTCCCCTCACCGCGACGGAGAACGCCATGGGGAGGGTGGTCACTGCCAACCTCATGAACATCACCCACGACATCAAGCAGCAGAACATCAACATCAGGCTCAAGGTTACCAAGGTCGATGACGACAAGGCCCATACCTCCATCCAGTCCTTCAGGATGATGCCCACCGCGGTGAAGCGCATGACGCACCGCAGGATGGACGTCATCGAGGACTCCAGCGTGTACCTCTCCGGAGACCAGGTCGCGCTGCGCATCAAGCCCATGCTCTTCACGCGGGGCAACACCACCAACAGCGTCAAGCGTGCCCTGCGGAAGGGGCTGCGGAATCTCATCCTCAGGAGCGTCCGGCAGAGCAAGGTAGAAGAGGTCTTCCGCGATGCCCTCAGCAACAAGCTCCAGTACGACATCGAGAAAGAACTCGGCAAGATTTATCCCATCAAGAGTTGCGTCATCCGCGAGCTCACCCAGGAGCGGCAGCGCCAGCGCAAGAAGTCAAAGGCCGTTGACAAGGAGGAAGAGGTTCACATCCGTCACGTTCCCAAGAAGGAAGAGGAGTGGGACCTGCCCCACGCGCCCGAGGAGAAGATACCCGAGCTGGAAGCCAGCGAGGAGATACCTCCTGACTCTGAGAACTGATTGCCGCAGTGCCGTAGGATATTCGCGTGGCGTCGCATGCCGATGATTCCGCGCGGCCGACCATATGCCCGAGCTGTACGGCTGCCCCGGCCATACATATTTAAATACCAGTAGCGCCAGATTTCCCCCATGGCGAGGGAGGAGCTCCAGAAGGTCCTCAAGGAGCACAAGAAGCGCATAGACACGGCTCGCGACGAGATAGGGAAGACCGTCATCGGCCAGCGCGAGACCGTCGACAGCGTCCTCAGGGCCATCATAGCCGACGGGCATGTCCTCCTGGAGGGTGTGCCCGGGCTCGCGAAGACCCTGCTTGTCAACACCATGAGCGTGGTGTCCGGCTGCGTCTTCTCCAGGATTCAGTTCACTCCCGACCTGCTTCCCAGCGACATCGTCGGGCTCACCTCCTACCAGCGAGAGGTGGGATTCTACACCATCAAAGGCCCCATCTTCGCCAATCTGGTGCTCGCGGACGAGATCAACAGGGCGCCACCGAAGGTGCAATCCGCGCTCCTGGAGGCGATGCAGGAGCGCCAGGTCACCATCGGGAAGGAGACCTTCCCGCTGCCCAGGCCATTCTTCGTGCTGGCGACGCAGAATCCCATCGAGCAGGGCGGCACGTACCCGCTGCCCGAGGCCCAGGTTGACCGGTTCCTCTTCAAGATAACCCTGACCTACCCGAGCATCGAGGAGGAGCAGAGAATCCTCTCGGTCAACATCGACACGCGAAGATTCTCGGACTTCGAGCTCAATCGTGTCATCTCTCCGGAGGAAATCCTGCGCATGCAGGAGGACGCCAAGAAGGTCTACCTCGACCCCAAGCTCGAGAAGTATGTCGTGAATATCGTGGATGCCACCAGGAACCACCAGCGCTTCAAGATCAAGCTCGGGCGCTACATCGGCTACGGGTCCTCTCCCCGAGGCTCCATCGGGCTGGTCCGAGGGGCGAAGGCTGAATGCCTCATGAATGCCCGCACCTACGTGACTCCGCACGAGATCAAGAAAGTGGCGAAGGACGTGCTCCGGCATCGCATCCTCATCAACTACGAGGGGCAGGCAGAAGGCATCACCTCCGATGACGTGCTGAAGGAGATACTGGATAAAGTGCCTGTGCCATGAGAGAAATCAAGCTCAATCTCAGGCCGCTCATCAAGCAGCTGGAGGTCGCCATGCGGCGGGGCGAGACCCAGGAGTTCCTCCCCTCCGCGTACCGCTCCACCTTCAAGGGCCGCGGCCTGGAGTTCGAGGGCTTCCGGCAGTACCTCTCCGGGATGGACGACGCCAGGGACATCGACTGGAAGTCCTCGCTGCGGAGCAGGGATCTCCTGGTCCGCATCCTCCGGGAGGAGAGGAACCTGAGCGTCTTCATCCTCTTCCACGTCGGGGACAGCATGCTCTACGCATCGACTCCGAAACTGAAGTGCGAGTTCGGGGCAGAGCTCGTCGCGACCCTGGCGTACGGCATGCTCAACGTCGGGGACCGCGTGGGGCTCTGCATGTTCACGGACAAGGTCGTGAAGCTGGTGCCTCCCGGCAGCGGGATGCGGCACTTCTATTTCATCACCAGGGTGCTCAGCGACCCCAAGAACTACGGCGGCAAGTTCGACCTGGACCACGTGCTCAAGTTCTGCGTGGGCTACCTGCGGAAGGGAAGCCTGCTCTTCGTGGTCTCCGACTTCCTCGGCCTCGGGAAGGACTGGCAGCGGCTCTTCTCCATGTCCGCGCTGAAGTTCGACCTCACCGCGTTCGTCGTCCGCGACCCGAGGGACATGGTGCTGCCGGCGGAGAACGCCCAGCTGCTCGTCGGGGACCCCTATTCCGACCGGCAGCTCCTGATAGACACCGCGGGCATCCACGAGGAGTACGAGAACGCGGCCACGGAGCAGCTCATCGAGCTGACCGACACCTTCGTGAAGACGAACTCCGACTACATCGTGCTGTTCACCGACAAGGAGTTCCTCTTCCCGGTGCTGAAGTTCTTCGAGCGGAGGCGGTCGCGATTGAAGTGACCTTCTCCGACCCGCTGTATCTCACCTTCCTGGTGAGCGTACCCTTCTTCATCGTGCTGCATTTCCTCATCCTCAAGCGGATGCGGGCGCGCGCCCTGAAATTCGCGAACTTCGAGGCGCTGCAGCGGGTCACCGGGATGCAGACCATGAACAAGAACATCACCATGCTGGTCCTCCGGCTCTGGGCCTTCATCTTCCTCATCCTCGCGGCGAGCGGGATGGTCCTCTGGTACACCGGCGAAGCGGCCGAGCATGACTACATACTGGCAATCGACACCTCGAGCAGCATGCTCGCGGACGACTTCCTCCCCACCCGGCTCTCGGCGGCAAGGCAGGCCGCCGGATTCTTCCTCGACAACCTTCCGGCCAGGACCCGCGTGGGCCTGGTGACCTTCTCGGGCACGGCGTTGGCGAGGCAGCTCCTCACGACGGACATGGCGCTCCTCAATGACGCGGTGGACGAGATAGAGCCGTCGCGTTCCACCGGCACGGACCTCGGGAACGCCATCATCACCTCAGCGAACCTCCTGCTCGGCGCCGAGAAGCCCCGGGCTGTCATCCTCCTCACGGACGGCCAGGACACCGTGGGGCTCTCGCTCGACGACGCGGTGCGGTACGCCGACCAGAACCAGATAGTGGTCCACACCATCGGCATCGGGACCGAGGAAGGCGGCAGCTTCATCCGCTCCGGCCTCGTGTCCCAGCTGGACGAGGAATCCCTGCAGGACATCGCGCAGGGCACCGGCGGCACCTACACCCAGGCCCAGAGCCAGCGTGACCTCGAGGACGCGTACCTCGCCATCGCGACGACCACGCGGCAGGACGTTCCTGTTCCCCTGCGGATGCCACTGCTGCTCGCTGCGCTGCTGATACTCTTCACGGAGTGGGGGCTGCTGAACACCAGGTTCCGCACCCTGCCGTGAAGGGAGACCGCAGGAGCGCGGCCGCAATGCCGTAGGATATCCGCATGGTATCGCATGCCGATGATTTCTCCCCGCGTGGCCGACCATGTGCCTGAGCCTTTCTACGCTACAGATAATAAAGTTTAAGAACCTGGAAACCCCGGCCGCTCCGATGGTCGAGTCCCGGGATGCGTCAGATGACCTCATCATCATCAAGGTGAGCAGCCTCCTCGTGAAGTTCGGTGGCACGACCATCCTCAACAACATCAGCCTGGATCTCCGCGAGGGGGAGATTTTCGGCATCGTGGGGATGAGCGGCTCCGGCAAGACCACGCTCCTCAACACTCTCATGGGCGTCATCGAGCCCATGAACGGCACGGTGTTCTACAAGCCCCAGCAGATCATCCGGACGAGGGAGGACAGGACGCAGTTCCGCTCCATCCGGAGCGACCCCGACAACCTCAAGCGGACCTTCGGCTTCTCCGCGCAAAACCCCAGCTTCTACACCAAGCTCACGGTGCGGGAGAACCTGGACTTCTTCGGAACCCTGAACGGCCTCCCGAGGGAGGTGAAGGAGACCAACATGGAGATCCTCCTGGACCTGGTCGGGCTCACCAAGGCGAAGGACCAGCTGGCAGAGCGCCTCTCCGGAGGGATGCAGAAGCGCCTCGACATCGCATGCGCCCTCATCCACAATCCTCATGTGCTCATCCTGGACGAGCCAACCGCGGACCTCGACCCCGTGCTGCGAAGGCAGATGTGGGACCTCATCCGCAAGATCAACCACCGCGGCACGACCGTCATCCTCGCATCGCATTTCCTGGAGGAGCTGGAGACGCTGTGCAACAGGATAGCCATCCTCTTCGACCGGGAAATCGTGGCAGTGGGGACGCCCCTGGAACTCCAGGCCCGGTTCCGCTCCGGAGAGATTGTCCTGGTGCAGACCGTGAGCCAGAGCTACGGGAAGCTGGTGTCGAGGCTCAAGGACGAGTTCAAGCTGCTTGAGCACCATTTCGTCGAGCGGCACGGGAAGCTGGAAATCCGCGTCCCCGAAGTGCAGGTCCTCATCGAGGAGCTGAGCGAAGCCAGGGACCTGGACCCGAAGGCCGCCGAGAAACTCATCGTGCCCTCGCTCTCCGCGGCGCGGGTCCTCGAGAGGGTCATGCGCATCTGCGAGCAGCTCGGAGAGCAGCCAACCTATCTCGTCGCGAGCAAGGCGGACCTGGACCACATCTTCGAGGCCATCGTCTCCGGGGGGAAGCGATGAGCGCGATGATGAAGGTGGTGGGCAAGAACCTCAAGCTGCTCATACGCTCCAAGAGCTCGGCGCTCGTGGTCATCCTCGGACCGCTGCTCGTCACCCTGCTCGTGGGGCTGGCGTTCAACAACAGCACGCTCTTCAACCTCAAGGTCGCCACGTTCTCCCCGCAGTACGACGAGCTGACGACCTCCTTCCTGGACAAGCTGCAGGAGCAGAACTTCCTCGTGACCCGCTTCGACAACGAGGAGAATTGCGTGGAGAGCGTGAAACTCGGCGTTTCCCACGCCTGCATGGTGTTCCCGCCGGGACTGGACATCGCGGCCGCGGAGGGGAACGAGATTGCCTTCTACGTGGACAACAGCAGGGTGAACATCGTGTACACCATCATGGACACCATCTCGGCGGGCATCAGCTCCCGCACCAGGGAGATAAGCTCCGGCCTGGTCCAGGTCCTGGTGGACACCCTCGGGAAGACCAAGGAGAACGCCGAGAAGGAGAATGCCAACGTCCTCAAGCTCATCGAGCAGAACGAGCAGGTCCGCGCCAGGCAGAAGGAGATCGAAGGCAAGCTCAGCTCGCTCGACCTGAGCGTCGAGAGCGGGGACTTCAACATCGGCGGGCTGCGCGCCTCCTACGACGGTCGGCTCACGGAGCTGTACGACACGGACAGCAAGATACGGATTTCGCTCAACGAGTCCAGGGAAATCCTTGACGGCATGTCCGACCCGAACGCCACCAGCGTGGAGGAGCAGCTCACCTCCATCGAGAACGAGCTGGACGACCTGGGCGTCAACGGCACGGACTGGGTCGCGCTCACGGCCCTCTTCGACGACCTGGACGAGACCGTGACGCAGGTGTCCGGCCAGCTCAGCGCGGCGGGCAGCGCCCGTTCAGACGTCTCGGGCATCACCGGGGCGGTGAAGGCGACCCTGGACACCAACCTCAACACCGTCATGACCGTCAAGGGCAGCCTGGGCCAGATGGCGTCCGACATCTCAGCGGTCGAGATCACAGACGTGGGAGGCATCGTCTCCCCCATCCGGACGAGGGTGGAGCCCGTCGCCGCGCGCACCTACATCAGCTTCCTGTATCCCTCGCTGGTCTCCCTGCTGGTCATGTTCACCTCAGTCCTGCTCGGCTCGACGCTCATCATGAGCGAGAAGCGCTCGCGCGCCTTCTTCCGCAATCTCATCTCCCCCATCAAGAGCACCCTCTTCGTGTATTCGACCTACGTGACCGTGCTCATCGTCCTCGGCATCCAGCTCGTCATCGTCTTCGCGCTGACCGAGTGGGGGCTGAAGATTCCCGTGCTCAGGAACCTGCCGAGCGTGCTCTTCCTCACGTTCATCGTCACCACGGTCTTCACCCTGATGGGCATCCTCATCGGCAGTCTCTTCAGCTCCGAGGAGACCGCGACCATGGCCGCAATCTCCACGAGCAGCGCCATGCTCTTCCTCTCCAATCTCATCCTGCCGCTGGAGAGCATGCCACAGTACCTTCAGCAGGTGGCGCGCTTCAACCCCTTTGTCATCAGCGAGCACCTGCTGCGGCAGACCATCCTCTTCAAGCAGCCCATCGGCGGACTCCTGGGGGAGAGCTACTTCGCGGAGTTCATCCCGGCCGTGTATCTCCTGCTCATCTACGTCTCGGTGCTGTTCATGGCGGTGCTGCTCCTGCTGAACGTGGTGCAGAAGATGTACCTCTTCCGCCACGTGCTCGGCATCACCAAGCGAGAGAGCGTGTCCGCTGCCTCCAAGAGCGATGGCAGTCTCGCGGAGCTTCTGGAGCGCGGGAAGTCCCAGCTCGCCGCAGGCCAGCTCCAGGAGGCGCGCGGCACCTACATCGCCATCAACGAGTCGTACACCCGGCTCTCGCAGGGCGAGAAGAAGCACTTCTATCCAAAGATTGTGCAGTTCCACGAGCAGCTCGACAAGGCGCCGAGGTAGGCGGACCTGATCTGGCCGTTGCGCGGAAGCGCTCACAATCGAAGGAACGGGCGTCACAACTCCGGCATAGTGGTTGCTGTCCACGGCTGCAGCCGTCCGAATTGGGGGGCGTTTATCCAGGCCGAATATCGGTCCATGATGCCCTCGTCGGTGACCGTGACATGAGATGGGGTCCGCCGTGTGATTTTATGCGAGGACAGTCGCCCTGTTTCTCGTCGGATGGTTTGGATTTCTGGATAAACACAAGATTTATATGCCATAAGCCTGGCTGAAGCCGAATATTCCGTTGGGGGAGCATGGCGGCGTTCGGGAAGAAGGCACGGGCTGCACTGCTCGTGGCAGCGCTGCTCACGCTCGTCATGCTCGGGTCCATCGCGGCGGCCCAGATCCCTCGTAGGGCTCCCGAGCAGCGTCTTGACCAGCGGCTCACCGTGGAGGAGCTCGGCAAGGCCCACTCGTCCCTCCGTCAGACCAGGGACAGTGACACGATAGACATCATTCTGGCATTGCACGAGGGCGCCAACCTGAGCGCGGGCAGGCCCGGCAGGTCGAAGGGCCTCCGGTACGCGAATCTCTCTGGACTAGAGCTTGCGAGCCTCCTGACAGATACAGCGGTCCAGTGGGTCTGGCCGGACCTCCAGACCCAGGCGTGGCTGGACCGGAGCGTGTACCAGATTGGGGCCGATGCGCTCTGGGCCTTCAACCTTACTGGCGCGGGCGTGAAAATCGCCATTCTGGACACGGGCATCGCTGCTGAGCACGAGATGCTCAGTGGTCGGGTGGTTGCCACGGCGGATTTCACCGGCAGCTACGGCTACGATGGTCACGGCCACGGCACCCACGTCGCCGGCATCGCTGCCGGTGACGGGCAGTACACCGGGGTCGCTCCCGGAGCGCAGATTTACAGCGGGAAGGTCCTGAACGACCAGGGCTA
>JAGVZT010000006.1 GCA_018302335.1 Candidatus Woesearchaeota archaeon | reverse complement strand
TCGCTCTCGCCGTTCAGGCATGAAATCAATTCAAGGCTCGTCCCACTGAGGGACTTCTTTGTCGCTCTCTTCTTCATCCTCGTAGGCTCGCAGATGAGCCTCGCGGTGGTGCAAGCCCACGTGACGCATGTCATCCTGCTGTCCCTCTTCATCCTCCTCGGCAATCCCCTGGTGGTGATGGCCCTCCTTGGAGCGATGGGCTACACGCGGCGCACGGGATTCTTCGCCGGACTCACGGTGGCGCAGGTGAGCGAGTTCTCGCTCATCCTCATCGCGCTCGGCATCAAGGTGGGCCATCTCTCTGAGGAGATCCTTTCCCTGGTGACCTTTGTGGGCCTGGTGACCATCGCGGGCTCCTCCTACTTCATCATTCACGCCGACTGGCTCTACGAGCGCTTTTCCCGCCTGCTGCGCATCTTCGAGCGCGCGGGGAGGAGAGTGGATGACCAGGAGTTCAACCTGGACAGGAAGTTTGATGCGGTGCTCATCGGCTGCAGCCGGCTCGGGCAAGATCTCCTTCCAGCGCTGCGTAGCCTCCGCGCCCAGGTCCTTGTTGTTGACCACGACCCGGAGATAGTGCAGGAACTCGGGAAAACCGGAGTGCCGTGCAAGTACGGGGATGCCGCCGATGTGGAGATGCTCAGCGAACTGCCCCTGGGACAGGTGAGAATCCTGGTATCGAGCGTGCCTGACTACGAGACCAGCGAGCTGCTTCTCGCGGTCTTCAGGAAGGCGAATCCCTCGGGAGTCGCGGTCGTGCGCGGCCAGGACGTGAATGGTGCGCTCAATCTCTACGCAAAGGGCGCGGATTATGTCATACTTCCCCGCCTGCTCGGCTCCCGGCACGCCGCGCTGCTCATCCAGAACCTCGGGTTGCTGCCCGAACGCTACCGGAGAGAGAAGGAGTCACAGCTCGTGTTCCTCAATGAGCGCAAGCGCAAGGGATTCCTGCGGCACGAATACTACTCAGGAGTCTATTGAGCGGGATACTGCAATCGGTCCCAGGTGGGTCAGTCGCATTGCGGATAATCCACGGTCTGCGAGGCATCCAGCAACCTGTACGGCATTGCGGCCGAGGTGCCCCCAGACAAGTCCACCATAACCTTTATGAGCATCCTCCTCGCACGCATGGCGAGGTGAGACGATGATTCTCGTCACCGGTGCGACAGGAACAGTTGGCAGCGAAGTGGTGAAGCAGCTTCTCAGCAAGGGCCTGAAAGTCAGGGCGGCAGTGCACTCCCGGCCAGCGCCAAAGGGGGCTGAGTCGGTGCAGTTGGACCTCAACAGCGCAGAGAGCGTCAGGGCGGCGATGAAGGGTGTCGAGAAGCTCTTCCTCCTCACCCCCATGTCCGACCGCGCTACGGAGCAGGTCCGCAACGCGCTCAAGAGCGCCAAAGATGCCGGAGTAACGCATGTGGTGAGGCTCTCTGCTGCCGGAGCCGACGAGAAATCGCCGAACATCCTGCTGAAGTGGCACGGCGAGTCCGAGGAGCTTGTCAAGAAATCGGGAATCGCCTACACCATACTCCGTCCGGGCGTGTTCATGCAGAACTTCGCCAACTTCATGGGAGGGACCATCAAGCAGGGCGCAATCTACGCCGCGGCAGGAGAGGGTCGGGTGGCTTTCATTGATGCCAGGGACATCGCTGCTGCGGCGGTTTCCGTGCTCACCGGGAAGGGGTATGAGGGCAAGACCTATGTGCTCACCGGGAAGGAGGCCATCTCCTACGGTCGCGCCGCGGAGTTGCTCAGCAAGGCGACCGGGAAGACCGTTTCGTATGTCAGCATCCTGGACGAGAAGGCCGCTGAGGGCATGCGGGCCAGCGGGATGCCGGAGTGGGCCGTTCAGGGCATGACCGGCCTCAACAGGTCCACCCGGGAGAACAAGCTTGCATCGGTGAGCACTGCGGTGCTGGACCTCACCGGCAAGTCCCCCAGGACGTTCGAGCAGTTCGCCAAGGACTACGCAGGGGCTTTCCGCGCCTGAACAGGCAATCCGCGGGTGTGAAGGCTTATCCTGCCGAGAGGCTCTGCACAGGAAAGCTCCTTCCATTTCCACGGTTTCCACTGCAGCATATGGAATATAGGCGCAAAATCTTTAAATATAGGCAGCATATCTGGAGTGGGAGGTGAGCGTGATGACCATTGAGCATGTCCTGGTTGATTTCAAGTCAGATGACCGCATCAGACAGGATGAAGCGGAGCTGATTCTGGTGGAGATTGCCAGCAGCATCGGCGACCTTGATTACGAGAGGAAGAACAAGCGATTCTCTTGGAGCAGCCCGCAGGATGACATCCGCAGGCTTGCCCGAACGTACGTCATCACCGTGGCGCCGGAGCGAGCGAGTGATGTCGCCATGCTGCTTCGTGACAGCCCGCTTGTCCACCAGGCCTACCTCGGGAAGCCCTAGAACTCAATCCCCTTCTGCGCAGTCAGCGCGTACTGTCCGCGAGGCTTCATGTCGCGCAGCTCTGTCGCGATGTCCGCCATCTCCACCAATTCCTGCGGCGCCTTCCTCCCGGTGAGGATGACGCAGGTCCTCTTCGCCTTCGCCCGGAGGAGGCGCGCGACTTCGGCGGTGTCGATGAGGCCGTAGTGGCAGACGAGATTGACCTCGTCCAGCACGAGCAGCTCAGGGGCTTCATCAAGGACCTTGGCAGCGAAGGCAAGCCCCTGGGCGCAGCGGTCCTTGTCCTCCTGTGCGGGCCTGCGGAGGTCGATGAAATGCTCGAAGCCGAACTGGTGCATCTCGTACAGCTTGCCCGCGGCGAGGTATTCTCCGGTATTCCTTCCCTTGAGGAACTGGATGACCACCGCGCGGTGGCCATGCCCTGCTGCGCGGACGGCGCGGCCGAGGGCAGCGCTGGTCTTCCCGGCACCATCGCCGGTGTAGATGATGATGAGGCCATGGCGCTCGCCCTGCGGAATCACCCTGGTCTCGCGCAGCTGCTCCGCAACGAACTCTTTCGGGCTTTGCACTCAGCTGCACCCGCTCGTCGAGCCGCAGTCCTCGCAGAGCAGACAGGTCCCGTTCCTGCGGACATGCATGGAGCCGCAGAGTCCGCAGGGCTCTCCTACGTATCCTCTTGAGCGCGCGCTGGAGATGGTGCTCAGCGCCTCGGACTGTGGTTTCGGGCCCTCCTTGGGCAGGGTCTGCTGGAGGGTGCTGTCATCGGGCTTTACGTGCAGGAAATCGGTGCGGCCGAGATACTCGTGCCCGAGCACGCGGAAGACGTAGTCCAGCACGCTGGTGGCCGCCTTGACGTTCGGGTGGCCGGAGACGATGCCCGCTGGCTCGAAGCGCGTGAAGGTGAAGGAATCCACGAACTCCGAGAGAGGCACACCGTACTGCAGCGCCTTGCTCACCGAGATGGCGAAGCAGTTCATCAGGTTCCGGTAGGACGCTCCCTCCTTGTAGAGGTCGATGAAGATCTCTCCAAGCTTGCCGTCCGGATACTCTCCGGTGCGCAAGTACACCTTGTTTCCACCGATGGTGGCTTCCTGCACGAAGCCCCGTCGCTTCTTCGGAAGCCTGGCGCGCAACGGCGTCCCTGCGTCCTGCGGCGGAAGGTTGAAGACGCTTTCTGCGACGGTACTGCTCAGCGGCTGGCTCAGCTTGCTGTTGTCCCGGTAGATGGTGATGCCCTTCAGCATGAGCTGCCACGCGCGCAGATACGCTGCCTGCACCTCCTGGAAGGTGCAGCTCTCGGGCATGTTGATGGTCTTGCTGATGGCCCCGGACACAAAGGGCTGCGCCGCGGCCATCATGAGGATGTGCCCCTCGGCGCTGATGGCCCGCGCTCCAGAAGCGCAGTCGAACACCGGAAGATGCTCGGGCTTCAGGTGCGGAGACCCTTCCATGGTGCCACGCTCCTCGCAGTATCTGCGCATCCCCTCGACCGCCACGGGCTGGTATCCGAGGGAGCGAAGCGCGCGGGGAACGCTCTGGTTGACAATCTTGATGGTTCCTCCGCCGGCCAGCTTCTTGTACTTGACCAGCGCGAAATCCGGCTCGATGCCCGTCGTGTCGCAATCCATCACCAGGGCAATCGTTCCCGTGGGAGCGATGGCGGTGACCTGGGCGTTGCGGTAGCCGTGCTGTTCCCCGAGGGCGAGGGCGCGGTCCCACGAGGCGCGCGCCGCTTCCAGGAGCTCGCGGGGGCAGTGCTCCTCGCTGAGCGCCTGAGGGAGGATGGAGAGCCCTTCATACGACCCCGCGTTGTATGCCGCACGCCGGTGGTTCCGGATGACCGTCAGCATGCTCTCCCGGTTGGCATGGAAACGCTCGAAGGGGCCGAGCGCCTCGGCCATCTCCGCTGACGCAGCGTACGACTCTCCGCACAGGATGGAGGTCAGCGCTGCGCAGACCGCGCGGCCCTGCTCGCTGTCGTAGGGCATGCCCATCACCATCAGCAGCGTCCCGATGTTGGCATACCCCAGTCCGAGGGTGCGGTACTGGTAGCTCTTCTCCGCGATTTCCCTGCTCGGGAACTGCGCCATGAGCACGCTCAGCTCGAGGACGATGGTCCACAGCCGCGTCGCATGGCGATAGCCGGCGATGTCGAAGCCGCGTTCGTCGTCATAGAAGGACAGTACGTTGAGGGAAGCGAGGTTGCATGCCGTGTCATCCAGGAACATGTACTCGCTGCAGGGGTTGCTGGCGTTGATGCGTCCGTCCGCAGGGCAGGTGTGCCATTCGTTGATGGTGGTGTCGCACTGGATTCCCGGATCTGCACAGCACCATGCCGCGAGCCCGATGTCGTCCCAGAGTTTCCTCGCTGGCAGGGAGCGCGCGGGCTTCCCGTCCGTTCGCCTGACGAGGGTCCAGTCCGCATCCTTCTCAACCGCCTCGAAGAAGCTGTTCGGGATGCGCACGCTGTTGTTCCCGTTCTGGCCGGATACCGTCTCGAAGCCCTCGCCGCGATAATCCGTGTCGTAGCTGTCCATCCTTCCAATGGGAGCTGCCTGCTCCCCGAGCTGGAGCGCCCGCAGCAGCAGGCGGGGAGGGATGCCCTGCAGCAGCCCGGTCCGCAAGTGGGTGGCGAGCTCCGCGTTGCTCTTCACATCGCTGCTCTCCAGAGCAGCGCGGTGGACCGCTCCTACCGTGCCGGTGATGAGCTTGCTCCCGGCGACCAAAGAGGCGACTTTCTGCTCCTCCAGGAGCTTCCAGAGGATGAACTCCTCGATATCCGGATGGTCCATGTCCAGGCACACCATCTTCGCCGCGCGCCGAGTGGTGCCGCCGGACTTGATGGCGCCAGCTGCACGGTCACTCACCCTGAGGAACGAGAGGAGCCCCGATGAGGTCCCTCCGCCGGAAAGCGGCTCCCCGCGGCCCCGGATGGTGCTGTAGTTCGTGCCGGTGCCGGAACCATACTTGAACAGGCGGGCCTCCCGGATGACAAGGTCAAAGATGCCTCCCTCGTTCACGAGGTCGTCCTTCACGGACTGGATGAAGCACGCATGAGGCTGCGGCCTCTCATAGGCATTGTCCGAGACGCAGGCCTTCCCGCTCTTCGGGTCGACGTACCAGTGCCCCTGCGCAGGCCCGGAGATGCCGTACGCATAGTGCAGTCCGGTGTTGAACCACTGCGGCGAATTCGGAGCAGCCATCTGCGCGATAAGCATGTAGGCAATCTCATCATAGAACGCCTGGGCGTCCTCCTCGCCCGCGAAGTACCCGTTCTGCTCGCCCCAGTGCCTCCAGCAGCCTGCAAGGCGATGCGCGACTTGCCTGGCGCTGTGCTCTGCCCCCAGAGAGCCATCCTTTTGGGGGACGCCGGATTTGCGGAGGTACTTCTGGGCAAGAATGTCGGTGGCGGTCTGGGACCAGGTGCTGGGCACCTCTATCCCTTCAGCAGAGAACACCACGGTGCCATCGGGCTCGCGAATCTCCGAGTGGCGCGACTCAAAGCTGAACATACCGTAGATATCCCGGCCCTTCGCCGTGAACCTTCGCGCGATGTGCAGGCCCCGAGAAGCACGACCGCGTACGCTGAGCATCCCCTCCTGTTCCGAGCCCCCCATCGGCATCCCCTCCATGGCAGCACCAGTCAACTATAGGTAGTATCCAAGTAGTGCAATAGGCACAACATGTAGTGCCACGGGGAGTCCCGCTATATAATCTTTGCGGTCGTGCAAAAGACAGGTTTGAAAAGCTGCTTCAGACGATCGCGCGGAGCCGCGCAATCGCCGCTAGCCTCTCTTTCGCGCTGACAGATTCGTCCATCCAGGGGTAGATGGTACTCTCCTCTCGGTCGCGGTGGGCGGAGAGCAGGTGGATGAGCGCGCTCTCCAGCTGTTCAGTGTGCCAGTCGTCTCTGGAGATGAGCCCGTGAAGCTGTTCCACGAGCCCGAGTATCTTCTGGTGCTCGCCCCGCATGGCTACCGTAGGGCCGGCCGCCCGGTTGCCGTTCCGCTCCTCATAGAGAGGATAGAGGATTTCCTCCTCCCAGATGATATGCTTCCTGATGCCTTCCCGGAACTCCCGGAAGTGCTGCTTCGCCGCGCTTTTCCCACGGTGTTTCTGATAGTCGCTGAGCACGCTGTGCAGCTTGTCGTGCTCGCGCCCCATAAGGGCCTGCACTTCGTTCATGGAACCCACCTCTCCTCGTCCACCTTGAGCAGGATGAGCAGCAGCGAACTCTTCTCCCTCGCGAGGAGCGCGTACGGCAGCCCGGCGCGCAGGCGCATGAGCGAGCCCTGGCGGAGCTCAACACGGTCACCGGCCAGGTGCATCTCGCAGCTTCCTCCCTGCAGCAGGAGCAGGGCAGGAAATCGGGATGAGTGCTCGGCGCGCCGCTCTCCGGCAGCCAGCCCGATGAGCGTCACCCGGGTGACGGCATCGTCCAGGAGGGCGCGGCTGAGCATCCCGTTTCTGGGCGTTGCTGCAGAGGCTTCCCGCAGGAGGAAGCCCTTGGATGGCTTTTCTTCCCCCTCGCCCATCGTTCGCATCAAGCAGTAGACCCCATGTCCGTCCTGACAAGGCAGAAAAAATCTAGTAAAATCGACGCATAGGCTGAATGGACACTCTATACACGCAGGGCCGTGCCTTGCTTCGGCACCAACGCCGCGCCGGCGGGCTCCGGATGGAGGTCCAGCACGACCCGGGCGATATCCTCGGTCAGCACGGAGATGCGCGAGAGGTACTCCAGCACCATCGGGATGCCGCATCCCACGCGCGCCCTCGCGTTGGTGATGCAGCGGAAGGTCATGCTGTCCAGCTGCTTTTCGCTCACCGCCTCGTGGCGCTCGATGACCTGGTGCGCTGCAGCGGTGTCGTTCTTGTAGAAGGCGCTCATCGCTGCGCGATAATTCTCCTCAACGCCGCCAGAGTGGCCCAACAGGGTGTGCACCTCCTTCTCGCTGAGACTTCCCGCGCTGAAGACGCTCTCCAGCCTCTTCAGCCGGTCGGCAATCTTCTCCAGCTTGTCTGCGAGCACCATGATGAACGCCAGCTCGCTCTGGGAGAGGCCCCAGTGCCTCGCGGTCTCCACGTCGTTCAGCCCGCGGTTGATGAGCTTCATGGCGAAGTAGTGCAGCCGGTTGATTTCCAGGTCCTTCTCAGCGACGAGATGGCAGTTGCTCCGCTTGCATTTGCCGCAGCACTCCTGGAGGTCGGTGAACATGGTCTTCACGATGGTGTCCACCCTGCGCAGCACCTTGAGGGGGTTCGTCTCGGTGATATCCAGAAACGCCTTCGCAGTGATGCGCTCATCCGTAAGGTCCATGACCTCGAGCGCGAGGAACTGCTGGAAGATGTCGCGCAGCTCCTTCACCCTCCCTGCGATGTCGCCCCGGAGATTGATGATGGAGTAATCGTTGATATACGCCACCAGGACCATGCGCTGCACCTCGCTCATTGCCTTTCCGCTGATATCGAAGGTGATCTCCTTCGGCACCGGAGCAGCCCCATCATCCTTGGCAAACACCTTCAGGGTGCCGTCGCCCTGCTCATCGATGGTGATGAGGTCCCCCTTCTGCAGCTTGTGCTCCCGCACCCATGCCTTGGGCAGCGAGACGCAATAGGTGGCGGCGCCGAACTTGACGAGCTTGCGGTATTCCATGACATCACCCTCGGTGGCTCATACCGTCTATACAACTCTTATATGGGGACATAAAAGAAATGTATATACATTATATGTTTATCGCTCCGGATGGCACTGTGGATGTTCTTCTGTAGCTCGGCCGCAATTCCGTACGAGTTCCATGATGCCGAAATGCGGACATTGTCCGCAGTGCGGCCGACGCTATGCTCACTCCGGCGTCGGCTGGATTTTTCTGCAGCTCGCCCCTTGGATCAGGAGGTCCCGGGCAGGCTGCATCCCGTCGCAGCGGCAAGCTCCGGCAGGGACAGGGGGCCTGTCCTGCGGCTGCCGTCGGGCAGCACCCAGGTCGGATACGCGGAGATGCCCGCATCCCTGCACACTCCCAGCTGCGCCCGCGGATTGCCCTGCTCGCTGCACTCAATGTAGGGAAGGGAAGACGCAGCATCGCCGAAGAGCTCCTTCTGCTCCGCGCAGTGGGGACACCACCATGCCCCATAGAGCCGTGCGCCGCTTTCCCCGAGGCAGGATGCGAAGCTCTCCTGTCCCTCGGGAGCAGGTCCGGCGAGATGAAGCCAGACTATCCCCGTGAGCGCGAGGAGGGCCAGCACCCCCGGCCATCCGAGCAGCCTCCTTGCGAGGTCTGCTCCGGCAGGATGGCCCAACCGACTCCAGGAGAGCCAGAAGAGCCCGCCCCAGAGCAGCCAGGTCGCGATGCAGACCGGACAGAACGCGCGGAGCACTCCTGCCTCAAGAACCAGGAGATACACCCCAAAGGCCGCTCCTCCGAGGGTGAGCAGCGCAAGCCACTCGCGGACGAGGCTGCTCTTCGGGAGCGCGAGCAGTCCTGCGAGCGCGAAGGCCAGCGACCCGACAAGATGGAGGGGGATGCCGGCGATGCGCGAGTACCTGCTGGCAAGCACCACATTGCAGGAGAGTGGCCCTTCATTTGTGCAGAGGGCGGACTCCGCGAGCGAGGGAGCCAGCGTGGACAGGACGAGCCCTGAAAGAGCGATCAGGAGAAGTCCAAGCTTTCCGTAGTCCGCATGCATGGGAAAGCGAGGCAGGCCAGAGCGCTGACAGCCTGCAGAGGCCTCTTGCCTGCCCCGTGGGCCACCGGAGGCAATGTCGCTATTTCAGGATGATGCACGGACAGTATAATCTCCGTGGGTGACAGGAGCATCGCGCGCGCGTGAAGTCCCGATGGCGAGGCTCCGGTTGGTCCGCAGGATGCTCTCCTCTCTGGAGGCCATGCCGAGCATGGCGCGTATGGCATCTACAATCTCCGGCACCACGATGCACTGCTGGTCCACCAGCATGTCGAAACGAACCTTGGGTCCCCGGGGCACCGAGCGTCCCTCGAGGTCCTCGATGTCCACGGTCTCCTCGGGCCAGACGATGCTCTCGTAGATGTCTCCGCGCAGGAATCGCTCCTTGGCCCAGAAGCGGATCTTCCCGTCATCCTCGAACTGCCTCCTGCCGGAGAGGAGCAGGACACGTTCCGCAACGCGGAGCACCGAAAGGGCCTCTTCCCGGGTCACGTCGCGGCCGAGGACCACGCTCCACTCGTGGGAGTGGAACTCCTGCTTGTCCGACTTCTTGGCCTTGGTCTTCACTCTGCCGGAGAGATGGGACATCACGGTGACGATGTCCGGCCCGTGGTGGCTGTTGAGCGAGGGTTTGCTGATGCTTCCCCGGGGAAGCTTGCTGCTCTGGTGCGGGTCGTTTCCGCGCCGGTCGATGCTTGCCGATGCGAAGCGGATGCCGAACGCCCGGTCCAGCGCATGCAGCACCCGGAGGCTGCCAGTGGTATTGCAGCTCACCACCCGCACCACGCGCTTCCCCTTTGCGTCGTCGAAATTGACCGTGGCGTTGAAGCTCATCTCCGCTGCGGCATGCTCCTCTCCACCCTGGAGGATTGCGGGGATGCCCAGGGGCCGGTAGTACCGCTGCACATTCGCCGCGCCCTCTCCCTCGGGGGTGCAGTCGACGATGATGTCAAACTGCTGCCTGCTCCTCCACAGGTCGTCGAGGGTGCCGATGTCTGCGATTCCCAGCTCCTTGAAGGCGGGAATCTCCTTCGCGTCCGTGGTGAAGATGCGGATTCCCTTTGCGTGCGGGATGAGCACGCTCTCCTTCGCCGAGCGCGTCACTACACCATATACCGTCATGTCATCCTGCTCAAGAATCGCATCGCGCACCCGCTGTCCCACGGTGCCGCACCCACCCCATACCACCACAGCGCGCATGGCATCCCCCTCATGTATGATGATATCATACTCCTGTGATGCTACTCGTTTTTATAGATTTCTCGCCTGCAGTACACGAATGCGGAGACAACGGCATCCCGGCCGGGTTATCGGGCAGTTTGCGAATTGACTCGTTCGTCAGGTCGGAACGTGTCTCGCAATGCGGCCGACTGTCTCTCCACTCAGTCTACCGAGGCTCCGGATGCGCTAGGTATATAAATGGGGATGCGTCCACGTGTGCCATGGGGAAGGTGTATTACACCCTGGAGGAGGCCCGGGCCGCGCTCCCGCGCGTGAAGCCGGTGCTGAAGCAGCTTATCGAGTTGCACCTCAAGCTCACGGTCCAGGAGCATATCGACATCGGCTTTGAGGAGCCCTTCGAGCAGTACCTCCAGAGTCTCCGGCAGGCGACGCACTGGCACCAGACCCAGGTGAAGCTCCTCCAGCTGCTGGGAAAACTCGCCCAGATAGGGGTATATGTCAAGAGCCCGGAGCGGGGCCTGATTGACTTCTACGCGATGCACGAGGGCAGGGAGATCTTCCTTTGCTACCAGTACCCTGAGGAGAGCATCACGCACTGGCACGAGCTCGAGTCGGGCTTCGCGGGCAGGCAGAGCGTGGAGATGCTCGAGAGGGCGTGAGCGTCAAATCTTGTTCAGGTTTATGCACCCGTGCTCTGCGCAATCGTGACCGCCCTCGATGGACGTGAGTTGCAGTTCCACCTGGCAGAGACGGTCACCTATACCGACCTCGGCCTCGTACTTCTCCTTCAACTGGTCCAGGAGAGTGCAGCTGAGGTTGATGGCCCGCTCGATGGTCTCCCGCGCAACCGCCTCCTCGTCGCTGGCAGGCTGCTCGGTGAGATAGGAAGGCTGCCTCTCGATAGCGTTCAGCACACTCTCCGCCTTCGCGCGGAAGGATTCAAGAGCGCTGAGGCCGTATTCGTATCGGCTGTGGGGACCGATGACTTCTGCATTGAGGACACAAGTCAGGTCCTTTGCCACACGCCCTGACAGCTTCCAGTCTGGAAGGACCTCGGGCCTCTCTTCTATGAGCGCAGGAATCCGATTGGCCGCCATCCCGTTCCCGATGTAGGAACTCACCGGTCCGGTGAGGTAGCCGACAGCGCTCTGCACGTCCATGACAATCTCATCCAGCCCTTGCGTAGCCTTGTATACATCTCTCGCCTCGTCCAGCTTGCGGTCAAAGTCTATTCGTGTCTGCATGGTAATTCACCTCACCTTTGCTTCTCCTAAAATCTGTTATTAGCCCCTAGGCAGTGAAGTGACTGAATAGCGAGGGAAGGAAAGGCGTTGTTTTTTATTTTTCAATCGAAGATCTGGCAATAGGTCCCCTATTAAAAAAAGTAAAAGATAAACTCACTTATTCTGCATAAATTAAGATTTCCGTTAAATTCGTAATGATAATGTCCCCCATCTTTATTTTAGGCCTATACGCCAAGGAAAGACCACAGGCACGAAATAAGCATTCATCGGAGTTCCCATCACCTACAGCAATACACTCTTCAGGTTTTACAGAAAACTTGTTCATTAGCTCCTTTACAGAATCTGCTTTGCATATTATGTTATCACAACATTTCGAGTTATATCTCGTTTTTGCTATAACTTCTCCAGTGAAATACTTATTTTTATCATAGACCAGTACTGGGCAGACAATATTTTCTTTTTCAATTCCTATTTTTTCAGCTATACATTCAATGAATGGATAGAATGCGGCAGAAACAATCGCAATATTATACTGTCTTTTCTTAAGTCTCTCAATCACCCTTGTTATGTTTTTACTTAATGTGAGTTTTGCACAGACTCTTTCCAGATCAGTCTTCGTTTTTCCTTTTAGACGTCTGGCAAGAGCGAGAGTGATGTCATAATCCTTTATTTGTCGGGCTTGACATTTTTTTCTCAAAGTCACTAAATCCTGTTCAAAACCTAGCTCCCTTGCAACTATTTCTATACTGCTCCCTTTGATGAGGGTCTTGTCAAAATCAAATATCACTAACTTGTGCTTATTAGCAATTACCCCCAACTCTGATAAAATTGTTTTTATAACCTGTTCCGACATTATAGTTAGATTTTCGATTGGCTGTTTTTTATGAACAAGCTTGCCTATATCTACTTCAGATATTCTAACGCCTCTTTTTACTAACTGAAGTAATATTTGAATGTCCACCCCCCATTTATCATCAATTTTTATCTCAGACAATAGTCCTCTTTTTAGTGCAAATTGTCCGCTTAATGGTTGGTCAAACTTTACAAATGGTAACATGACTCGAAATAGGGGTTTTACAACAAGCTCGGTGACTCTGCCTCTTGCTCTAGTGAACGAAGTTTTGACGAAATCTGCTTCATCATTCTCAAGCGGCTGCAAAATTGAAGCAATTTTCTTAGGAGAAATTGATGATAAATCAGCATCAAGAAATAGGATAATATCTCCAGTGCTGTGAGAAAGTCCGGTTTTTATCGCAGCGCCCTTTCCGCTATTTCTAGTGTGCCTGATTACGGTCACATTCTGAGATTTAGCGCATTCATATGTCCTGTCATCTGATCCATCATCAACAACAATAATCTCATCTATGGTTCTTACTTTTTTGATGGTTTTTAAAACATTAATTATCGTAGATTCTTCATTATATGCTGGAATGATACAACTTATCTTCATTATAATGACTTGTTATTTTAAATGTCTTTTAAATGTTTTTATTCCCTTGCAATCTTAGTGACAGAAATTAAGATTGCAAGGAAATAATTTCTGTAACTTTTTCAGAACATCATTCTATCCCTATTTGAGCAAATATTAAACTCCCTTAATGTTTCACCTGCCCGACGCATCCCGCCTTGTAGACGCGCGGCCGAATCCTCCCCAGCCTGAGACCCTCCGGAATGAGGGGGTAGTGCCTGATGTCCTTGAGCAACTCGCTCAGGATGAACAGCTCTTTCTCCGCGGTCATCCATCCGAGATAGTCCCACCTGGAGATGTTAAGTGGCATGGAGAACGCGCGTAAGGTGTACTCCTTCGCGTGGTTGAAGTACTCCTCGAAATAGCTCATCACCAGCTCCCGCACCGTGCGGTAGACAGGAGCGCGGTAGCCGAGGCCGGAGTAATTGCTCTGCGCGACCGCCCCCCAGAGGCCATGCTCCTTGAAGACGGCGATGACATGGTCGTCGTCGCGATGCGCGACGAGGTCGATGATGAGCGGCTTCCGTCCGCTGACCCTCATCGCCGCCGCGGCGAAGAGCGCGCCCTCGAAGCAGTGGGCCAGTCGGTCCCGGAGCACCCGTCGGGGGGAACGGCAGGTCTCGCCGCCCTGCTCGACATTGTACCGGATGTCCTTGTCGAGAAAGCGCTGCACCTTGCGCGGAGAACTTAGCTTCCTGAACTGCCGGAGCTCCGCGGGGGTGAGACCGAACATCAGAATGTGGTTCGGCTGTGGATGGCGGTATCGCAGTAGGGGCAGCTCTTCGGCCACTTTTCCTTGTGGAAGGTAAAGCTGTAGGAGCATTTCGGGCAGGAGAACTTCAGCCGGTCCACGCCGGCGCTCTCCACCTGGCCTGCGACGCGCTGCTTCTGCTTATAGAGCTTCTCCGCAGCGGCGTCGTCAGCGTCCCATCCTGCAGGCTTCGGAGCCTCGGGTTTCACCGGCGCTGCCTTGCGGTCTGCAGGACCCTGGATGCCGGACTTCGCCGGAGCGTTCTTCCGCGCCCCGTCGTAGCAATTCGGGCACACCACATAACCCGCCTTGTAATCCAACCTAAAGGTGTCGCTCGCCGCTTTGCCGCCGCACTTCCTGCACACCGCAGTGACTGACATGGAATCGCCTCCTGGTCCGCCTGAGCGATGGAAGGCTATAAAGCTTACGGTCCCGCCGCCCGGAAAAACGGGGCATCACTGCCGCAGTGCAGCCATGGCTCCGGAGGGTCCCGTTGGTATACCAGGTATGCCGAGCATCGCGGCCGAGTTCCTTCCATTCAAGGAGCCGGCTTCGCCTCGATGATGCGCTCCTCTATCGTGCGGCGGCCCTCGCTATCGGTCGCGAGCACGCGGATGGAGTAGCTCCCGCTTCCTCTCGGGACCGCGATGACGAAATGCACTTCAGTTGGCTCGAGGATCATCCGCCCGTCGTACTCCCGCTCTTCGAACGCTCGCTCGAAGATGCGGTTGCCGTTGACTTCCAGCGCCACGTGCCGGATGTCCTCGTCGAAAGCCCGCGCGGAGAATCCGTAGAGCGGCACGCCGAGGAGATGGTCGCTCTTGTCGCTCACGTGCGCCTTGCCTGCATAGCCATCGCCTGCGAAGCGCTCGTACCACGCCTCGTCCTTGTCCGCGAACGTCACCATGGGCGCCTGACTGTCCTCCGGGGCGTCGACGGAGATGATACGGTTGCCCTCCGTGACCACGGAGAATGTGCGGTGATTGCGCGAGCCGTCCCATGCCTCCAGCGAAATCTGGTGGCTCCCGCTGTGCGAAGCATCGTAGCGGACATCCCCGTGCAGCGTGCCCACGATGTCATCAAGCCTCGTGCTGTAGACGACCTGCCCGTTGTCGCGCAGTGTCACCTGCCGCAGGTCATCGTCGCTCACGTGGAACGCGAGGGTGAGATGATCCAGTCGGTCCCGACCGTCATTGATGTAGAACTGCATGTTGGCAAGGCCAGTCCGGTCAGGCCCGAAGCTGATGAACTGGGTGGCAGTGCGCACCGTGGTGCCGAGGTGCAGCTCCGGGGCATGGCCGCGGGGCACGAGCATCGCTGCGCCGTAGAGCGCTGCGGTCCCCAGAAGAATTGCCAGCCTTCCCCGTCTCATGCGGTCAGAACCCTACTGCGCAATATAAGGATATCGCCGTGCAGACTCCAGTCATCCCGGCCGTGGTGACGCGTGCGCTCCTGGATGTCTCATCGGTTCCGGAGATGGTGAGCAGTTCGGCCGACGCCGGCTCATCGTTCCGGCAGCATGCACAGCGCGTCGAGCGCGTTCTCCGCGTGGAGACGCGGCCATCCCCTCTCCGAGGCGATGCGCTCGAGGTCTGCGTTGGGATTGAGGGCGAAGGGGTGCCCGACCAGAGAAAGCATCGGGATGTCATGCGCGGAGTCGCCGAAGGCGGCACAGTCGCGCAGGTCAGCATGGTATTGCGCCGCGAGTGCCCGCACTGCGTCTTCCTTCGCGCGTTCCTGGACCATGCCGCTGCGGACCTTCCCCGTGAGCATTCCATCCACTGACGCGAGCGTGGTGGCGAGGCAGCGCTCCGCTCCGATGTCACGGGCCGCCACGGCAATGATGATGGCGTCTCCTGCGGACACGATGATTGGAATATACCCGCGGTCGCGCAATCCACGGAGCAGCGCTGGCGTCGTCGCATGAATGTTAGGCTGGAAGCCCTGGTAGAAACTCTCGGCCTCCTGCTCCACCAGACGGAGCGGCCTGCCTCCGAGACCCGCAGCCCAGCTCTCCGCCCAGAGGGGAAGCCATGCCGCATAGGAGAGCGTCCCCGCACCGACATCGCGGACAAAGCCCTGCTGCCGGGCGTACTCGTCCCTGCTGTACAGCCCGCGGCCGTGGAGATGGTCCATGAAGGCCATGGAGATGTATCCCCTGGAAAGCGTGCCGTCGAAGTCGAGGAA
>JAGVZT010000002.1 GCA_018302335.1 Candidatus Woesearchaeota archaeon | reverse complement strand
CCGTCAGCGCGTTCTGCAGAACATCTTCCGGACCCTGGTGCCGTACGGGTTCCGGACTGTCTCCCTCCCGGTATTGCGGAAATTGTCAGCCATGCGGCCGGTCTCAACTCCTTTTTCTGGGCTCAGCTAGATGGCATCGATGAGGAATGCCGCTTCGTGGCTCACGCAGTCCACCTGGACCGACGCGAAGTCCTGGGAGGAGCCGTCATCATACGTGTACGTGAAGGTCAGCGAGGCAGGGCAGTCTCCCACCAACTGCGGGGGATAGGCAATGACCAGCATCGCCGGTGGACTGAAGCGTGCCCCTGCAGGGCTGAGCCGATAGGAATCGCTCGCCTGCCCCCCGCTTCCAGGAAGAATGGAGACGCTGAGCGTGTCCTCGCCAGCCGGGGGAAGGAACGAGCCTGCTGCGACCTCCAGCCGCATGAGGCCATCGCTGCTGTGGAGCGTCGCAGCGACCCCTGCGAGCTTCACCGAGGCGATGAGGTCCGTGACAAGGAGTGCCTTCCCCTGGGAGCCGCGGAGGCCAAGCTCCACCGCTCCCTCGCTCCTGACGCACGCGAAATGCGGATACGCGGGGATGCTCAGCTTCGGAAGCGGGAATGCGCGCTCCAGTTCGTCCGAGAAGAGGAAGACGCTGTCATCGGCGGAAGTGCGGACTGCGTCGAGCAGCAGGGGCTCGTTGAGCGCCGCGATGCTGTCCTGGATTTCCTGGCGTCGCTCATTGTCGACGAGACACACCCGTTCCACCACCCCGGGCAGCGGGTACTGTTCCCGGGAGAACCGGTCGTGCTTCGCCGCGGCTGCAGCGGCGTCCTCGGTCAGCTGCTTCTGGAAGCCGAGCAGCGCCTGGGTCTTCCCTCGGGCAGAGAGTGCACCCAGCCACTTCATCCCGACAATGGAAATCCCCGCGATGAGGAGGACTGCCAGGATGACCGTCGCCACCTGGGAGCTGACCTGTCCGCGGGCCACCCCTTCCCCTGGCAGTCAGGACTTCTTAAATCTTTGGAGGAGCTGGGGGGAGAGCATCAGCGCCCCGAGGAGAGCCATGCGCGCCAACAGCGCGAGGAAGACATCGAAGAAGAATCCCTGTGGGAAGAGCCGGATGAGCACGCTCTCCGGAGAGAACTGCCAGTTGCCCTGCGGGAAGAAGACCAGGTGGAACAGGGTGAAAAAAGTGCTGAACGTAAGTCCTCCCAGAGCGAGTGCCCCGCAGAGCGCCAGCGAGGCGATTCCCGTCCAGGTGAGCGCAGAAAAAAGGGTACTCGCTGGCGAGCCGCTGAACATTGCGGCCGAGAGGATGAGCAGCGCGATGACGGCGAGGACGCCTCGGGCGAGGCTCGCGCGGGCCAGCAGCAGCCGCACATCCCAGAGATGGCTCTGCTCCTCAGGAGTGAAGGGCGGAGGGAGCGATTCTCTCTCGCCAGCGAGGTAGTCGAGCACCGCGTCGGCCGCGGCGTCCGCCTCCTCCCTGCTCGCGAAGCGCGAGTGGCTGCCGTGCTTCTCCAGATGAGCATGGTACCATTCCCGGTCGAGCGCGAGCTGGATGGCAAGGGAGAGGAGCAGTGCGATGCCCAGCAGCAGCGCGGCCGCGCGTACCGCGGCGTCTTGAGGCCTCATCGCCCCGGCCTGACAACGTCAGCAGAGAAGACCTTCTCCACCGCCTTGTAGAGATCCATCACGGTGTCATAGCGGTCCAGCTCCTCGGGCCGAATCCAGGCCATCCCGTCGTGCTCCCCGTTGAGGGTGATGCGCTCTTTCGCATCCGCGGTCACCTCGAAGAGGAAGGGATAGGCGATGAAGCTCACCCTGTCCTGGCTGTCGTGCAGCACATAGGGGTCGCCGCGCACCAGCAGCCGGAGGTCAGCAGGCAGAAGTCCGGTCTCCTCGCGGACCTCGCGCAGCGCCGTATCGAGCGGGTCGTGCTCCCCTTCCTCGATGCCCCCGGAGACCGCTCCCCACTTGCCGGAGAAGCTCTCCGTCTTGCTCCTCCGCAGGATGAGTATCTTTCCCCCGGTCGTGAGGAAGGCGGTGGCAATCTCGCGCATCCCTGCCCGAGAGCAGAGCTTAAATATAATCCCATCGGTATGTGGTCATGGCAGGAGCGGGGCTCATCATCGGCAGGTTCCAGCCGTTTCACCTCGGCCATCTGGAGGTGGCGCTGCGCGTCATCCGGGAACAAGGGTCGGTGAAGATCGCGGTGGGGAGCGCGCAGTATTCGCGCACTCCGGAGAATCCGTTCAGGCTCGAGGAGCGCATCGCGATGATTCGCGCTGCTCTCGATGGCCCGGGAGAGCGGAGAAACTACAGCATCCATCCCGTCGAGGACATTCACGACAACGCGCGGTGGGTGTCGCACGTCCGCTCCATCGTCGGCGAGTTCGACGCGGTGTACACCGCGAATCCCCTGACGAGAGAGCTGTTCGAGCGTTCAGGTTGCGTTGTGGTGTTCCATCCCAAGCTGCGTGGAGTGAGCGGCTCAAGAATCCGGCAGCTCATCGCCGCAGGAGACTCACGCTGGAAGAGACTGGTGCCGGCTCCGGTCGCCGCCCTTATTTCTTCAGGAGCTTCTTCCGGAGCTGCTCCTTCTGGGAGCGGAGCCTCTCGCTGAGGGACGCCTCGCGCTTCTCCTTCATCTTCCGCGCGAGCCTCTCCGCCGCAGCCTTCCCCAGCTCTGCAGCCTTTCCGGCGAGGTTGTAGTCCATCAGCACGAAGCCGATGTCCTTGATGCGGTTCCCGTAGCCGTTGAGGAACAGGAGATTCTCGAGAATCTTGCGCTTGGGCATCTCCGGCCGCTCGTCCGGATAGCCGAGAGTGAGGATGACCTGCGGCCTGATGCTGTCGGGGATGCTCAGCAGCCGCGCGAGGGCGTGCTCGTCGAACGCTCCCACCCAGCAGCAGCCGAGGCCCTGGTCATGCGCTGCGAGCATCATCTGGCTCGCCGCGATGGCGCAGTCCTGCACCGCGTACAGACGCTCGCCCCGGATGCCGTACAGCCTGCTGATGCTCTCGATGTTCGCAGTTATCACGATATGCACGGGGGCCGTCGCCATCCAGAGGCCCTCTGCGCTCATCTCCGCAATCTGCTCCCGGAGCGCCTGGTCAGTGACCACGATGAAATTCCATTCCTGGCAATTGCCTGCGGAGGGAGCCAGCCGTCCGGCCTCGAGCACCACGCCGACCTTCTCCCATTCCACCGGCACTTCGAGGTACTTGCGGATGGACCTGCGCGACTTGATGGCCTCAAGGACGTCCATGGCCAGGGTGACGGGAAATCGCCATAAATACCTTTCGGTGGGCCGGGAGTCTTTCGCCTGACGTCCACCTGGGCGAAAGCTCTTTCGGTCGGCATGGAAAACCCTTCCCGGGTTGCGGAGCGCCTCCGGAACACGGACGGCAAGGCTAATCAAGAGCACGATGCGCTCTCCTTGCGAGGTGAAGCCCATGGAAGAACAGGAGAAGGTGGTGCTGAGCGAGAAGAAAATCGCGCAGCTCTCGAAGCAGCCCATCATCGAGAGTTCGGTGATGCGGAGCCAGGACGGGAAGTGGGTCGTCCACAAGACGACCATCACCGACATCAAGCCGGTGAGCTACCTGGAGAAGGTGTTGAGCTGAGAAAGAGATAAAGGTCAGCCGGGGTCCGCGAATCCCAGAAGGGACGTGGAATGGGGAGGCGTGATGACCAACGGACCCGGATTCGCGGACTCGGCTGCTGACCCCTGCTGTATCGCCTTTTGACGGGCGACTGTGATGTCTGCTTTGTGATTCACCCCGGTAGAAGCCCTGCCGGCTTTGTTTCCGCCCGCCGCCCTCACCCCTGCTGGCGGCCAAGCGCTCTGTTTTTTTCTGGCCTACATGGGGGTTTTGTTTCTTATAAATCCTCCTGTCATGATTTCATGCAAATCGCTCCGCGCGATACACCAGTATAGGATACTCACACTCTTTATGGAGGGATTTATGGGGACATGCGCCTGTCCCGGTCATGCCCATTATTTGGAATAAAAAACCACTTCTGAATGGTAAAATTTATATATATTCTTCCCCTATGGTCTGGAAGGGACCATGGGAGACTCGGAAGAGCACGGCATGAGCTTCAAGAGAGCGCTCACGACGCTGTTCCAGAGAGGGGATTTCCAAGCGCAGATGCCAGACCGTATGCGCTTTGAGCTACAGCTCACGCGAGACGGCAGGCCCTACGCGCTCGCGGCCTCGGACTACGCGGTGCGTTCGACCTCCTCGCTCACCTCGCCCATGACTGCCGCGGACTTCTTTGTGGAGCGGCATGACCTTCCCCTGGTGGAGGGCGGCATCGAAGAGCTTCGGGACGAGGACAAGAGGAGGGCCCGTGAGGCCAAGCGAAGCGGGGCATTCTACTTTTTTTTCCCAGTCGAGGAGGAGCAGATTCTTGCCGGAAAGGATGCGGTGTTCGACACCATGGAGCAGGACTTCCTCGACCTGTACCGGGACTCTCCCCAGGTGGACGCCTTCATCGGGCGGCACAACAACCGCGCCCGGCGCCTGGAGCCCATCCAGGAGCGCGTGGACAGCCTTGCACTCCGCTCATGGCAGCAGGGCTGGCCCGAGCAGAAGCTCCAGGACCTCGCCCTTGACCAGCTTGAACAGCTCGGCGCCGCGGCCATCAGCCACTACGCCGGCATCGAGGAGCGGCGCAAGGACCCCGAGGCCCTGCGTGCGCTGCAGGAGCAGGTCTCGTACCTCACGGAGGGCATCGCTCTTTTCGAGAAGACCCTGCCGCAGTGCGTGCGGGACACCTTCGAGGAGATGACCGCGCCGGACGAAGCGGAGCACGGCGACCTCGCCTGGCTTCCCTGCTTTCCGGATGGCCGTGTCCAGGACACCATGGGTGCGTTCATGGCGTGGGCGCGCGCATACTGCGCGATGGAGGACCCTGGAGAGGTGGAGAGGCTGCGTCTGCAACTCGACCAGGTGCGGAGCGAGGGCATCCGTTCACTCTATCCCACCGAGGGCGCAAGCATCTACACCTCCCTGGCGCTCATCGCCGGCGGCGTGGATTGCGCAGTGCGGCGCGCGAAGAGCGTTCCTGAACTCAAGAAGGATCTTTCCTATTACGCCGGGATGGCCGGCCTCCTCTCCGGTTTCGTGCCGCAGCCCATCGTCGATTCGCTGGTGGAACTCATCACGCCCCAGGCCGCATACGACAGCAAGATGGACGAGGTTTTCGTGGTGAAGTCCAATCTGCCCGAGCTGGTCAACGCGCACCACGCGTGGGCCGACGCTTTCCTGCACGCGAAGAGCGACGAGGACTGGGCCGCGGTGCGCGCCGCGGGGAAGGGGTACCAGCAGGCTTCGCTGGCGAGCTCCTACGTCCTCGCGGAAACCCTGATTCCGCAGCCCGTTCAGCAGCCTTGATGCGCTTCCAGTTGCGCATGATGTCCCGCACCGAACGCACTTTCACGTCGCCGAAGACGTGCGGGTGCCTGCGGATGATCTTCTCCCTCGCGCCTCGCAGCGCGCCCTCCATCGAGAACAGCCCCTGGTTCTCCGCGATGTCCGCGAGGAAAATCAGGGTGTAGAGCACGTCGCCGAGCTCTTCCTGCATGTGCTGGGCGTCCTTCTCATCCATCGCCTCGAAGAATTCTGCGACCTCCTCCCGGACATGCTTCCTGATGCTCGCGAGGGTCTGCTTCCGGTCCCACGCGCATCCGCCCGGCGAGCGGAGTTTCCTGCAGAGCGCGACCAGCTCGTCGAAGGCGGGCATCCTGCAGGGGGCGGGCGCCAGATTTATATGTCCATCCCCCACTGCGCGGGCATGCGCTGGCTCTGGGTGCTGCTCCCGCTCGCCGTGCTGGCAAGCTGCGCGCCTGCGCGGTGGGAAGACCACGCGTATGTTGTCATGGACGGCGGCCGGGGCCCGGTGGGCGTCCGGGCAGAGGTTGTCGCTGAGCAGCCCGAGCGCGAGCTCGGCCTGATGCACCGCGCGTCTCTCGGGGAGCAGCAGGGCATGCTCTTCGTCTTCGACCAGCCGCAGGTCGTCGGCTTCTGGATGAAGAACATGCTCATCCCGCTCGACATGCTGTTCATCGACGAGGACCGACGCATCGTCCAGATCGCGGAGGATGTGCAGCCCTGCACTGCGGAGCCGTGCGAGGTCACCTATTCACGCGATGAGGTGCTGTACGTGCTGGAGGTCAGCGCGGGGTTCGTGGACAGATGGACCCTCTCTCCGGGAAGCCGCGTGCTTCTCTCGTCGTAGCGCAGGTCACGGCCGCACTGCTGAGGATGTCCGGCATGCCTGCGGGACAACCCGGACCTCGTGCGGCATCGCGGCCGGAAGGATTTCTCTGCTCAGCCCCCCCAACCTTTTTATACGCGCGGGAATCCCGTCCCGCCATGAGAGTCGCCATCAACGGCTTCGGGCGCATCGGAAGACTCGCGTTCCGTGCCGCGCACCACATCGATAATCTTGAGTTCGTTGCCATCAACGACCTCACGGACGCGAAGACCCTCGCCCACCTGCTCACCTACGATTCCGTGCACGGGAAGTTTCCCGGCGTCGTGGAGGAGCGCGGAGGCAATCTGCTGGTGAACAACCGCGAGATACAGATACTCGCGGAGCGCGACCCCGCGAGGCTGCCCTGGAAGAAGCTCGACATCGACGTCGTCGTGGAGAGCACGGGGTTCTTCGAGAGCAGGGAGGGCGCGGGCAAGCATCTCGACGGCGGGGCGAAGCGCGTGCTCGTGTCTGCGCCCGCGAAGGGCGTGAAGACCATCATCATGGGCGTCAACCAGGCGAGCCTCACCCAGAACGATACGCTCGTCAGCAACGGGAGCTGCACCACGAACTGCCTCGCGCCCATCGTGAAGGTCCTCCATGACGCCTACGGCATCGAGCACGGCTTCATGCTCACGGTGCATTCCTACACGAGCAGCCAGCGGCTGGTGGACGGCCCGGAGAGCGACCTCCGGCGGGCGCGCGCCGCCGCCCTGAACCTCGTCCCGACCAGGACCGGAGCAGCGACTGCTGTGGTCGAGGCGATACCGCAGCTCAAGGGGCGTCTTGATGGACTCGCGGTGCGAGCCCCGACGCCGTGCGGTTCCCTGGTCGATTTCACCGCGAGCGTGAACAGGGACACCTCGGTCGAAGCGGTGAACGAGCTCTTCGCCGAGGCCGCCTCGGACGGCATGCTTGGCATCATCCAGTACAGCGACGCCCCTCTCGTGTCCACCGACATCATCGGCAACGCGCACAGCGCCATCTTCGATGCCCCCATGACGCGCGTGCTCGGCAAGCGTTTCGTCAAGGTGCTCGCGTGGTACGACAACGAGTGGGGATTCTCCTCGCGGCTGGTGGACCTGCTCCGCCTGATGGCTAGCTGACCTTCGCCTTCCCGATGATGACGTCCTGCACGGGCCGGTCTCCGGGGCCGGTCGGAGCGCTTCCTATCGCCTCGACCACCTCCATCCCGGAGACGACCTCGCCGAAGATGGCGTGCTTCCCGTCGAGCCATGGCGTCGGCGCCAGGGTGATGAAGAACTGGCTCCCGCCGGTGTTCGGCCCTGCGTTCGCCATGGAGAGCAGTCCCTTCTTGGTGTGTTTCAGGCTCGCGTGGAACTCGTCCTCGATGGAGTATCCCGGGCCTCCTCTGCCGGAGCCGGTCGGGTCCCCGCCCTGGAGCATGAAGCCCGGGATGACGCGGTGGAAAATCGTGCCGTCGTAGAACCCCTCGCCCGCGAGCTTCCTGAAATTTCCTGCGGTCTGCGGCACGAGGTCGTCGTAGAGCTGGACGGTGATGTCCCCCTGGTTGGTGCTGAGCACGACCGTGGTCCGTTTCATGGTGTTCCCTCCGCAGGCGACGAGCAGCAGCAGCGCGATGACTGCGATGATGCGCATGCCCCGCGAGTGAGGAAAGCGTTAATAAGGCTTTTGCATCGGACACGCATGATGCGCGAGAGGAAGGTGGCCATCCGCAACGCCAGCGGCGAGAGGCTCGTCGGCCTGGAGACGCTCCCCGCCGCTCCTTCGGTGAAAGCGGTGCTCCTCGTCCACGGGTTCGGCGTGACAAAGAGCGAGTACGGGATGTTCGACACACTGGCCGCGCATCTCGCCGAGGCAGGCTTCACTGCGTTCCGTTTCGACTTCTCCGGCTGCGGCGAGAGCGACGGCGACTACGTGGGGACGACGCTCTCGAAGCAGCGGGATGACCTTCGCGATATGCTCTCTTTCGTGAGAGAGCGGGGAGCAGGAAAGGTGGGCATCCTCGCGCAGAGCTTCGGCACCGCGGTCACGCTCGCGCTGTCTCCCGAGGTGGACGCGATGGTCCTCATGGGCTCCATCGCGCATCCGAAGGAAGTCATCGCGGCCCTGTTTGGCAAGGAGTACCATCCAGAGGGAGTCTCCGCAGCCAGGAGGTCCACGCGCCTCGGCCCGAGGTTCTGGCCTGATATCGCGCGGCTCGACCTCATTGCGTGCGTCGCGCGGATTCAATGCCCCAAGCTCTTCATCCATGGCTCCGCAGATGACATTGTGCCGCTAGGCGAGATGGAAGCTCTCTTCACCGCCGCGCCTGAGCCCAAAGAGCGACTCATCCTTGAGGGCGCTGACCACGGACTGCGGCCGAAGAGAGAGGAGATGTACCGCGCCGCAGAGCAGTGGTTCACCCGCTGGCTCTGAGAGCCCGCGGCGCAGGAGGTCCAGGAACCCTCACCGCTAGGATTTAATAATCAGCAGCGTTCACGAGGGTCACAGCATGACCTACGCCACCCTTGCGGATGTCGACGTTGCCGGAAAGCGCGTGCTCCTCCGCGTCGATTTCAACGTCCCGCTCGAGTCCGGCCGCATCGTCGACGGCACCCGCATCCGGGAGAGTCTCCCCACGGTGCGCTGGCTGCTGAGGCACGGGGCGCGGCAGGTCATCCTGATGAGCCATCTCGGCAGGCCGAAGGGCAGGGAGGAGAAGAGCAGCCTCCGGCCGGTCGCTGCGCATCTGCACGGGCTTCTCGGCGAGCAGGTCGGGTTCGTGGATGACTGTCTCTCGCCCGTCCCCTCGACGCGCGTGGTGCTGCTCGAGAATCTCCGGTTCCATCCCGAGGAGGAGAAGAACGAGCGGGCCTTTGCGGAGAAACTCGCCGCGCACGCGGACCTCTACGTGAACGACGCCTTCGGGACCGCGCACCGGGCGCATGCCTCCGTTGCGGCGATAACGGAATTCCTGCCGTCGTGCGCAGGCCTGCTCATGGCGAAGGAGCTGAAGATGCTCCACGCAGTTGCCCAGGGCGCGAAGCCGCTCGTGGTCCTCCTCGGGGGGGCGAAGCTGGAGACCAAGCTCCCGGTCATCGAGCGCTTCCTTCCGTTCGCGGAACGCATCCTCGTCGGAGGGGCGATGCCCTACACCTTTCTCGCCGCGGAAGGCGGAAGCGTGGGCTCCTCCCTGGTGGAGCAGGACTACTTCGACCGCGCGCGCGAACTGCTGCACGACAGGCTCTTCCGGGAAAAGGTCCTGTTCCCGGAGGACTGCATCATCTCCCCGGACGCCACGGGCAACTCTCCGATGAAGGAGTCACCCTCGAAGATGATTCCCGAGGGATGGATGGGCCTGGACCTCGGGACGAAGAGCACGGAGGCCTTTCTCAAGGAGCTGGGCCGCGCGAAGACCGTGCTGTGGAACGGCCCGCTCGGCTTCGCGGAGGTCCCTGCCTTCGCGATGGCCACGGAGCGCATCGCGTTCGCTCTTGCGGAGGGCCGGGCGAAGGTCGTCGCCGGCGGGGGAGACACCCTCGCGGTCGTGGAGCGCCTCGGCCTCACGGCGAAATACGCCCACTGCTCCACCGGGGGCGGCGCGTTCCTGGAGCTCATCTCCGGAAAGAAGCTGCCTGCGCTCGAGGCGCTGGAGCGCGGCTGAGCACCGGCCGCGCGGAATCATCGGGATGACTGTGGGACAGCGCGGAAAGCGCAGGACACTGCGGCCGGTGCATTTTTTCCATTTTTGCTGCATAAGTTTCTTATAATTAACCTCCCAATGGGAGTAAAATGGATGAAATTCCGAACATCATCCCCGGCCGTGAGCACACCCTTGCCCTTCCCGGGGGGGAGCTGCTCTACCGCCGCAAGGGGTACAGTCACGAGAGTTCTACGTCCGGTCCTCTCTCCGATGATTATCTCACGCCGTCCGTTGAGCCGCTGCGCATCGAGACCAGGCTCGACGCGGTGCGTCTCTCGCTGAACGGAAGCGTGCTGGAGTACCGCGTGCTGAGCCGGAGCAACGAGCTCTTCACGAGGTCGCTGCTCATTGGCCCTTCAGGGAGGCGGGTCTACTCGACCGTTCCGCCGGAGGAGCACCTTGCGCTGTGCGAGGCGCTGGAGCGCGGAAAGGAGTCGAGCAGCAAGAGGGCGCTCACCTCCGCAGGACTTGAGGTGCGCGACTCGCCCCCTGCGAGCATGAGACGGCTGGAGCAGCCCTGGAATCTCTCCGAGCAGCCAATGCCCGAGCTGCTCTCCTATGAGCCGCTGAGGATTCCGCGGGAGGCGTACTTTGGCAATGCGGTCACCGGGACCCCGGAGGATGCGCGGGACGACCTGCTTTCAGCAGTGCGCGGAGAGCTGGGGCAGCTGCCCGAGCAGGAGCTCGAGGCCGCGATGGAGACGCTCGCTCACTTCCTGAATTCGGTGTAGTGGCAGTTCCCGCAGGTCAGCCTGTTCTTGTGCTCCGCGAGGAAGACTCCTCGGCCGCACTTCGGGCAGGCCTTCCTCTTGCCGGTGAGCTTGTCCCCGGAAATCGCGTAGAATCGCGAGACGCGCGCAGCACCCTTCTTCTTCGCCGGCTTCTTGTCCGCCATCAGGCCCCACCCGCTGTGGCTTCCGCCTTCGGTGCCTGCTTGCCGAGGAGACGCTTGGCGAGGAACTGCGGCTCGTGCTTCGCTGCGCTGTCTGCGCTCTTGTAGAGGTGCACCGTGGCGAGCGCGCGGGTCCTGCCGTAGATGGTGCGGATGGTCGTGACGACCACAAGGTCATCCTTTGCCTTCAGCTCCTTCGCGAGGGCTGCGATGGTGTCCTTTCTCGATGGAGTCGCTCCCTCGAAGGTGAGCGCGGCCTTGACGAGCTGGCGGTCCAGGAGGGGCTGCTCTGTCTTCTCGATGATCTCTATGTTCATGTCATATCACCTGGTCTTGATGGCGTACTCGCCCTTCTGGGCGACGCCGATGCGTTTCGCGATGCTGCTCTTCTGCGCGTCGATGATGGTGATCCTTCCCGTCCAGTTCGTGGTGAACTGGCTGCCCTTGCAGAGGGGGCACTCGCCGCCGTCCACGAAGACGCGGCAGTCCTTGCATACCTTGCGCCTCATTTCTTCTTCCCCCCCGCTTTCTTGGTGGTGTCCTCCTCAAGCCAGTCCAGGCGTCCGAGGCCGGGCTGGCGCATGGTCAGCCCTATCTTCGGGTTGTTCGGGTCCTTGTAGGAGATGGCGATGATGCGGGCCTTGCAGAGGTCGCCCACCTTGAGGCTCCTCTTGGAGTCCTTTCCGGTGAGGACGCGCTCCTTGCTGAAGGAGACATAGTCGTCCATGGTCTGGGAGATGTGGACCATGCCTTCGATGGGTCCCAGGGACATGAACGCGCCGAAGTCCGCGATGTCGGTTATCCTGCCCGGCAGGACCTCCTGCAGCTCCGGCTTGAACGTCAGCAGCTCGAACGCCGTGTCGTAGTATGTCGCGCCGTCGCCGGGGATGATGACACCCTCACCTATCTCGATGAGCTTGCTCACCTCTATGACGACTCCCAGCTGCTTGGAGATGTGCCCCTCGTAGGTCTTCTTGATCATCTGGAGCACCGACTCGTCCCTTGGCAGGTCAAATTTGTCTGGCGGCACACGGATGTAGTCCTTGATTTGCGTCCTGTAGTACATGGTCTTTCCTTCCGGGCAGTGGCTGTCCTCGTCGATGCGCCCGAGGAGCTACTGCCCACGGATCTCGAGCACCCGCCGCTTCCGCAGCGCGATGCGCGGGATTCCCCGCTCCTTCAGCGCCCGCCGCAACCCCCGGTCTGCGGTGCAGACGAGGTCGCGGTCGCGTTGGACAATGGCAAGGATGAATTCGTCGGCATTTTTAACCTTTGCGTCTCCTTCGAGGATGCGGACGCCCTTGCTTGCCATGAGGGTGATGCCGGTGCGGGCCGCCCGGGCCACCTTTCCGTCTCCGTGCGCGAGGCTCTCCAGCTCGTCCATCACCGGACGCACGGTCCACAGCTCGTAGGGGAAGTCGCAGACCCTCCTGAGCTCCTCGTAGACGTCCACATGCAGCTCAGCGGGAGCCATGATTATGTTGGTGTCCAGGATGATGCGTTTCATGCGACCGCCCGGAGCTTCCTCAGCAACGTCTCGTAGCGCAGCCCGGTCTTCCTCGCGACGTCCTTCAGCACCGGGCCGTGGCGGCTCACCGCGGCGATGAGGTAGCGCCGCTCGAACTCCCGGAGGGCGTCCTCCAGGGGAATCGGCTCGTACTCCGCGTCACGAAGGAGCTCCGCGGAGAGCTGGGGCACCTTCTCGTACAGGCGCTCGAGCCTGCTCGGGTGGAGGACATCGGCGTACTCGCGCATGGTCTCTCCTATTGCGGCTCCGATGTCCTGCTCGGCGAAGTACCGCGCGGGGGCCATGTCCTCGCGCATGCGCCGCACCTCCGTCTGCTCGGCAAGGCGGTGCACTGTCCTCCTGGAGAGCTTCAGGAGTCGCGCGACCTCGCTGATGTTGCCGAACCTGCGCTGGAGCGCCGCGCGGATGTAGTCCTCCTTGAACCTGCGCTTCGCGCTCTTGAAGGGCAGTTCCGGATGGATGTCGAATCCCAGCAGCGGGTCGCGGAGCCGCGAGGTGAGGTCCTCGCTCAGCTCCGGGATGGTGATGCCGATGGCCTCCCGCAGCACCCTGCCGATGACCTCGGGGTCGACGCGCTTCTCCACGTCTTCTGGTGGGAGACGCGCGTTTATAAAGGCTTGCGACGGCGACGCTTCCCGGGCACGTTCAGGATGTCGGCCGAGCTTTGGAGAATACCCGGTATTCCGGTGAGACAACGCGGAACTCCTGCGCGCGGCGGAAGTCCATGGCGCTCCTAGGCAGCTGCTTGGTCCCGGCGCAGCGCGTGGTACGCTCCCTTCACGCCCTGCACCAGCGCCCACGGCACCGTGTACCAGAGCCACCAGAGCTCGTTGGCGAGCGGCGAGGGATAGAGCTTCTCCCCGGAGGCCTTGTGCACCCCGTAGCGCACCCCGGCGTCGAGCAAGTCGACGACGCCGTACGCGACCAGCGCGCCTCCGGCGAGGTAGCCGAGCGGGCCGGCAGCGACGCCCAGGACGCCGAGGGCGATGAGCGCGGTGTCCTTCACCAGGTCGAACGCGAGCCCGCGGTAGAACTGCTTGCGCTGGTCCACCAGCGCAGAGGTGAGAGAGATGTTGTCCAGGGTGTCGCGAGCGGCGTGCCCGACGAAGTTCGCCATGAGCAGGTCCTTCACCCATCCCGCGGCGTACTTGACGCCGTCGTACCCCGCAGAGAGGACAGGCTTGACGTACGAGGAGTAGAGGGAGCCGACGCCGTCGGCGATGCCCGCGGCCGCCTCCTTCACGCCCCGCGAGAGGCGCTGCACGATGCCCTCGAGACCGTCGGCCATGATGAGGGGGTGCCGGTCCGCTTTATAAAGGTTGACGGTGCGCGGCGGGCGGAATATGTCAGGGGCCGTCCGGCCGCACTGCTGAGAATTCCCGGGATGCCGGCGAGCGCAGGCTGGAACTCGTACGGCATCGCTGCCGAGATTCTGCGTTTCTACAAGACGGAGACACTGAAACTTTAAAAGAGGGCCTCTCCTCCGCGAGGCATGCTCCCGTTCCGCAGCCAGGTGGCGGAGCGCATCGCGCGCCATGCCGGCCTCTCCAAGGAGGAAATCGAGCCTCTCCTGGAGATTCCCCCGGACCCTGCGCTCGGCCATTTCGCGCTGCCGTGCTTCAGGCTGGCGAAACAGCTGAAGAAGGCTCCGCAGGCCATCGCGCAGGAGCTCGCAGCGGCGCTTCGCGCAGAGCAGCTCGTGGAGAAAGCCGAGGCGGCGGGCGCCTATCTCAACCTCACCCTCCGGCTCGCCGCGCTGAACAGCACCATCCTCTCCGCAGCCCTTGCCGAGGACTTCGGCCGCGCCATCCAGAGGAAGCGCATCCTGGTGGAGTACATGAACGCCAACCCCAACAAGCCGCTGCACATCGGGCAGGCGCGCAATGTGTGCATCGGCGATTCTCTCGTGCGGCTGTACCGCTTCCTGGGCAACCACGTCCACGCGGTGAACTACGGCGACGATTCCGGGGTGAACATCGGCTATAACGTCGTGGGGCATCTGCACTACCAGGTGCCGGAAGAGCCTCCATCGGGCGAGAAGTTCGACCACTACTGCGGCAGGGTCTACACGGAGATGCGCCAGAAGGAGGAGGACGACCCGCGCTTCAAGGCGCTGCGCGTCGACGTCAGCAGAAAAATAGAGGCAGGCGGCAATCCGGTCGCGCAGTTCCAGCGGCGCTACACCGAGCGATGCGCGCTCGCCCAGCTGGAGAGCTGCTGGCGCATGCGCGCCTACTTCGACCTGGTGAACTGGGAGACGGACATCCTGCACTTGCAGTTCTTCGAGCACGGCATCTCGCGCCTGAAAAACACGCAGCACGTGCACGCCGAGCAGGGAGGGCAGCACGACGGCTGCCTGGTGCTCGACCTCTCGGAGCTGGAGGGCTTCTCCGGCCTGAAGACCCAGGCTGCGGTGCTCATCAAGAGCGACGGCACCGCGACTTACGCCGCGAAGGACATGGTGTACGCGATGTGGAAGCTCGGCATCCTCGGGAAGGACTTCTACTACGCGCCGCTCGCGGAGCAGCCCAACGGCAGGTGGCTCTGGACCACATTATCCTCTCCATCGGAGATGCCGAGGGCGCCGGACTTCGGCAACTACGACCTCTCCATCGCCGTCATCGACAAGCGCCAGAGCCATGAGCAGAACGTCGTGAAGGCGGGGCTCAAGGCGCTTGGCTTCACCGGCGAGCGGGAGTATGTCCACCTCCCCTATGGTGTCGTGTATCTCACCCCGCGGACTCTGGAGCACTTCGGGTTCGTGCTCAGCGAAGAGGAGAAGCGGGAGGAGCGGCTGCCCTTCGCGAGCAGGAAGGGATGGTTCATCACCATTGACGATACCATGGAGCAGCTCAAGCGGAAGGCCTACGCGGAGAGCCAGGCGCGCAACGCGGACCGCGGCGAAGCATGGCTCCAGGAGACCGCAGAGCTGCTCGCGGTCGGAGCGCTGCGCTTCTTCCTCACCAAGCTGGACCGGAACAAGGACCTCACCTTCGACATCGACCAGGCCCTCGACCTTGAGGGTGAAACTGGACCCTACGTGCAGTACACCCACGCGCGCAGCTGCGCCATCCTCCGCAAGGCAGAAGAGCAGGGCATCGCACTGCCTTCCTGCACCGAAGAGCGTGCTGCAACCCTCGCTGACGAGCGCGAGCGTGCCGTGATGGTCCAGCTCTCCGCCTTCCCGAACGCCGTGGAGCGCGCCGTGAGGGGGATGGAGCCTGACGTGCTCTGCAGCTACCTGCTGGAGCTGGCCCAGCGCTTCAACACCTTCTACAACGCCCTGCCGGTGCTCCAGGGCGATTCCCGCGAGGGACGTCTCCTGCTCGTCATGGCCGTCCGGCGCGTGCTTGCCACGGGATTGGACCTGCTCGGCATCCAGGCGCCCGAGCGCATGTAGCGAGGATTTTTCAATCCCGCCGCGTTCCCTCTGGCATGGACATCCTCTTCGACGTCGACGGCACCATCGCGGACGTGCACCATCTCTGGGCCGAGCGCATCTCCGCTACCTACGAGCGGCAGCTGCGCGAGCGCGGCGCGTATCCCTTCACCTTCGAGGACATCTCTGACTGGTCCTTCGGCCCCAAGGCCGCGATGCTCGGCCTCTCGCCCCAGGACTGCACCGATATGATATTCCAGCTGTGGAAGGAGCGCTGGCGCGAGGTTCCCACGGTGGACGAAGGAGTCTCCCGGGCGATGCAGGAGCTCGCTGCCTTCGACATCGTGACCTCCGACGCGCAGGGGCAGGAGATACAGCAGTGGCTGGGTGAGCAGCGCATCCCCTACCGGGCGTTCCGCCAGGGAGGGAGCAGCCTGAAGCTCACCTACGACATTCTCGTGGAGGACAACCCCGCCCTCGCGGCGCGCATCCGGGAGGGGCAGCATCTCCTGCTCCGCGACCGGCCCTGGAACAGGGACATCCCGGACTGCGCGCACGTGCGGCGCTTCCACGGCAGCGAGGAGCTGCCGGACCTGATAGAGCGCATCATGCGGAATCCCTAGCGTCCGGTTTCCTCATCGGTATCGTTGCTTCTGAGCAGCTCGGCCGTCATCTCCCTACGGGGCCGCGTCGTGCGCAACCCTTAAAAAGCGCTGGGCATCCTCTCCCCCCATGAGAGGGGTATTCCGCAAGGCACGCGAGGGTCTTGAACAGATTGTCTCGAAAGGCGCAGAGCAGGCGAAGCGCGCTGCAAGCACTGGCGCAGAACGGGCCAAGGAACTTTATCACTGGGTCGACACCTACCGCGAGGACATCGAGAACGGTATCCTCATAGGGGCGGACTGGCCGAGCCTGGCACACTACATGAAACCGGTGCAGACCCTGCAGGAGGTCCTGAGGGATGAGGGGCCGACTCCTCGCGAGTTTGACGGCTACTCCATCGGGATGGAGCGGGCCAAGGCCTACAAGGAGCGAAGGAGCCATGTCCCGGAGACCGAGCGCGCCCCCATCTCGGTCGCGACATGGAACGTCGGCGCCACCCTGGGTTTCGCGCTCTCGCCGGTGCTGTATCCGCTGTGGGTCCACTGGCACAACCGCAGGAAGAATCGGGAGCGGTCGGAGCAGTCTGGTGTTCTCGAATAAAGTTGTGGTCATCACTGGCGCTTCTGCGGGGATAGGCGCAGCGCTGGCGCGCGAGTGCTCGCGCCAGGGAGCGATTGTTGTGCTTGCCGCGCGCAGGAGAGAGAGGCTCGACGCGCTCTGCGCGGAGCTCACGGCCCAGGGCGGCCGGGCCGTTGCGCTCTCCACTGACGTGGCGGATGAGAAGCAGGCGGCGCGGCTTGTCGAGGAGGCCGTGCAGCGCTTCGGCCGCATCGACGTCCTGGTGAACAACGCCGGGTACGGCATCTTCGGCCGCGCGGAGGACATCTCTCCCGAAGAATTCCGCCGCATCTTCGCGGTGAATCTCTTCGGGGTTCACTATGCGTGCCGGGCCGCCATCCCGGTGATGAGGCGCCAGGGAAGCGGCCACATCATCAACGTCTCGTCGGTCTCTGGTGGAGTTCCGCTGCCGTTCAACAGCGCGTACTGCGGCACGAAGTTTGCGCTCAACGCCTACTCGGATGCGCTTGGTATGGAGCTTCGCGGCGACAACATCCGGGTGAGTGTCGTCGCCCCCGGCCCTGTCGCGACGGAGTTCCTCGATGCGGCGGTGCAGAAGCTCCGCCTGCGCCCGGGGCTCCAGCGCCATCTGCTCATGCAGTCCCCGGAGAAGATTGCGCGGGTCATCGTGGGATGCATACGCCGGCCCCGGCGCAGGGTCTATCCCTCGCTTTTGTTCTGGCTCTACGTGCGGCTGTACGAGCTGTTCCCCTGGCTCATGGAGCCCCTGCTGCGCCGCGGCGTGAGGCGGGCGATGTTCCGGGACTAGGTCAGGCGCTGCGAGGCGCAGAAGCTGGAAGGGGGCGCGCAGCATCCATATGGAGTCCGCTTGCCTATGTAGTCTGTCCCCCATGGGAATCCGAACGGCTCTGAGCGCGAGGAGTGACAGTAGTCGCGGTAATCCATTGCCTTGATCCAGCCGTGGATGGTTTCCACATAATTCTGGACGACGCAATCCGCATAGATTCCGTCCGCGCAGAGCCAGCCGTAGTATCCCCGCATGGCCGCGTCCCAGTCCCCGTAGGTCGCGTCCTTGGTGAGCCTGTTCCTGTCGATGATGGTCCGCCGCCCATCCGAACTCATGGGCGGCGCGGGCCCGCAGCAGGCGCTCCCCACGGGGTCTCCATCGTCGCAGCAGTTCGTTTCTGTGGGGTTTCCCCAGTAATCCGTATCACAATCGTCGTCCGGGCCGTTCTGGCAGCAGTCTCCCGGATTCGTGCAGCAGCGGTGAGCGGGGAACTCGCAGCACACATGGGTGCCCTGCGGCGCGTTCATCGGGCGGGGGCTCAGGGGAGGGCAGAATCCCGGTGAGGCGCAGGTGGAGGGGCAGCAGTACCTCCTGCCGTCCCATGCCTGCCGCTTGCTCAGGATGATGTGCGTCCCGCACTCGATGTTGTCCTCGAGGTCCTCGCGGTCCATGGTATGGCCGTCGACCATGCTGTCGCCGCAGTTCGGGGACATGAGCTGCATGATGCCGCGCGCTCCGCTGCCTGCAGCGTTGCCCTTCACCGCGCTGCCCGGTCCGGCAACCCAGTGCGCGCACCGGCTCTCCTGCTGGCAGATGCCGAGCGCCACCGCTTCCGGAACCTCTTGCGCGCACGCGTATTCGCAGACGCGCATGCGCTGCGGGTCGGCGTCGTCCCGGAAATTCCCGCTGCATCGCCACACGAGGAACTGGAACTCGAAGGGCTGCGCGGTGTTCTGCCCGACGAGGTCATCCACCACCGCGATGAAGGTGTCCCCCTTGTCCGAGAGCGGGGAGATGCCGTGGCTGCGCACCGAGAAGTTCGGCTGCCGGCAGGCGCTGAAGGCCTGGGGCGGCTCGTTGTCGTCCCACACCATCGCGTCGACCATGCACTCCGCGATGTCTCGGGCATGCTTCACGCGCAGGGGCAGGATGACGGTGATGTTCGGGATGCGCACGCGCTGGTTCCCGGAACGCAGCTCCAGCGGGAACTCCAGCGTGGCAATCACGGTCTCCTCGGCGATGGTGACGTTCAGCAGCCAGGAGACGTTCTGCGAGACGTTCAGCACGATGATCTCGTACTGCGAGAAGGCGCTGAGGTTCAGGGTCGCATTCAGCCGGAGCCAGCTCTCGCTGTTCAGCTCCCGCTCCACCTGTTCCAGAGTGGGAATCGCGTATTCCCCGAGCAGGTAGTAGTAGCTCACCGGGTGGACGCGCGGATACTCGTTCAGCACCTGCGAACGGGCTTCCTCGTCCATGTCGGTGCGCGCCCGGGAGACGTCCTGGTACCCGCTCTGGGGCGCGATGACCTCGATGGCTGCTGAACGCACCGCGTCCTCCACCAGCTCGATGAGGAAGAACCGCAGGGATGGAGGGATGTCCTCGCTCACCTCGGCGAGAGCCGGGTTGACCTTGCCTTGCAGCAGGATGTCCCGCAGCGCGAACAGCATCCCGAAGAGGATAAGGAGTACCACGCCCAGGATGAGCATGATGCTCAGTTGGCCTCTGCGCACCATGCTCCCCGATGCCTTGGCGTATTTAAGCTTTCCCGGTTCCAGAGAAACCCTTCGGTGCTCCGGCCGCAATGCCGCGCACTACCCGCGCTGTCTCGCCGGGATGCCGATGATGCTCGGCAACACGGTCGACTGCTTCCCCCCTTTCTGCTCGCCGAGGCAAATCTTAAATAGCTCTCCCGGCCGGAGCAGGCTGATGCCCGCATACTATGAGCAGGACATCCCCTGCCTCGTCCTGGAAGGGACTCCCTACGAGATGGGCTACCAGCGGGGAGAGCGCACCGGCGCCGCCCTCGCGGAGAGCTTCGCATTCTATCGCTCCTACCTCTCCGCCAAGCTGCGCCACACCCGTCTGGGCGGCTCGCCTAGGGCGGTGCAGCTTCTGGAGCGCCTTGAGCGTGGCTATCTCCTCCCGCTGGAGCGAGGTTATCTTTCCGAGGTGCGGGAGGAGATGCAGGGCATCTGCGATGCGACGGGCCTCGCGTACGAGGACATCGCACCGGTGCTCGCGACGCCGGACTGGTCGCTGCACCTCGCCTCGGCGATGTTCAAGGGCCAGCTCGCCGCGGAGCATTCCCGCTCCGCGCTCGAGGCGCTGCTGAGCGGGCTCGGCTGCAGCAGCGCGGCGGCGTGGGGCGGAGCCTCGCAGGACGGCAGGCTCGTCATGGGACGCAATCTCGATTACGACAGCCCTCGCGGAGCCAGTCCTCTGCTGGTGCTCTATCAGCCTGCCGGCGGACAGCGGTTCCTCTCCGTCACCGCCGCGGGACTCCCCACCGCCGGCCTCACGGCGATGAATGAATCGGGCATCGCCGTCGCCATTCATATCGCGCTGTCGTTGGACTGCTCTTCGGCCGGCAGGAGCATCATCAACATCTGCCATGATGTGGCGCGCCGCGCCCGTTCGCTGGAGGAAGCAGTGGACATCGCGTTCTCCCATCGCGCGGCGTCGGGCTGCACCCTGCTCATCGCCAGCGGCCCTCAGCGGAAAGCGGTCGCGGTGGAGTTCTCCGCGAAGGGCGCCCGGCTGCGCCTTCCCCAAGGAGAGCGCATCGTGCAGACCAACCACTACCAGACTGCTCTCCGGGAGCGCGAGGCCCCGTATGCGGCATTCCTCGCCCACAGCAGGGCGCGCTACGAGCGGGCGATGCAGCTGCTCGACGGCGGCCCGGTGGGGCTTGAGGGGATGGCATCCCTGCTCGGTGACCGCATGGACCTGCTCGCCGGGAGGGAACGGCCGCTCGGCAACACCATCTGCAGGCCCGGGACCATGAGCAGCTCGGTGCTGGTTCCCGAGGAGCTTGCGGTGTACGTCGCGAGGCGGACATCTCCTGACGCCCCGCAGTCCACAGGGAGCTACCACCGCTATACCCTGGAGGAGCTCGCGTCCGGGAGGTTCTCCGGTGGGACGATTCCCGGGAACGACTTTCCGGTGCGGTGCGCCGGGAGGGAGGATGCCCTGGAGCGCTTTCTCGGAGGGTACTCGGCGTGGCTGTACGACCAGGACCTGGCTGTGCGGCCCATCCACGATGTAGCCCGTCAGGACAGCGAGCCGCTCTACGCCATCGCCAGCGGGATGCTCGGCATCGCGAGGGCGCTGCGCGAGCGCGGGGACGTGGACGCTGCCGCCCGCCAGGCGCTTCCCGTCTTTGAGGCCGCGCTGGCCGCATCGCAGGGCTCCCCGTACCTGGAGGCGTTCGGCCGCTTCGCGCTCGGCCGCGCCTATCTCCATCTCGGCGCCCGATGGGAAGCGGATGTCCAGAGGAAGGCACTGGCCGACATCTCCGTTCGGATACCCGCAGTCGAGTACCTGCAGAGACGCCTGCGGGGCGGGGCGCTTCGGGTCCGCGAGCCTGAAGAGCTGCTGCTGGAGATGTTCAGCCACGTCTAGGACTTTCATCCCTGAGTCGGCCGCAATGCCGGTATCCGCGCGGTCTCGCCGTGATTCCGATGATTCTCAGCGACGCAACCGACCATGTGCGAAGCATTTCTCCCGGCCGTCGCAAGCTTAATAAGCGCGCGTCGTCCGGTCAGGTGCCATGGACACGCAGGAACGGCTCGCGCTCATCTCCTCGGTCGCCGAGGAGCTCGTCACCCGGGAGGAGCTGGAGGCTCTTCTCGCAGCGAAGAAGAATCCCGTCGCGTATGACGGCTTCGAGCCCTCGGGACGCATCCACGTCGCCCAGGGTCTCATGCGCGCTCACACCGTGAACGCGCTGACGAAGGCGGGATGCGGCTTCATCTTCTATGTCGCGGACTGGCACGCGATGGCGAACAACAAGATGGGCGGTGACCTGGAGCGCATACGCAAGGTCGGTGAGTACTTCATCGAGGTCTGGCGCGCCTGCGGGATGGACCTCGAGAAGGTCAGGTTCGTCTGGGCGAGCGACCTGGTCAACGACGCCGAGTACTGGCGCCTGGTGGTGCGCATCGCGATGCTCTCGACCGTGAAACGCATCGTGCGCTGCGCGCAGATCATGGGGCGCAAGGAGTCCGATGCGCTCTCTGCAGCGCAGATTCTCTATCCCTGCATGCAGGCCGCGGATATCTTCCACATGAAGGTAGATATCTGCCAGCTCGGCCTGGACCAGCGGAAGGTCAACATCCTCGCACGGGAGCTCGCGCCGCAGCTCGGCTATCCGAAACCTGTTGTGGTGTCGCACCACATGCTCATGGGCCTCGGGACTCCTTCTGCCGCCGCAGGCGAGGACAAGGCCGACCGCGTGGTGGAGCTGAAGATGAGCAAGTCGAAGCCGGATTCGGCGATTTTCATGATGGACGCTCCCGAGGAGGTGGAACGCAAGCTCGCCAAGGCCTACTGTCCCGCGGCGCAGGTCGCCGAGAATCCCGTGCTGGAGTACGCGCGCTACCTGGTGTTTCCGAAGCTGCAGACGATGGAGCTCGTGCGCCCGGAGAGATTCGGCGGCACGGTCACGTTCGCGTCATACTCGGAACTGGAATCGGCCTACCAGCGGGGAGAGGTGCACCCTGCGGACCTGAAGAAAGCCGTCGGGGAGTCGCTCAACGAGATGCTCCTCCCGGTGCGGCATCACTTCGAGACCAGCAGTAAAGCCGCGGAGCTGCAGCGATTCGTGCAGGACGTCACTCGCTAGCCTGCGGCAAAAAAGGGGGAGAAGCGGTCGCGTCGCTCAGAATTTTCGGTATGCCAGCAGAGCCATGGGGGACTGCGCTTCCTTCCGGCCGAGGTCTTCTCGGCAACACGACTCCTTTCACCCGTTGACATGCGGCTTGTAGATGTCCGGCGCGGGCTCGCCCTTCACCTCAAGCACCCCCCAAGCACCCCGGTCCATCCGTGCGAGCGCATGGTCCACAAGCACATACCTACCGGGCACATCCACGGTGAATTCCACAATACTGGACCCTCCTGCGGGGATGATGGTGGACTGGACATTCCTGTGCGTCTCGCTGCCCATCGCTCCCTCAGGATACACCTCGTCGAAAATCTCTCCGATGACATGGAAGGAGCTCACCTTGCCCACGCCGCCGTTGCCCAGGAAGATGCGGACACGTTCACCAACTCTGGCCTCCATCTTGCCCTGCAACGAGCCCACCCTCCCATTGAACACCACATAGGTGGGAAGCTCGTCCAGCATCCTCCTGGTGTCGAATGCCTGCAGCCCCTTATCGCCGATGTCTCCCCGCGTGTAAATCTCGCCCTGCATCACATAGAACTCCCGGTCCACGGGAGGGAGCCCTCCCTCGGGCTCGATGAGGATGAGGCCGTACTGGCCGTGCGCCATATGCGTCGCGACGGAATGCGAGGATGCGCAGTGGTAGACGTAGAGGCCGGGATTGAGCGCTTTCCAGGTGAGCGACTTGGTCTCGCCAGGAGGCACCTGCAGGAACACCGCGCCGCCCCCTGGTCCCGTTACCGCGTGGAAATCAACGCTGTGGGTATGCAGGCTGGACATGGCATTGTGGAGATTGACAGTGATGGTATCTCCTACGCGCGCGCGCAGCAGGGGCCCTGGCACCTGACCATTGAATGTCCAATAGTTCACCACACTGCCGTTCGTCACCTCAGCGAGGACCTCCTCGGCAGTCAGGTTGAAGGTGAGATGCATGCTCTCACGGCGGAAAATCGGCTCCGGAATAGCAGCAGGATTGGCCGCGATGTCCGCCACCTGACGGAATCCCCCGAGATGGAGGAAGAACTGCAGGGCACTGCTCAATGGTAGTTCTGGACCATGCTCGAAGGGGCCCTGGGCGCGGCCAAAATAGGGGATGGCCGGCCGCATCGCCGTGGCCTTCCCGGCGAACAGTCCGACATATAGTAGCAGTACGAAGAGCGCGGCGGAGCAGGCAGCGACTCCCATCCGCCACATCTTCCTTCGTCTCACCAGGAGAAATGCAAGTGGAGCAACGAGAGCTGCGAGGACCAGTGCGAAGACGCGGAACAGCTCGAAGGGGAATATGTGCATGCATGAGGGCCGTCTCCCTCTGCATATATAAAATATACCGTTGATGTAAAACTGTTCTTCGGCCGAGCGACAGGGATATCACTCGCTGAGCAGCTTCCGGATGTCCTCGCAGGTGGCGTCCACGGGAACAGTCGGGTGTGTGCTGGATGCAATCCCTGCGGACGTGGCCTCGCGCGCAGTGTCTCCCGCGCTGCCCGCATAGCCTGTCAGGACGCCAGGCGCGCCGTTGAGCATCTTCTCCAACGGCGAAGAGCAGCACGGGCAGTCCGGGCGTGGAGCGCTCTCCGCCCTGCCGACCGACTGGTAGAAGGCCTCGAAATCCACCTTCTCATAGGTGTCGCAATCCTCGTTCGGACAGCGGTAGAGCCAGGTGACCATGGAGAAGAAGATGATTCCCAGATATTTAAATGTTTCTTATAAAACTACTTATTAATAGTAAATAATAAAAAGAACATTCCACTCCCGCGTGCCATGGGGACCTACGAGGTGGAGACTTCTGTCACGCTGTCCTATCGCGAGCAGTCCTGGGGGCTCGAGCGCATCATCCTGGACGCGGTGCAGAATCATCTCCCTGCGGATAGCGGGGGCAAGCGGGCCGAGGTGCAGGCGCTGCACGGGGGAACATGGAGTTCTCTCTTGGAATACTCCGGCCGGAATGCGGATGAGCTTCGCATCGCAGATGACGGTCCCGGGTACGACGCCCAGCTCCTCTCCCTGCTGTACAGCACCAAGCGCGACGCGAAGTCCGCGGGCCAGTTCGGGGAGGGCCTGAAGATGCTGGCCGCGGCCTGCCTCCGCAACGGCATCGAGGTCCGCCTGCGTTCCCGGGACTGGGAAGCGGTGCCCTATGCCCAGCACATGAGCGTGGACGGAGAGAAAGTTGAGCGGCTCTGCTTCCGCGTCAGCGATGGACTCCCTCGCATCTCGGGCTCGAGGACACTCTTCCCGCATCCGGACAGGAAACTGCTTGAGGAGGCGCTTGCCCTGCCGGAGAAGGTGCTGTACTTCGCCAGTCCGGAGGTGCTGTACAGCAGCACGGGATACTGGAGCGAGCTGCCCTCGCGCATCCTTGCCGCAGAGAAGCCGAGGCTGTTCGTGAAGGGCATCGCCGTCCAGGAGATAGATGCGCTGTTCAGCTACGACCTGAGCATCGATGACATCACCCCGGACAGGAGATTCGCCAACCATGGCACCGTGCTCTACCGCCTGGGTTCCCTGCTCACGGACTGCACCTCCCGGGAAGTCATCAGCGGCGTCATCACCGCTGCGAGGGAGCGGCCCCATGCCTCGCTTCTCGAGTTCGATTCCCTCAAGGACACGAAGGGCTCGCGCGGCGGCCGCGCATGGAAGGAGGCATTCTTCGCGCTCTTCGGCGACAACGCGGTGCTCGCTTCGAGGAGGGACTCCAACATCAATGCGGACGCCGAAGCCATGAGCATGCGCCCGGTCGGTCTCAACCTGCATGTCGCGGACTATCTGTCCAGCGTAGGGGTGCCTGGCGCGGAGAGCGTGCTCCAGAGGCAAGAGTACCGGTGGACACCCCTCGATGAGCTGACCGCAGCGGAGCACGAGCTGCTCTCGCTTGGAAAGCGCATCGCCCGGAAGAGCCTCCTGACGACGTCCTTCGAGCTCCGGGTGTACGAGGGGCTGTACCTGCCTTCGGGTCGGGAGGTGGAGTCCTCCATGGGGGTCCATCTTGTGGAGCGCAGGATGCTTCGCGATGTCCACATCCTCGGGGTGAAGCGTGCCCTGCTCGGCGACAGGAGGGAGTTCGCCAGGACCGTCACCCATGAGGCGGGCCATGCGGCCAGCGGCGCGGGAGACCACGAGCGGGAGTTCGCTCAGTACTTCGTGGAGCGTCTCACGGACTACATCCTCGATGAGCTACGCGCTGAGGAAGTGCCAGACGAAGAAACCGGAGATGACGATGCCGGCGACCACCGCGCTCAGTAGGACGTTGCGCGTCTCCTTCTCCGCGTTGAAGCGCTCGTCATAGACAAGAGAGAGCAGGGCGTACACTCCCGCAAGAACCACGAGGGAGATGACGCCCTTCGTGACCCAGTGGTGCCCCGTCACCCCCGTGAGCAGCGTCTTGAAGCCCGCGCTGAGCTCGCCCCATACGGTGAGCGCGGCGGTGAGGAGCATGGACGCGATGCCGGCGTGGAACAGGGCGCGGAGTTTCATGCGGGCACCGCATGCATGCCCTCGAGCGCGGCACGGAACGAGGTGGAGATGACGTAGCCCATCCCGGCCATCGAGAGCCCGATGAGGATGATGAGCATGCTGAGGAGCAGCGCGGCCTTCCTGGAGGAGTCATCCTTCAGGACGTCCGTGTGCATGAGGAGACCCAGCGTGAGGAGGCTGAGGACCGGCAGGAGGAGGAAGATGTGCTCCTTCACCTCCATGAACACCGAGTGACCGACCGGCTGCGGACCGGCTTTGATGATTGGTTTCACCTCGGGTCCATAGTACGTCACGTAATAGTACCCGCCGATGAGCCAGGCGGCGAAGAGCAGCAGCGTCCCGAGGGCAGCGGCAATCTTCGCACGGCGGACGCGCTGGGCGTTCGGCGAGAGCAACTCCACGAAGAGCCAGAGGAATGCGAATATCCCGAATTCCCCCAGGAACGCGTGCAACCCGATGAGGCCGTGAGGCATCGGGTTTACCCGGGCGCGCAGCTTTTTAAAGCTTCCGTTAATGTATTCCGTTAATGTATAAACACTCATATTGATTGGCATGAATACATGGACAAGTGGGGCCGGAGAGATTCGAACTCTCGACCACCTGGTCCCGAACCAGGTATCATACCAAGCTAGACCACAGCCCCGCAGCATCGCGAGACATCCGGCGCTATAAAAACCTTAATATATCCGACCGGGGTATGACGTCGTGTGAGCCTGGAGGTGGCCCTTTCGCTGGCCAAGCGCGGCCTGCGGGTGTGCTATGCCAGACGCGGCATCCTCACCGGGAGCGTGCGCCAGGTCTACTGGAGCTGGGATTCCTTCTTTGCCTCCCTCGGCGCGCTGGCTCTTGAGGACTATGCTATGGTCAGGAGCAATCTCGACCTGTACCGGGGCCACCAGCGGCGCGACGGCCTCATCCCCCGCAAGGTCACGCCTCCGTTCTACACCCTCCGCTTTCTCGGGTTCCGGCTGCCCCTGGAGCACGCCCGGCCGAAGTACTCCGGAGCCTTCTCGTCCGACCCGTCGCGCATCCAGAACCCGCTCTTCGTCGACGCCCTGCGCAACTATATCATGGCCAGCGGCGACAACGCTTTCCTTGAGGACTGCCTTCCCGCTGCAGAGCAGGCGATTTCCTGGCTGCTCGCCAGGGACAAGGACGGCGACGGACTTGTCGAGGAGAGCTTTGGGCAGAACTGGAGCGAGACCGTGCTCAAGCGCGGCAAGGTGCTCTTCACCAACGTCTGCGCCTATCGCGGGCTCGAGGCCATTGCTTCTCTGGCGCAGATGGCAGGCAAGTCCCCTCAGGAATATCTCGACGCGGCCCGGCTGCTCAAGAGGCGTATCCACGAGGTCTTCTGGAACGGGAGCTACTTCAGCGACTGGCATGACGGGGAGCTGCACGACAGTCTCTCCGCGTGCGGGAATGTCCTCGCATCCCTCTGGGGCATCGCATCGGAGGACGAAGCGCGGAGCATCCACCGCGAGATATCCGCGAGGGGGATGGATGCCGTGCCGCTGCGCACCAATGACCCTGCGTATCCGAATGCGCTGGTCGAGCGCGTCACGCGCTGGATTGGCAACGGCGCGTACCACAACGGACTGAGCTGGCTGTGGCTGGGCTGCGCGGACGCGGTCGCGAGACATCGCGTGGGACTGCGCGCAGAGGCGCGCGCGGAGCTTGAGTGCATCGCCAAACTCATCGAGGAGCATGGCGGGGTGCACGAGGTCTACACCCAGGACGGCAAGCCCTTCCGCACTACGCTCTACCGCGCGGAGCAGCCCTTCGCCTGGAGCGCGGGAATGTTCGTGTGGGCGGCGCGCCTCATAGCAGCCACGGAATGAGCCGGGCTGTCCTCGCAGAGTATTCCTTGTAGCGTTCGCCCATGGCTGCCGTGAGGAACCGCTCTTCCACTGCGATGCGGTACGCGAGGGAAGGAGCGACGATGAGGCACGCGAGCGCTCCCTGCCAGGCTGCGATGCCGAGGCCGAAGCCGAGCAGCTCGAGCGCGAGGCCCGTGTACGCAGGATGCCGTAGGAGCGCATAGGGCCCCGAGGTCACGAGCTCGTGTCGCTCCTGCAGGGCGACCTTCACGGAGAAGTGCCGGCCGAGGATGCGGATGGCCCACGTGCGCAGGGAGAATCCCGCGAGCAGGACTGCGCTGCCGATGAGTTCCCGGGCAATGGATGGCTTGCTGCGCAGGACGAGGATTGCCCCGAGCGCCAGGAAGATGCTACACAGTACCAGGATGAGGGAGCCCCGGTCCGCGCCCGCTCCTCCCGCTCTTCTCAGCCGCGGAAGCTCGACAACAATCACGATTATCCCGAGCAGTAGCGTGAGCATGCCTTCGCGCTGGCCGATACCTTTATATCTCCGCCGGTCCGGCCCGGAAGCATGCCGGAAGTGGGCCGCACCGGAGGAGCGAAGGAATTCCGCTACTCCAAAGAGGACACGAAGCGCATCCAGAAGGAGGACACCGAGAGCACGGAGGAGTTCAAGGAGGCCTATGGGCAGTGGCTCTCGGTCCGCGAGGTGGAGCGCGTGGCGCGGAAGAGACTGCATCACCGGCTCGCCATCGCGCTCGTGTTCGCGTTCGTGATGCTCATGATTTATGTGGTGCTCCGCTGGATGCCGTAGAGCGGCCGCATTGCATCCGGTATCCCGGCGAGCCAGCGCGGACATTGCGCGGCCGAGTTCCCAGGCAGCTTTTTATGCCGTGCTGCATTCCCCTCCCTCATGCGCGTCCGCAGGGCGTACAAGGCCAACGGTCTTGAGCAGCGCAAGTACCTCGTCCCGGAGAGCGGGTTCGAGGCAGGCTTCCTCCGATGGCTCGCGCAGAGCGACGAGAAATACGGCAGGCTCGCGGAGCTCTGGCCGTGCACCTATGGAAAGGAGATGCCGCATCCCGGCCATGTGACGGTGCTGCGCTTCATGATGTACGTGCCGGATGACCGGCTGCGGTCTCATCTCGAAGAGGTGCTGGGGGAGCGCAGCCCCCTTTACCACCACGTGGCGCCTCCCGCCGCATCGCCCGTCACTCTCGCTCCGCCCTTCGACCGCGACCAGTGGGACGTGATGGACGAGAACTGGCTGGAGACGTTCATCGCGTGTTGTGAAGACGAGCCGGGATATCTTCATTGACGAAATGGGGCTGCGAGGATTTGAACCCCGGATCACGCGCACCCCAAGCGCGTATCATGCCAAGCTAGACCACAGCCCCGTTGCACCGCGAGATTGGAAGGCGCCTTAAAAAGGTTACCACGCCGTAGAAAATCCTCATCATCCGACCGCAAGGTCCGAGGAGCCACGGATTTCCGGAGTCCCGGAGATTCTCCGCCGCGCGGCCGGCCCTGCGCTCGCCTGGTCGCCGCTCCCGAAAAGGTTTCGGCGCGCAGCCGGAAAACCTTATTAACGCTGTGCATTCCATGTGAGGCATGCCACGATTCGACCCGCTCACCATCGTCGGAAGCGTGCTCATCGTGCTGCTGGTCCTCTATCTCATCACCCTGCTGCGGGGCGGCTGAATGCGCGACGACTGGGTGCGCTGGGTGATGTACGCAATCGCATTCCTGGCGTACGCGCTCGTCGCGTTCCAGCTCCTGCGCAAGCTGTTCGGCGGGAGCTGGCAGACGGAGAGTCTGCTGGTCGCGCTTGTCACCGGGCTGATCGGGCACGGCATCGCGGTGCATCGTGGACTGTCCAAGCTGGGCGGCAGGTTCGAGCAGTTCGAGAAGCGCTTCGACGAGCGCTTCAATGAGGTGGACCGACGCTTCGACGAGGTCGCAAGACGACTGGATGAGATTGGAGCCGAACTTCGCGGGCTGAGCGCTCGTATCGGAGGGATGGATACCAGGCTAGGCGTGGTGGAGCATCGCCTGGGAGTGGTGGAGCAGAGCCTTCAGGGGAGGCACCGGAGATACATCACCACGTGACCTCGACCTCGTCTGTCCGCTGGTACGGCAGGATGACGCTCTTCTCCAGCGGCGTGCTGAGCCCCGCGGCGAGCATCTTCTCGCCGAGCAGCGCAATCATCGCCCCGTTGTCCACGAGGAACTCGTTCGCGGGCCACGCCGCGCGCGCCCCGCGGTCCTCGCACATCACCCTGCACATCTCCTGCAGGCGGGTGTTGCACCCGACGCCTCCGCCGAGCACGAGCTCGCCCTTCTGGGCATGCGCCATCGCACGTTCCGACACTTCGCAGCACATCGCGAACACGGTCTCTTGCAGCGAGTAGCACAGGTCCTCGCGGGCGTGCTCTCCCCCGGAGATGCGCTTCATGTGCGTCAGGAGCCCCCCGAATGACAGGTCCATGCCCTTCACCACATAGGGCAGGGCGACGAACTTCTTTCCTGATGCGGCAAGGGCAGCTATCTTCGGCCCGCCCGGGAATCCGAGGCCGAGGTGCCTCGCGTAGGCGTCGAGAAGATTGCCGATGCCGATGTCCAGCGTCTCCCCGAAGATGCGGTACTTCCCCGCATCGCAGGCGATGACCTGGGTGTTGCCGCCTGACACGTAGAGCAGCACCGGGTCTGCCATTCCCGTCAGTTGCTTCCCTATCTCGAGGTGGGCGATGCAGTGGTTCACCCCCACGAGAGGGATGCCGAGCGTCCGGGCCAGGCAGCGCGCGGCGAGCGCCCCGATGCGGAGGGAATGGCCGATGCCCGGCCCCTGGGAGAAGGCGATGCCCGTCAGCTCCTTCGGATTCACTTTGGCCTTGGCGAGCGCCGCAGCGGCGACCTCGGCGCAGTTGTCCACGTGATGCTGGGCAGCGTCCCAGGGGATGATGCCGCCTTCCTGCGTGGTGTAGGAGGACTTCTCGTTCGCGAGCACCTTGCCTCTGTGGACAATCCCCACCCCGAAGGTGTGCGCAGTTGATTCTATGCCGAGTAGCACGGCTGGAGGAGCGCCGGCCGCTTTAAAAACGCTGCGACCGAAGGCTTTTAAGCGGACTGAGGTTCCCTTTTGCCATGATATTTGAACTCCAGCCGGCCAACCTCGGGGAGCTGCTGGAGGCATACCGGAAACCGCAGCCTGCTTCGCTCCGTGATGCGGCGGACTCCGTCCCCGAGGCGAGGCTCGACCAGACGCTTTCCTGCCAGGGGACGCGTCTTGCGCAGGTGTACGGCAGCAGCTGGGAGCGTCTCGCGGCCTATGCGGACCGTGGAGAGGTAACGCTCTTCAGCGAGGACTACCGCAGCAGGCAGAGTCTTGACGGCGCGGAGCTGCTTTCCCGTTTCAACGATTTCCGGTCGAATGGCAGGCCCCGTGTTCCTGAGCAGCTCGCCCTGCGAGTCTCGAGCGTGGAGGATGCCGTCCTCATGGCGGACAGGCAGCGCATCTATCGCGAGCAGCGCCATCCTGACGTGCTCAATTACCTGCTGGAAGACCCGCTCAGGGTGAACATCTTCGACCGCACGGCCACCAGGATGGACACCGAGAAATACCCGAGCGTGTGGAGTCCGAGCATCGATACCGACCTCTTCCGGCTGGCCGCGAAAGTGATTATCGAAAGCGAGCAGCTCGACCATATCAGGAACGCGGCGGAAATCGGCTGCGCGAATGCCGCCATCGCACGCTACCTGGTGGACAGCGTGAGCACCAGCCACCTGCTCCTGGCGGACCTGAATCCAATCGCCATCACGTGCGCGCGCGAGACCATGAGCGGCTCGTACCTTAGCATGACTACTCAGGTAGGGGAAGGCATGGCCGCCCTGGACGAGCACTCTCGGCGAGAGCCCTTCGATTTCGTCGCCTGCAACCCGCCCTATCTCCCGAGGCCTGCCCGCGCCGAGCCAGGAGCATGCTTTCCCTTTGAGAACAGCGCGCACTTCGAAGGCACGCAGCTCTTCGAGAAGCTCATCAGGAATGCGCACCAGTTCCTCGCGCCGGGAGGAAGATTGCTCCTCAATGTCTCTTCCCTCGCCTTTGACGCGCTCGCCGCAGCCGATGCTGTCGCTCTGGATTCCGGTCTTGAGCGCAGGCTGCTCTTCACCAAGCGCGTTCCGGTGAAGGTCTATGAGTTCCTCACCGACGCGCAGTGGCAGTCGCACCTTCGCGATTCGTTGGTGGAGAAGGACGGCTATCTCTGGCAGCAGCTCCTGCTGCTGGAGTACCACAAACCTTAAATATATTCACTATGGTTAAGATTCAGGGGGGGAAGATGGAGACTCTGCTGCTGCAACGACAGCGTGACAATGGGAAACTTCTTGGCGATGCCTACCGGCTCAGCCGCGCGAAGAAGGCAGAGCTCCTCAGCAGGATTCTTGAGGGGGATGTGCGCGAGGCCGCGACCCGCTGGGCGCCCAGCGTGCTGACGAATAACCTTCTTGCCGAGCTCATCAAGAAGAGTACCGGCCGTGGGCTTCCTGAGCTCTACCGCTTCAATCCCCTCATCAAGCGGCTCCTGGTGAAGACTCTGGAGGAGTTCTCGCGGCAGCGCAAGAGTTTCTCGCCTGGCATGTTTGTCGGGGAGCAGGGAAGGCTCAACTGCGTCATCCTGACCCGTCATGTGCTGGAGGAGAAGCTCGGCATGACCTTTGCCGAGGTGATGCAGCGGGCGTCCTTCAGGCTGCTGTACGCGCATCACCTGCGCTGCGCGAAGGTCTGCTTCCGCCACCTCGCGGACCTCATCATGGCCTGCTACCCCGAGAAGGAGCTGAAGCCCTACTACTTCCGGAACTACCGCGGGATGTGGCTCCTGGGAGGGAAGTTCAATGAGGAGCTGGCCGGGCAGGCGCTCCGGGAGTTCGTGGACCTGCTGGTGTGGGGTGACCGGAAGCACAAGAGGAAGATTGGCAGCATGCCCCAATGGCTCACCTTCCGGATGTTCCAGCGGAGAATCCTGCCCTACGACCGCTCCCTGAGCTACCTGCTCAATCTGCGATTCAAGAATTCCCACATCCGGGCCGCGATGTTCGCCTACCCCGACATGGGATTCCAGCCGCACTACTTCAAGCACGTTCCCAGGGGATACTGGAAGGGCCCGGAGGGAAGGAAACGGGCGCAGGTGATTGTCCGGGAATTCGTGCAGATTCTGAGCGACCCCAAGGGCAAGTACCGCTTCACCCGGCCCGAGGCGCTGAACCTCCTGAAGTTCACCACCATGCAGAAGCCGGTGCTGCCCTACCGCAAGCGGCTGGGCGGGATGCTCCGCGTGGTGTACGGGAACAGCGCTCCCCGGGTCCGGGAGGAGATGGCTGAGTCAGTATAGCGTTGCAAACTCCTGTACAATACCCATATTTGTGTATAAAAACAAAAGATTTAAATCCCACTAGGCCAAAATCGTGCCTATGGAGGGGCTCAGCACCGCCAAGAGGAAGCTCCTTGCGATAGACTGCCTCAAGGCCCTGAAAGAGGAGAGGACCTTCCGCTCCCTTTCCCGGGAACTGAAGCTTCCGATAGGGGTCATCAACCGCTACGTCAACGGCTATGTCCTGCCTCGGGAGGAGCGCGCCCAGGAGATCATCGATTACTTCTACCAGACCTATTTCGACAAGATGATTGACGAGATGAGCCTGCTGCCGGAGAACAAGTACCGCGTCACCATCTCCATCCTGACCAACAATTTCCTGCTCGCGCTCATCGCGCACAAGGCCAGCGGGCTCTTTGAGCCCAATGTGGACAAGGTCCTCACCGCCGCCTCGGACGGCATCGCGCTCGCCATCAAGATGGCCGATGCGTTCGGCTGCCGCGCGGTCTACGCCAAGAACTCCCAGGAGATCACCAAGGGCAACCTGCTCGCCTCCCGGACCGCGGGAGCGATGCCCAGGACCATGCCGCTCTTCCTCCCCGAGAACCTGCTGGGCAAGAGCGACCACGTCCTCATCGTCGATGACGTCATCCGCAGCGGCTCGACGGTCTCCGCGCTGCGCGACCTCTGCGAGCAGACCCGCTCCCGCGTCGCAGGAGTGTTCGCGATTTTCATGACCGAAGAGGCGCTGGCAGCGCTGCGCGAGCAGTTCACCTGCCCGGTGCATGCCATCCGCGTCATACGCGACTAGTGCAGGTAGCTGCTGTCATGGCTTCTGGCCGGGCCAGTGAGCGGAGCAGGCTGTTCCGTGAGGAAGAGGGACCAGTCGAGCAGCTTGTCCTCGACGGGGCTTTCCACCTGCGCAGCGAGCTGCCGCATCGCGACGCTCAGCGCAGAGCCGTTCTCCCGGAGGAACTCCAGCTTCCCGCGGTCTTCGGGGATGATTTTCAGGATGCCACCGGCTGCGTAGAACGCGCCTCCCCCTGCGTAGGGGCTGCGTTCAGGGGCGAAACCATGGTCCTCGATGCTCGCGGCGCTGTCGAGCAGCTGCTCCAGCGACGCCAGATAGGATGCGCGGTCAGCCAACTGCATGCCAGGGAGAGTCGTGCCTCTCTCCAGAGCATTGCGGACCTCCTCGATATACCGGCCGTTCTCGGAGACTCGCCCCGGACTGAGGCTCCCGAGGAATGCTGCCCGCTCCTGCTGGAGCCGCATGCTCTGTGCCGGGGCGTCAATCGCCGAGAAGGTGATGAGCGCGTCATAGGCACGAGAGAGGTCTTTCGTACTCTCCGCGTTCGGAAAGAGTCGGAGATACGCGCGCAGCTCCTGGACGGCGCACTCGATATAGTCTCGTCCCCATCCGGGCCTGCGCTTCTCCATGCTCTTGCCCTCCTCCAGCAGCGCCTTGCCCGTTCCGCATGGTCTGACGTCGTCCATGCATGTTGAGAGGGTATCTGTGTCTATAAATTTACCTCTTTTAAGTAGGTAAATTAATCCAGTTTATTGGCTCAGGCCGAGCGCATCGAGCAGGTGGCCCAGGTCGAAGTCCGCCAGGTCGTCGTAGCCCTGTCCGGTGCCCAGGGCGAGAATCGGCTTGCCGGTCACGAAGGAGACGGAGATGGACGCGCCGCCCTTCTCGTCGACGTCGGCCTTGGCGAGGACGATGCCGTCGAGGTCGACCGCGTCGTTGAAGGCCCTGGCCTGCTCGACCGCGTCGTTTCCGGTGGTGGCTTCGCCGACGAAGACCTTGAGGTCCGGTTTCGTCACGCGGAGGATCTTGCGCATCTCCTCCATGAGGTTGGCCTTGTTGTGCATCCTGCCAGAGGTGTCGATGAGCACCACGTCGATGTCCTTCGCTTCGGCGTGGCGGATGGCGTCGAACGCGACAGCGGCCGGGTCAGCGCCGTAATCATGCTTCACCAGCCGCACGCCGATGCGGTTCGCGTGCTCCTCCAGCTGGTTGATGGCGGCGGCGCGGAAGGTGTCCGCGGCGGCGAGCACGCAGCTCTTCCCGCGTTCCTTCAGGAGCTTCGCGACCTTCGCCACCGTGGTGGTCTTGCCGCTGCCGTTCACGCCGACGAAGAGCACCACCACAGGCTTTTTCTTCTCCGCGAGCGTGAGAATCCGCTGCAGCAGCCCGGGGGATTGCACGAAGAGCCCGGAGACGCTCTTCGAGAGCGCCTGGCGCACCGCGCGCTCCAGCCCTCCGCGAGGCAGCGGGACGCCGACGAGCTGCCGCTCCAGGTCCGCGCGGATGCGCTCGACGACCTCGAGCGCGACGCTGCTCTCCAGCAGCGCCATCTCCATCTCGTCGAACAGTTTCGAGAAATCCTCTTTCGAGAGCGTGGTGGTGGCGATGCGCTCCCGGACCTTGTCCAGCAGGGAGCGCTTCGGGGGTTCCGGGCGTTCGACGCGAGGGAGCGCGATTTCCGCGGGCTGCACTTCCGAGAGCTTCTCCGCTGCGGGATGCGCGGGCATCACGGTCGGTTGCGCCGGATGCTCGCGCTCCGGTCGCAGAGTCTCTGCAGGCCTGCGCATTTCGGGACGCTGCGCGGCCGATGGCTGTTCAGGCATCTCGGGGCGCGGTGCAAGCCGTTCGATGCGGGCTTCCGGACGCTTGGTGACCGCGGGATGCGCTTCGCGCTTGGGCGGCTCCGGCTTGCGAATCACTTCGGGCTTCAGTTCGGCCGGAGGCGGCACGGCCGATGACGTCTCAGGAGATTCCGCGAGTTTCTGCACCCCGGCAGGCGGCTCTTCAGCCTTGCCCGTGAACCTGCGGATGATGCCCTGGAGGTTCTTCTTGAGAATGCCGAACATGTCACTGGTACTTCTGGGCGATGGAGCGCATCTCCTTGTCTATCTGCCGGGCGCGCTCGTCGAGACGCACCAGGGCCTGCGCGACCTCCTCCCGGTACTGCTCGATGCTCTTGATTTTCTTCTCGAGCAGCGTCTTGGTCGCTTCGACGTCTTTCTGCACCACCACCTGGGCCCCGATGCCGACGAGCAGGGTTTTCGTGTTCTGGATGATGCCGCGCGCGAAGATGCCGTTGGCAAGGGGAATCATGACCTCTTCGCCGGACTTGACCTTCGAGATGTCGTCCAGCGCGGCGATGGTGTGCTGGGTGTCGTGGAGCTGCTCCTCTGCGGATGAGAGGCTGGTCTTCATCTTGTCCGCCTCCTTCTCGATGAGCTTCATCTCCAGATAGCGCTCCTGAAGGGCTTCCTGCTCCTGCGGGGTGGGCTCTGCCATGGTCCTCCGGATTGCCGGGCACTATTTAAATGCTTGTGCCCGGGCGGCTTCGCAGAAAATCTCCCCTCGGCCGGAATCCCGTACGAGTTCCTGGCTGTCTCGCCGGAATGGCGGACATCCTCCGCAATGCGGCCGACCCTCCGCGCGACTCACAAAGCCAATGGCGAAGCTTTTAAACCGGAGTCCATTCCCTCGCGCCGAGGTGGGAGCATGAGCAAGAAGGTCATCGCGGTCGCCGGGGCGGCCGGAGCCGCATACGGTCTCGGGAGATACCTGATGGGCAAGGGTCGCCTCGCGGACTACATCCGCTCGGAGGACTCGCCGCTGGAGACCGCGGTGCGCGTCTTCGGGAATGGGGGCCAGGAAATCCATCTCGCGGGAGCGATCCACCTCGCGGAGCAGGGCTACTTCGATGCCATGAGGCAGCGGCTCGACTCCCTGGACCTCGTGCTCTACGAGGCGGTGAAAGCCTCTCCCGGAAGCACTCCCGACTATCTCGCGCTGCTCCGCCGCGCGTACAAGGTAGGAGCGGCGCAGCTCGGGCTCGCCTACCAGATGGAGGCCATCGACTACGAGCATCTCCCGCTGAACTGGGAGCACTGCGACCTCTCGGAGCAGGAGATGGCCGCGTCCTCCAAGGGACTGTTGTACAATCAGGCATTCACCTCAAGCGCGTTGTACAAGGAACTCATCCGCTCCTTCGAGGAGCAGCTGGACGACGCGGAGCAGTCCCTCGGCCAGCTCGCTCCCGGCAGCACGCAGAAGGTCCGCTCCCTCGCGGGGAAGCAGATGGTCCGCATGCTGACCAGCAGGCTCGCGGAGAAGGTCCACATGCTCCCGCTCGACGCGCTGCTCGGCAAGGGCGTCATCCTGGAGAAGCGCAATGCGAAGGTCACTGGACGTCTCGACGAGCTCATCGCCGCCGGGACCCCCGGGAACATCGGGGTGTTCTACGGCGCCGCGCACCTTCCGGGCATCGAGGACCACCTCAAGGAGAAGGGATTCTCGCTGAGCCGCACCGAGTGGCAGGAAGCCTGGAGTTAGCCCGTGATAGTCCAGAGCGCGAGGCGTGAGGACCTGGAAGGGATAGTTGAGCTGAACAGGCTGTTCCACCTGGACATGCCTGATTTCATATGGGACACTCTTGCATACGTCGCGAAGCATCTGGATGAGTATCACGTGCTACGGGATGCATCCGGCCGGCTCGCGGGCGCGATGTGCCTGCTGCTCGAGGGCGATGCATGCGTCATCGAGACGCTTGCCGTGCGCAGCCAGGGGAGGGGCATCGGGAGCGCGCTTGTGGACTTCGCCAGGGCATACGCGCGGGAGCACTGCGCCCGCGAGCTGACTGTCGAATCGTTCTGCGAGCTGGGCGTGAGCGGATTCTACGAGAGATGCGGCTTCACGAAGGACACGGAACTAGGAATCTACGGAGAGAAGCCATATGACCGGTTCTCGATGAATGTGTGAGCGCTGGGCACACGGTATCATGTGGTTACGGTTGTAACATTATCTGACTGTATATTGTCTATTGCCTTGCACATCTTCCCGGCCGGAATCCCGTACGGGTTCCCGGCTGTCTCACCGGAATGGCGGACATTCCTAGCATTGCGGCCGAGCGGGCGCTGTGAGCGGAGTCGCCTAGCCCTTCGCGAGGTCGTGGAAGGCCTGGACCAGCGCGCTGCGGTCCATGGTCTGCTGCACGTTCCCCGTGAAGACGCCCTGCATCCCCTTGAAGGGGTCGTGGACCTCGAGGCCCTTGGTGGTGATGACGTACTCGCGGAGCTCCTTGTCGTGGTCGCTTCCGCGCTGCTTCAGCACCGCGATGAACCTGCGCATGTTCGCCTCTATCTCCACATAGCGTAGGAGGATGATGTTGTCCGGGATGGTGGACAGCCGGGTCTCCGTCACCGCCCCCTCGTTCATGATGGCCTCTCCAGCGGTGATGAGCATCGCCGTCGCCCCTCCTTTCTTGAAGGCGAGCGCCAGGTGCTTGGTGGCCGAGAGGAGCTCCGTCTTGCCGCCCACCTTCTCCAAGGCGGTGAGGCTGTCGAGCACCACCCGTTCGGGCTTGAATTCCCGCATGACCGAGAGGATGTGGTCGAGGTGGTCGAGCATGCTCCTGCTCTCCGGCAGGACGCACTCCACCTTGAGCAGTCCGCCCTTCTCGAGCCTCTCCAGGTCCTGGGCGAAAGCGGTGTGCATATTGCGGATGAGCTGCTCCCTCGCCTCCTCGAAATTGACCAGGAGGCAGCGTTCGCCCGCGCGCACCCCCTCGATGAGAAACTGGAGCCCGAAGGTGGATTTCCCGGTCCCGGAGGCGCCGTTGAGCAGCGTCACCGAATGCTTGAGGATGCCTCCGCAGAGCATGGTGTCGAGGCCCTGGATGCCGCTCGCGAGCCGCTCCGTGCTCAGCTTGCCCACGTCGAACGAGGGCTGCTCGTAGAAGGTGATGCCGTCGGCGGTTATCTTGTACCGCTGCGGCGCGCCCTCAAACGAGGTGCCCCGCATCTTCACAATCTCCAGGGTGCGCGCGCCGCCGTGCTTCCCGCGCTCGAGGTGGATGATGCCGTCGGAGATGAACTCCTCGACGTCATAGGCCGAGTAGTTCGACTCGGTGACCTCGCTGACGAGGAGCGCGGTGCACCCGAGATAGCTCAGCACCGTCCCGAGCTTGAAGATGAAATGGCGGATGAGATGAGCGTCGTTGAGGAAGCGGCAGATGGCCGTGACCGAATCGAGCGCGAGGCGCTTCGCCTTGGTGCGCTTCACCAGGACCTTGATGTCTTCCACGAGGGCCTCGACGCCCGGCTTGCCCACCTCCTTCTCCAGCGAGAGGAAGCCCTCGCTGGCGCGCAGGTCCTCGAGGACGAGCAGGCCCTTGTCGACCGCCGCTGGGTCATAGAAGGTGAGGGTGGAGGAGTGCTTGATGAGCTTGCTGACCGGCTCGGTCATGGTGAGGTAGACGCCAGGCTCCTTCTGCGCTGCGCCTGCGAAGAGCCACCGCATCGCGAGCATGGTCTTCCCGGTGCCGGCCTGGCCGGAGAGGAGGATGACGCCGCCGACAGGGAAGCCTCCCTGCAATGCGCTGTCCAGCCGGGGAATCCCGGTGGGGGAACGGGCAAGTGCCGCCTTGGACGTGGCCATCCCTCCTTCCCGGCTGGCGAGGTTCTTAAATGTTTCGCGCGGCGGCGCGGAAGGAGTTGAGGAAAGGGTCGGCCGCGCTGCGAGGGGATGCCCGGCATGCCGGCAACGCAGATATCCTACGGCGGCCGAAGAATCGGAAAGTTTCCATGGAGCCCCGCGCTCGAAAACTTCTTAAACACGGCGCCGCCCGCCGTAGGCATGGCATTCGAATGGCGCAAGGTCGTGTTCGCAATCGCAATCAGCCTGCTCTTCGTCCCGATGGTCTACCTCGGGGTGAACACCTTCTTCCCCGCGGAGCCGCAGAACACCTGCTACCCGCGGTTCATCGCTCCGCCGTGCAAGGAGGAGGAGAGCGCCTGCTGGGAGCGGCAGCGCGCCACTGACATGGAGATGCAGGACTGCCAGCTCGCGTGGGAGCAGGAGCGGAAGCGCTACGAGGGCGGGAAGTACATCGTCATCATGCTCATCTCCATCGCGGCCTCGCTCGTGATGCTCCTGCGCCTGGAGAAGAGCATCGTCTACGGCCTCTTCTTTGGCGTCGTCATCACCGCGTTCACCGGGACGCTGCGCTACATCGACGCTCGCTCCGTATTCGGCTTCGGGCTCATGGTCGCGCTGTTCGCGCTCATCATCGCCTTCGTCCAGAGGGAGCGTTCGTGAGACTGGGACTCCTGCAGGGTAGTCTCTCTCCGGATTCCCACACCGCGGTGGTGATGCGGGCGGTGCGGGATGCGGCGAAGGACTTCACCGTGGAATGGCTCGACCTCCGCGAGAGGAACGCGGAGTTCTGCGACGGCCGCGACCTCGAGGAATACGGGGAAGAGACGCGGAAGCTCGTCGCTGCGCTGGCGACGTGCGACGCCTATGTCATCGGCTTTCCGGTGTACAACTACTCCGTCTCCGGCGTGGTGAAGAACGTCGTTGACATCTGCTCGCATGGGATGCGTGGCAAGGTCGCAGGGCTGGTGAGCAACTCCGGAGGGGTGCGGAGCTTCATGGCCTCCGTGGACCTGATGAAGATCCTCTCCTACCACGACAGCATCATGGTGGTGCAGCCGACGGTGCACACCTGGGACCAGGACTTCCAGGACGAGAGACTCGCGAATCCCAAGGTGCATGAGAAGATACAGGCCATGCTCGCGGCGATACGGAGGGAGCTGCGATGAGCTTCGACGAGCTCACGCTTTTCATCTCCGGTCCGACGTACCTGAGCGAGCGGGTGCGGAAGGCAGCGTTGCTGCCGGAGTTCGGCCACCGGGACAAGGATGCCGTGTTGCGGCTGAAGCCTGCGATGGAGCATCTGCGCGAGATCATGGGCATCTCTCCGGACTATGCGGTGCTGCTCATCCCCGGGACAGGCAGTGACGCCATGGAAGCCTCTGTCCGCTCTCTTGTGCGCGATGACGAGCGGCTCCTCTGCGTCAGCGTTGGCGCGTTCGGCGACCTCTACGCCGCGATAGCCAGGAGCAACAAGCCCAACGTCGAGGTCCTTCGTTTCCCGGACGGAGCAGCAGTGGACCTGAAGGCTCTCGGCCGCAAGCTTGAGGAACTGCGTCCCGCGGCGGTGACCGTGACCCACAACGAGACCTCGACCGGGGTGATGACGTCGGTGCGGGACGTCTGCAGGGTCATCAGCGAGCACGGCGCCCTGCCGCTGGTGGACGGGGTGAGCATCATGGGCGGCGCTCCGACCTTCATCGAGGAAGGAGGAGTGGCGATGTATTCGTCGTCGACGCAGAAGTGCCTCGCCCTTCCCGCGGGGTTTGGCATCGCCGCGGTGAGCAGGGCCGCGCTCCGGAAGGCAAAGGACGTCGCAGGACGAGGGTACACCACGGATATCCTGGAGCACGCGAAATGCGCGGAGAAGTTCCAGACCCTCACCACGACGAGCACCTCGCTCGCGAACCAGCTCTTCGTGCAAACAGAGTACATCGTGAACCAGGAGGGAGTGCCGGAGCGCTTCCGGAGACACGAGCGGATGCGAGCGATGACCCACCGCTGGACACGCTCGCTCGGGGACTTCCGTCTTTTCCCCAAAGCGGAGGACGCTTCTGTCTCGGTGAGCTGCATCGTCGTGCCGCAGACGCTGGACCGCGGCGCGTTGAAGGAGCGGATGCGCGTCCGCGGCTACCTCTTCGACCCTGGCTACAATAAGCTCGCTGTGCCGAGCATGCGCATCGGCCACATGGGAGACATCACCGAGGAGATGCTCGGCAGCTATCTCGACGCGCTGCAGGAGGAGCTCGGCTCGCTCAGCGCCGCTTCCCCTGCTCGAGCGCTATCTTCGCAAGAACCATCTGGTGCATCCTCCTGAGGAACTCCTGGCGCTCCTCCATCTTGAGCATGTCCGTGCGGCCTTGCAGCACGATGTTGAAGGCGAAGGGCGAGGGCACTGTGGTGAACGACTCCTCCAGCGCCAGGTCGCCGGACTCGATGCGCTGCACCACCTCCTTGGCGTGCGAGATGTCCATGAGGTCTTCGAGCACTTCCCGACGCGCCTCTTTGAGGATGGGAAAATCCTTCGAGATGCGCTCGACCGCCTTGAGGAGCAGCCGCGAGGACAGCTGCTGCCTCCCGACGCTCTTCGCCCGGCCCTTGTAGCTCCGGAGTATCATGAGCGAGCGCGTGGCGCAGTGCCGGAAGCGGCGCCTGAGGACCTCGCTCTTCTCCAGCGCCACCGCGAGGAGAAGGTCGAGCCTGTCCGCCTTGAGGACCTGGAGCATCCCCGTGAGATTGGGCTGCTTCGGTGGCTTGAGATAGAAGCCCGTGTCGGTGATGCCGAGCTCCACGTCGCGGCCGAGCTGCTTCGAGACGATGTAGCCGATGGCGCGCGAGAGGCAGTCGTTGACCCGGCGTCCGTACAGGGAGTGGAACACGATGTAGAGGTCCTGCTCCTCCTTGTAGTGCTCCACCAGCATCCTTCTCGGGGTGGGGATGCGGCTGTAGTCGAACTGCTCGCGCATGTAGAGGTAGATGGCCTCGGCAGCGTTGCCCTCGACATAGAGGAAGCTGTTGATGAACTGCAGCACCTCCTCCCTGGACATGCCGTGCTCGAACTTGTCCTCCATGAGGGACCTGAACCGGAGGATCTCGCTCGCGAGGTCGAAGCTCAGCGGGAGCATCTCCGAGAACCAGCTCGGCACGGTCGGCGGGCGGTTGACGCTGGTCTTGACGAAGGCGGTCATGCCCTGGGCGTGCCGGAATTCGTACGTCGCTCCGCCGAGCACGAAGACATCCCCCATGCGCAGGCGTTCGAGGAACGCCTCCTCGATCGTGCCGATGACCAGCTCGCCGAGCTTGACCCTGATGAACGTCTCCTCGGGAATGGTGCCGATGTTGGTCATGTAGATGACCCGCGCCATCTTGCCCCGCCGGCCTATCATACGGGTCTCTGGGTCGTACCATATCTTCGCGTAGACATTCCGCTCCTCCAGGGAGACATGCTCCCCGGCGAGGTAGCGCACGACGGACATGAGCTCCTCCATCGGGAGGGAGCGGTAGCAGTAGCTCTGCTGCACCAGGGCGAAGAGCTCGTCGATGCCGATCTTCTCCACGATGGCGATGCCGTAGAGATGCTGCGCCAGGACGTCGAGGCAGTTCTGCGGGATGTGCAGCCGGTCTATCTTGTGCTCGATGGCGCTCTTGAGCAGGACTGCGCACTCGACCAGGTCGTCGCGGTTGAGCACCAGGATGCGCCCCTTGGTGGTATCATGGAGCCGGTGGCCGGAGCGGCCGCACCGCTGCAACGCGCGGGCGACGCTCTTCGGGCTGCCGAGGAGCACCACGAGGTCGATGAACCCGATGTCTATCCCCAGCTCCAGCGAGGTGGAGCACACGATGCATTTCAGCTCGCCATTGCGCAGCCGGTCCTCCAGCGAGCGCCGGATGTTCTTCGAGAGCGACGAATGATGCGCCCCGATGTTGTGCTCCCCGTAGAGCTGGGGATAGCGCTCCTTGAGGTGGTGCACCACACGCTCCGTGGCGCTGCGTGTGTTGGTGAAGACAAGGGTGGTGCGATGCTGCTGCAGGAGCTCGTGCAGCACCTCGTAGGTGCGCTTCTGCAGCTCGTCGTGGGTGCAGTTGATGAGGTCCTTCACGGGCGAGATGACCTTGAGGTCCAGCTCCTTGAGGAACTGCACGTCCGCGATGAGGCAGTCCCGCGGCGCCCCTCCCGAGAGGCCGGCAAGGAACGCGGCGACGTCCTCCAGCGGCGCTACGGTCGCCGACAGGCCGATGCGGCACATCCCCGGGGAGAGGCGCTGCAGCCGCTCCAGGGAGAGCGAGAGGTGCGTCCCGCGCTTGTTCTCCGCGAGGGCATGCACCTCGTCCACGACGCACCATTCCGCCCGCAGGAGGTGCGCGCTGAACTTCGGGGAGTTGAGCAGGATGGCGAGGCTCTCGGGGGTGGTGATGAAGATGTGCGGGGCGTTCCTGGTCATCTCCTGGCGTTGCGCCGCGCTCGTGTCTCCCGTGCGGACGCCGACGCGGATGCCGAGCTTCTTCCCCGCGATGGCCTCTATCTCCTTCAGCGGCTGCCGGAGATTGACCTCGATGTCGTAGTTCAGCGCCTTCAGCGGGGAGATGTAGACGCAGTACGTCCTCGCCTCCAGCGTCCCGGAGTCTGCGCTGATGACCAGCTGGTTCAGGATGCTCAGGAACGCCGTGAGCGTCTTCGTGGCTCCGGTGGGCGCGCTGACGAGGATGTTCCTCCTGGAGAAAATCTCCAGGACGCCGAAGCGCTGCGGGAGGGAGAACTCCTTGAAGCGGGAGAAGAACCACTTTTTCACCCAGGGGTGGAGCATCCGCTCGATGCTCTCCGACGCATCCGGCTGCTCCTTGAAGGTGACGGGCATGGCGAGGACGAAGCGGGAGCTTGTTTATAAGCGGCGCGGTCCCGTACGGAGGTCGGCCGCGTTCATGAGAATATCCGGGATGCCGGTGGGACCGTCTGGGACTCGTACGCCATGGTAGCCGACAGGAGCGTTCCCCGTCGGCCCCGCAAGCTTTTATACTCCCATGTCCAGGACAGGGCGATGAAGCGCAGCGGACCGGTGCTCGTGTTCGGGCTGTTCCTTGCAGCGCTGCTCCTCTTCGCGATGTTCTCCGTTCCGCAGGCCGGCACCATGCCAGGCCAGCTCGGCTACCGCTTCAAGCCCCTGAAGGAGGCGGCCCAGCGCGCGCTCCTGGGCGCTGAGGACCGCGGGAAATTTGACCTCGACCTCGCCGCAAGGAGAGTCGCGGAGCTGGAGCGCGAGTTCGCGCTCCGCCACGGCGGTTCGTACATCCCGCTCGTTGAGCGCTTTGAGGCCGCGTATCTCAGCGCGGCGAACGCGAGCCTCGCCTCGGACGTCGTGGAGAATGGCTTTGACGTCGGCCCGCGCTTCGAGAGGATGCGCGATGCCATCTGGGACCCGCCGTTCCAGAAGCTCTTCGAGCGCGCGCGTCTCAACACCGTGAAGGGGCAGCGCATGGCGCTCGCGCATCTTCCCCTGGAGCGGCAGGGCGCGGAGATGGCCCGCGCGGAATGGCACCACCTCTCCCGCGCGGTGGCCAGCCCTCCTATTCTTGCCGATGCCGAGCTGCTCCGCTACCAGGGATGGGCGGAATACCACCGCGTCACGGCGCTTGCGCTCAACGATTCCGCGTTCGACAATCTCACGCTGCTGCTGCTGCAGGAGCAGTTCCCGGTGCTGCAGGAGCTCGCGATGAGCGACATCCGGCAGGTCAGGGAGCACGGCAGGCAGGTCTGGCACACCACCCTGGTGTTCCAGCAGGAGGTGCGCGCGAGGCTCCCCGTGGAAATCGAAAATGCCACGACAGAGCGGCCGGCGCCTGAGCCGGTCGGACCGGAAGAGCCTGCAGAGCCAGTCCGACTTCAGCTGGCCGCGGTGCTGATAAACAGCGCGATGGAACCCGTGGAAGTCTCGGCGAATCTCTCCCAGCAGGTGGAGCTCTCCCTGACCGCAGAGGACAAGACCTACTCTGTCAGCGTGTCCTCGCTGGGCATCACCCTGCGGAACATCCCCCTGGGCACGACATCGGTGCTCGCGTTCAACGCCACCCAGCGCGGGGCCTTCCCGGTGAAGTGCGCGGGGTACTGCACCTCGCCCAATTACGGCACCATCAGGGTGGAGTAGGCTCTTCCTTCTTAGGGGCGGCCTTCTCGGGCTGCTTCGGCTCGTCCGGCTGCGCAGGCTTTGTCCGGCGCTTCCTTCTCCAGAAGACGAATCCGCCGAGGGCGGCCGCGAGCAGCAGCGGCGTCCACGGGATGGGATGCGCGGTGAAGAAGGGCAGGCCTTCGGGGTCGAGCAGCGGTTCCTCCCATGGCGCGAGCACGACCTTCTTCTCCGCGGAGAAGCTCACGCCGCTGTAGAATGTCTGCATCTCCTGCTTCGCGATGGAGAGCTTGCTTTTCGGCGCGATGAGCGTGACGGCATACTGTTCCCCCTCGCGCGCGAGTCGGGCGTGCACGAATGCCCGTTCGGAGGTCGTGACCACGAACTCCTGCCAGCTGCCTTTCGCGGTCGCATTGGTGTGCACGCTGCCATTGAAAGCTCCCGCGAACTCCTGTGGCGACGCCAGGTCTGCCTTGTCCGAATAGGAATGCACCTCAAGATAGAGGTCCTGCTTCTTGAAGCTCTGGCTCGCGCTCCGCTGCTCGAAGACCGTCCAGCCGTCGAGCGTGAAGACGAGATGGCTCTGCTGGTAGGCGAGCGCCGCGGGAAGGAGGAGAAGCATCATCAGCCAGATGGCGGAAGTTCTCATTTTGCCAGGAAGCTCTGCGCGAGCGTTGCTGCGCGGAGGAGGATGTCCTGCACCACTCCCCCGTCGACCTTGATGTCGCCGTTCTTGTAGGCCTGCTTGACCCCTTCGGTGCCGCCGCTGAGGATGCGCTCGAGGGTCGCCATGTCCGGGACCGTGACCTGTATCCCCTTCGGACGGACCGTGCCGATGCCAGCATCAGCGATGGCATACTCGTTGATGGCAAGCCAGGCGCGGAACTCCTTCTGCTCGCCGTAGTCGCCGCCCTGCGGGACCACGACGTTCACCCGGGTGAGGGTGTTCGCCCTGAGGAACTGGTTGGCCACGATGGTCCGCGCACGGCCCTCGATGTCCTTGAGGAAGCGCTGTATCATGCTCTCGTCCCTCTCTTCCCGCTGCTGGAGGACCTTGACATCGCCCGCGAGGCGCTCCGCCTCGCTCTTCGCGTAGGCCTCGCGCCTCTTGAGGTCCGCCAGCCCGGCGTTCGCGGTGTCCACCATCTTCTTGACGAGCGCCTCGTCGCGCTTGTCGTGGTTGACCTCCTCGATGATGACCTCCATGAACTGCTGCGCGTTGACGTCGCTGGGGACATTCATATGCCCCGCGTTCACTGTCTGGGTCCTCTGCGCTCCGGTCCACTGCAGTCCGTCGAAGTGCACCGTGCCGTCTCCGGAGTTCTCTGTCTCGGCGGTGAGGCGGAGGAGCGGCTTCGGAAGCTTCACCGCGCCGTAGTTCGGCATGGACGTTCCCCGCGGGCCGGTGGTGTAGCCGCTGACGAAGAAGAGCGTGGCCTCCTCGAAGCGCGGGAGGTAGCGGACATCCGTGGCCTTCTTGTCCCCGTTGATGTTCTCAATACGCACGCTTGCGGGGATGGTCAGGCTGTTGTAGCGCGTCCTCCATGCCTGCGCTTCCTTCATGACGTCATGGTTGTAGAACCCGGTATGCAGGTTGTCCCGGACGTAGGCTTCCGCCTGCTGCTGCGTCAGGGTTCCCTGGTTCATCAGGTCCGTCTGGAGGTGGGAGAACGTCTGATAGCTCACCCAGTCGCCGTAGAACTGCTTCTCCATGCTCCAGGGGACCTTGTTCTCGTACACGACCTCGCCGTCCGCCTGGAGCTGGCCGGCGCTGGGCCAGTTGTGGGCGATCTCCCACATGTAGGCGTCCGAGATGGCCGGCACCCCGAAGTTGTAGCCCTCGGTCATGGCCCAGAAGGGCTTCACGGCGCCGTGATGCGGGCTCGAGAGGAAGATGAGCGCGCGGACCTTGCCCGGGTTCTTCGCAGCGTACATCCTCGCCTGGTACCCGCCCATGCTGTGCGCGATGAGGATGGCCTTGTCGCTGTGGGTCTTCTCGAGGACCCTGTCGACCTTCTCGGTGAGGAGCTGCACTTGCTTGTCGTTGTCCTGACGGAAATCGTAGGGCTGGTCGAAATAGGAGCGGCCGAGGAAGCCGTACTTGCCCTCCTTGCCCCGGTACGTGTAGAGCTTGAGGCCGTAGCCGGTCCAGTCCCCGTCCATCCAGTCGTAGAAGTCCTCGTAGACGCCGAAGCCGAACGCGGTGCGCATGACCCCGCTCGCCGTAATCTTGGAGCCCTGGACGGCCTGCCGTTCGCCGTCGTCCTGGAGCATGAGCTTCGAGCGGTCCTCTCCCGCGCCGCCCACCCAGAGCTCGTCGCCGCTCTCATCGTTGAGATAGGAGCCCATGATGCCGGGGATGAAGATGATGGGTGAGTGGTACTTCGCTTCTGCGTCGTAGGGAAGCTGCTTTGCCTGGTCCTCATTGCGGCCAGTCTGGAAGTAGCCCTGCGCAGGCGCGGATAGGAGAAGCAGCGCGGCAAGCAGGGAGAGGAACCGGGTCACGCGCTCCGCGAAGACGCGCCGCTTAAATACTTTTCTCGTACCGGAAGAATCCCTCGCCGGACTTGCGGCCGAGCTTCCCCTCCTTCACGAGCTTTGCGAGCAGGGGGCACGGCCTGAACTTCTCCTGCTTCAGGCCACGTTGGAGCTGCTCCATGATGGCGACGCAGGTGTCGAGCCCGATGAAGTCGGCGAGCGCGAGCGGTCCCATGGGATGGCGCATCCCCAGGGTGAACACCCGGTCGATGTCCTCCTTGGTCGCGATGCCCTCGTGGAGCATCCACACCGCCTCGTTGATGAGCGGCATGAGACCGCGGTTGCCCACGAAGCCGTACTCGTCCTTCACCGTTACCGGTGTTTTTCCGAGGGACTTGCAGAGTTCGGCCGCCCTGCGGTAAGATTCCTCGTTTGTCTCCTCTGTCCGCACGATTTCTACGAGCTCCATCTTCTGCGGGGGGTTGTAGAAGTGCAGCCCGAGTATTCTCTCTTTGCGCTTGCACGCCGCGGCGATGTCCGCTATGCGGATGGTCGAGGTGTTGGACGCCAGAATCGCGCTTGGATTCAGTCTGTCGAGTTCCTGGAAGACCTTGCGCTTCACGTCGAGAGATTCTACCACCGCCTCGATGACGACTTCGGCCGCTTTGGCCGATGCGATATCCGCGCTGAACACGATGGAAGCGAGCTTCGCGTCATGGCGCGAGATGCGCTCTTTCGCGGCCGAGAGCGCCGCCGGAATTACGTCGATGAGCGTGACCTCGTGGCCGTGCGAGGCGAAGAGCTCCGCGATGCCCGCGCCCATGACCCCGGCGCCGATGACTGCGGTGCGCACGACGTGCTCTCGGCTGGACGCTTGATAAACTTTGCTATCTCGGAATCCGCTCGGGATGCTCCAGGAGCGCGATGACGTCGTTGAGGAAGCGCGCGGCTTCAACACCATCGAAGATGCGGTGGTCGAAGGTCAGGCACAAGTACGCGACGCTGCGTATCTCCACCTTGCCCTGCACCACCACCGGCTCCTCCCGGAACTTCCCCACTCCGAGAATCGCGGCGTCCGGATAGTTGATGATGGGCGTGAAGAACATGCCGCCGACCGTGCCGATGTTCGTCACCGTGAAGGTCGAGCCGCGCATCTCCTCCGCGGTGATGGTCCTCGAGCGCGCGCGCTCCGAGAGCGTCGCGAGGTCGCGGGCGATGTCCAGCAGGCTCTTCCGGTCCGCGTCCTTCACCACCGGCACCCGGAGACCGCTCTCCGTGTCGACCGCGCAGCCGATGTGGTAGGCCTTCTTCAGGACAATCTCCTCCTCCTGCAGGGAGCTGTTCACCACCGGATGCGTCTGGAGCGCAGCGACGCAGGCCTTGATGATGTACGGCAGGAACGTCAGCCGGACGCCGAGCTTCTCCGCCGCTGCGGCGTCCCTGCGGCGCAGGGCCATCAGCGAGGTGACATCGGCGCGGTCGCAGTGCGTCACCGCAGCCACCGTGCTCGCCGCGAGGGAGAGGTGCTCCGCAATCCTCCTCCGCGTGCCGCGCAGGGGGATGCGGTCAGCGGAAGAGCCGCGCACGTCCTCCTCGGTCACTTCGCCGTGCTTTCCCGTGGGAGCGAGCGAGGAGAGGTCCACCCCGAGTTCCTTGGCGAGCTGCCTCGCCGCGGGGGTGGCGAGCGGTCCCGATGGCTCCCTGGCCTTCTCCTCCCGGGGGATGTGGAGCACCTCGCTTCCCGCCTCGACCCGGCCGATGACGGTAGGCTCAGACTTCTGCAGGACGGCCTCCGTGGTCTCTATCGAGAACAGGACCTCGCCCACCTTCACGCGAGCGCCTTCCTTGTGCAGGAGCGCGATGATTTTCCCCGCGACCGGCGAGGGAATCTCCGCGAGGGCCTTGTCGGTCTCCACTTCGAGCACCGGCTGGTCCTTCCCCACGCTGTCGCCTGGCTTCACCAGCCACCGCACGATCTCTCCTTCCGTGAGACCCTCACCGAGGTCCGGGAATGTGAAGTCCATCAGTACGTCATCACCTGCTCGATTGCTGTCCGTATGCGCCTCTCGTTGACCAGATAGAGATGCTCGCCCTGGGGCATGGGCATGATGAGGTCATAGCCCGCAAGGCGCTGCACCGGGGCCTTCAGCGAGAGGAACGCCCGCTCGGTGATGCGCGCGCTGATCTCCGAGGAGACGGAGAAGCTCCTCGGCGCCTCCTGGACGATGAGGCACCTGCCGGTCTTCTTGACCGAGGAGATGATGGTCTCGGTGTCCAGCGGGGAGATGCTCCGCAGGTCGATGAGCTCGACACTCGGCTTCTCGGCCTTCGTGAGGACGTCCATCACCTCCTTGAGGTAGGAGCCCCAGGTTACCACAGTCAGATCGTCCCCCTCCTGGATGATGTTCGCCTTGCCTATGGGCACGGTGAACTGCTCCTCAGGCACCTCTTCCTTCACCGAGCGGTAGAGCTTGGTGGGCTCCATGAAGATGACCGGGTCCGGGTCGCGTATCGCCGAGGTGAGCAGCCCCTTGGCGTCATAGGGAGTCGCGGGCATGACCACCTTCAGGCCGGGGGTGTGCGCGAAATACGCCTCGACGCTCTCGGAATGATGCTCCAGCGCGCGGACCCCGCCCTGCGAGGGCATCCGCACCACCATGGGGCAGTGCACCGCTCCGCGCGAGCGGTTCCTCAGCCGCGCCGCGTGGCACACCAGCTGGTTCATCGCGGGGAAGACGAAGCCGCTGAACTGGATCTCCGCGACAGGCCTCATGCCGTGGACCGCCATGCCTATCGCCGTGCCGACAATGCCACTCTCCGCGAGCGGAGTGTCGAACACCCTGTTGGGGAACTTCGCGTGCAGCCCGTCGGTGACGCGGAACACCCCGCCATCGACGCCGACGTCCTCGCCGAGCACCACCACATCGGAATCGCGAGCCATCTCCTGCTCCAGTGCCTGGTTCAGCGCCTGGACCATGTTCAGGACCGCCATCAGCGCGCCTCCCGCCGGAACTCTTCGTACTGCTCCTGCAGATGAGGGGGCATCTCGGCGAAGTGGTGCATGAAGATGGCGTCCTCCTCATAGACCGTGCGCTCCATCTCGCTCACGGCCTCTTCGACCTTGGCGTCGCACTCCTCGTGATGGCTGCGCTCCTGCTCCTCGCTCCAGAGCCTGCGTTTCTCAAGGTAGAGCTTGAGCCGTACGAGCGGGTCCCGGGGGATCCATGCCTTGACATCATCCTCCTTGCGGTACTTTCGCGGGTCGTCGGCGGTGGTGTGCGCGCCCAGGCGGTAGGTGAAGGCCTCGATGAGCGTGGGACCTAGGCCGGAGCGGGCTTTCTCCGCTGCCTCCTTCGCCGCGAGATGCATCGCGAAGAGGTCGTTGCCGTCCACGAGAACGCCACTGAAACCGTACGCGAGGGCCTTCTGCGCAATGGTCTTCGATGCGCTCTGCAGGCTCCTCGGCACCGAGATGGCCCACTGGTTGTTCTGGCACACGAAGACCGTTGGGGTCTGGAACACCCCGGCGAAGTTCATCGCCTCGTGGAAGTCGCCTTCGGACGTGCCGCCGTCGCCGAAGAAGGTCATCGCGACCAGGGGCTCCTTCCGGAGCTTCATCGCCCAGGAGATGCCCACCGCGTGCAGGGTCTGGCTTCCCACGGGAACGGCGACGGGCATCATCCGGTAGGAGGGCATCACGCTGAAGCCCTGCTCGTTCCCGCGCTGCCAGAGCAGCACTTCGGAGAGCTTCATCCCGCGGGCAATCTGTCCGGGAGTCTCCCGGAACGCCGGCACGACCCAATCCTCTTTCCGCAGCGCGGCAATGGCACCGACCGAGGCAGCCTCCTGTCCCGCAGTGGGCACATAGGTGACCATGCGGCCCTGGCGCTGCATCGCGAGCGCCTTCTGGTCCATCACCCTGCAGAGGCGCATCACCTTGTAGAGCCTGAGCGCCTCCTCATCGCTGAGCATCGGCTGGTGCTTCCCGCTGAGGCTCCCCTTCTCGTCCAGTAACTGGAGCATCTGGCCCTTCAGCGGGTCATATTGCTCAATGACAAGACGAGGCATCCCGCGTCTCCGGGTCTCATCCTATTTAAGCCTTGCGCGGCCCTGGCTCACCGGCGCGTGCCGCGACCGGCGTGTGGGGAACAGGCAGGACCTGGAACCGGAGCTTGTGCACGAACAGGGCGATGGAACTCAGCAGCACGGTGCAGACGATGGCGAAGTACACGCTCTCGAGCATCGTCGCATCGGGAAGCACCCCCTCGTTCCAGGCGATCTGCACGACAGCGGCCGCTGCCAGCCCGCGGGCGAAGAAGGACGCGATGAGGTCCTGGTCCTCCCGGAACATCTTCCTCGTGAGCAGCCTGCTGGCCTGCCGCGAGAGGACGATGGCCAGCGCGATGGCGCCGCCGATGAGCATCGGCCTGGTGCTACCCAGGTTCAGGAACATCCCGACGTAGACAAAGAAGAAGGTCTTCAGGAAGAACGAGATCTCATCAAAGAACTGCTGCTCGTCCTTGGTGAGCACGCTGACCCCGAGGTCGCCTTCCATCGCGCGGGAGCGCTCGGCCAGGTTCTGGCTGCCGATGCCGCGCACGATGGACGTCAGCGTCCTCGCGTTCTTCAGCACCAGCCCGAAGAACAGCGCCGCGAGCGGGCCGTTGCCCCCGGCGAACTCCGTGAGCACGTGGAGGAGGATGAGGAAGGCGATGGCCGCCATATAGCTCTTGTTCTCCTTGAACAGCTTCCTGTCCAGCACAATCCACAGCGCCGCCCCGATGATGCCCACGAACGCAGCGACCGCGAACAGTGACATGATCTGGTTCACGATGCCCTGGAAGCTGAAGGTCGCGACCTTGATGAGCTCGATGACCGTGACCCCGAAGACGATGACGAAGACGTCGGTGAGCGCGGTCTCCAGGGCGATGATGGTGAACACGATGCCCCTCGGCTTCAGCTTCTGGAGAATGGGCAGCGCGAAGGCCTCCGAGGTGTCGCTCACCAGGCAGCCGATGAGCAGCGCGATGATGAAGGGGAAGTCGAACAGCAGCAGCACCAGCGTCACCGCAGCGACGGATGCCGCGTAGTTGAAGAACGACAGCACGGTCCCCGGCATCAGGCCGGAGGACAGCGAGAAGAGGTCGATGCTCAGCGCTCCGTCGAAGACGAGGCAGAGCAGCGCGAAGGTGGTGAAGAGGGGAGAGACGGCTGCGAGCTGCGCGGGGTCCGCCAGCCCCATCCCGCCGGGGCCGATGAGGAAACCGAGCAGGACGAGGAGCAGCACATCCGGGATTCCCGTCTTCTTGAACACGAATTCGGCGAAGAAGCCGAAGGTGATGATGGCCCCGATGCCGAGCAGCGCGGTGTTCGCATCCACGCGTCCTCCCGCGCAACGGGGCTTATTAAACGTTTCCCGCGCAACGTTTATATCCCTCCACTGCGCGAAAGGCGCCATGGAGTCCCATTACGTTCGCGTGTTCAAGGAGAGCGAGCGCCTTCCCCGCGAGGAGCAGCTCGCCTGGAAGCTCGCGGAGCTCGCCACGGAGCGGCCGAGGGTCAACCGGGCTGCAGCGGACATGGTCATCAACAGGCTTATCGACAATGCTTCGGTCGCTGTTGCCTCGCTGAATCGTGCCCCGGTGGTGAGCGCGCGCAGCCAGGCCCTCGCTTTTCCGCGGAAGGGGGGCGCTGCTATTTTCGGCCTGCCGAGCGGGAAGCGCTTCTCCGCGGAATGGGCAGCCTGGGCGAACGGCACCGCGGTCCGGGAGCTGGATTTCCACGACACCTTCCTCGCGAGAGAGTATTCTCATCCGGGAGACAACATCCCCGCGGTGCTCGCGGCGTCGCAGCAGGCCAGGCGCTCGGGAGAGGACCTGCTGCACGGCATCCTTACCGCGTACGAGGTGCAGATAGACCTCTGCCGGGCCATCTCCCTCCACCAGTACAAGAAGGACCACATCGGCCACCTCTGTCCCGCCCAGGCCGCTGGCATCGGCTGCTCCCTCGGTCTGCCCGTGGAGACGACTTACCAGGCTGTGCAGCAGGCGGTGCATGTCTCGTTCCAGACGCGGCAGTCGCGCAAGGGGCAGATATCCACCTGGAAGGCCTGCGCTCCGGCCTTCTCCGGCAAGATGGCCATCGAGGCGGTGGACAGGGCGATGCGCGGGGAGACCTCGCCGTCGCCCATCTACGAGGGCGAGGACGGCGTCATTGCGTGGATGCTCGGTGGGGAGGAGTATGATGTCCTGCTTCCGAAGCGAGGGGAGCCGCGCCGGGCCATCCTCGACTCCTACACCAAGGAGCACTCTGCCGAATACCAGGCGCAGGCTCTCATCGACCTCGCGTTTGGGATGCGCAGACAGATTACGGACCTCGCTGCGGTGAAGGAGATTGTCATCCATACCAGCGCGCACACCCACAACGTGATAGGCAGCGGGGCGAACGACCCGCAGAAGTACGATCCCTCTGCGTCCCGCGAGACCCTGGACCACAGCGTGATGTACATCTTCGCCGTTGCCCTGCAAGACGGCGCGTGGCACCATGTGAAGAGCTACCTCCAGGAGCGTGCCTCCCGCAGGGACACGGTCGAGCTGTGGAAGAAGATTCGCACGGTCGAGGACCCGGAGTGGTCAAAGCGCTATCTCGACCCCGACCCGGCGAAGAAGGCTTTCGGGGCGCGGGTGGACATCACATTGTCTGACGGAAGGGTGGTGAGCGATGAGCTGCTGGTCGCGAACGCGCACCCCAACGGCGCGAGGCCGTTCGGCAGGAAGGACTACATCCGGAAATTCCGCACCCTTGCGGAGGGCATTGTCTCTGCAGCGGAGCAGGACCGCTTCTTCGAGGCTGCGCAGCGGCTCTCGAAGCTCACCCCGAGGGAGCTGCTCGCGCTGAACGTCGAGGTGAAGAAGCTCGCGAAGGGGAAGCGTGGCCTGCTCGATGCGTAGGCTTGTCCTCGTCTTGCTGCTACTCCTGTTCGCCTGCGCGCCGGCGAGGCAGGCGGTCGATGAGCGCTACGCTTGCCAGGGTGACGAGGACTGCGTGCACACCTGCGGAGCCGGCTGCGCGAACGCGCGGTGGGCGGAGAGCTATCGCGACCCCTGCGTCAATATCCGCGCCTTCGACTGCACCTGCGTCCGGGGCGAGTGCTACAGCGACGGCAGGCCGCCCGGCTGAGCGCGGAAGGGGCTTATCGGGGACTATCGAGGGTCTCTGCGGCAGGTTCTCCTGCGCATCGCTCGGTGCTCCCCGACTCACCGGACGAGCTTTCGATAGACATCTGCCGCAGCGCCTCGGATATCGTCCAGGGGCCGCTCCTCGAGCGGGCCGATGCGCTCCGCAAGGAGCGTGTGCAGCATCCTGAAGGCGGCGTGGTGGGGAAAGCCGTACTCGTGCTCGCCCAGCGCCGCCGCGGTCAGCTTGGCCGAGGCCAGCGCGACCTGCCTGCCCATGAGATTGATCAGCTCGGCGACTGCCTCATCTACGACACGCCACTCCCCTTCGGCGGAGAGGAACCGCGCATGCCCTCCGGGAAGGACCAGCGTCCGCTGCGCGTTCGCGAGGTGCTCATACTCGTGCTTCCGGACTTCGTCCGTGGTCGTGCCAAGGGAGTGGTCGTCCTCTTCCAGCGACCTGCGGAAGAGCGGATTGCAGCTCTTCGCCGCGTCCTGCACCCTGGCCCTCTGGGCTTGCAGGCCGTCCATATTGAGGACAATCCTCCTCCGCCAGGGCGCGCAGTGGGCTATCGCTGGAGCGTTGTAGCTCTCTTCGCCCCGAACGAGATACTCCTCGGCCTCTCCGTCCTTGCGCTCCAGCACCCGGAGCAGGCCGAGTTCTGCGGACGTTCCCTCGTCCGAGAGCTGCACGATGACTTCAGGCTGATACCCAGGCAGGGCGAGCAGGCGCTCGACTTCCCGCTCTGTCCCGACGTCGAACATCCTCGGTCCGAGGGAGACAATCTCCCGCTCCGGCTCCGATTGCACAGCCAGGTAGCGCTCCAGCCCCTCTCGGAAGGCCGCAGGATAGTCCTTCGCTGCGGCACGCACGTTGCGCTCAAGAAAGGATGCGGCTGCCTCACGCCAGCGTCCTCCTTCGTCCCTGGGGAGTTCGGAGAGCTCGGGGACACTCAAGAGAGCAGCGATGATGCCCGCGTTGCGGACTCTCCCGGATGCGATATCCCTTCCGCTTTCATAGAGGGACAGTGCCCGGAAGAGCTCGTCGTGCGGCATGCGTGCAGAGGAAGCAGAGATATATTTATATTTTTCTACCTTTTGGTAGTTAATTCTAAAAAAGTATGTGGGCAGAGCGGCTGCGCAGGTAGCTTGTGACCGGAAGACCGGACGCGCTCCACGTGGTCTCGCCGTCATCTCGGATATGCCTAGCAGTGCGGCCGGCACTCGGTGCGTTCTCCTGGAAGTGGCCCGCAATGTTAATAAGCCGGCTCATTCCGGAAGGGTCGTGCCCCGCGCCCAAGTCGCGCTCGAGACCCAGGTGGCCGTGATTGTCGCACTGGCCGCCATTATTGTACTCGGTTCCGTGCTGCGCCTGGTGAACCCGTCAGGGCTCGCGGTGCTCCTGCCAGAACGGTGTCACCTTCCCGGTCTGCGGTGCCGGGAAGCCGTGACAACCCCCTCGACGCTCTCCCTCGACATCGAGAACGCGCTGGGCTTCCCGGCGAGCATCGCGTCGATGGAGGCCTCCGGCGAAGGAGCGTCCTGCGTCTTCTCCCCGTTCCCGCTGCGGGAGCGCGCCATCGTGACCGCGCCATGCACGGGCCTGTCGCCTGGCGTCCGGCAGCTGGAGGTGCAGTACTCCTACACCGACCAGCGGACCGGCATCGCGTTCGGCGAAGAGGGATTCCTGCGCGTCCGCGTGGGATAGGGTCCGAAATCCTTTCGGGAAACCGCGGGAAAGGATGAAATTTCCATTTACCCTGAGGTTCTGTAGGTGGGAGCATGACCAAGCATGTTGACGAGGATTATGAGTACTATAACGTCATGGACAAGAGCCCCTAAAGGGGGGAATGGGTCGTCATCTGCAAGAAGAAGCTGGTGGCGCACGGCAAGAGCGCTGGGAAGGTGCTCGTACGGGCAAGGAGAGCGTACCCGACCGCAACTCCGTTCCTTGCGCTGGTCCCGGACGGGAGGGTCATGTTGTTGGGGGATGAGTCTGCGCTTCAGGTACATGGCGGAATTAAACGCCGCCGGAGAGCCAAGGTACAGCCCCGCCATTCCGGTTACCCTGAGGGGGAAGGTGGAACTGAAGATGTATGCGCTTCTCGGTGAAGAGCTGCCGGAAGACGTCGAGCGATGCAAAGGAGATATCTGGCCTCTGGGGGACAGCACGGCCTTCCTCGATCGCCTTGAAGGTCTCCTCAATCTCCCGGTTGAACTGCTCCGTTGGCTTGATTTCTCATCGTATAGCCACGGGATTCCAGAAGTCGGCGAGCAGACGCTTGACTCCACGTAAGGCGTAGCGCCGGACAGTCTTTCCGCTGTGCAGATGATGGCCGTGCCCGCAGGCGAGGAGTTTCCCCGGAGGGGCAAAACCCTTTGGGGCGGACGTCATCGGTTTTTCCTCGACAACCGAAGAAATGCCTGGCTGCTGACCGGAAATCTGTGTTTAACGTCGGGAGAGGGCGAGAGACTTTCACCGGAGCCACCCCGAGAGATTGTTTGTATTCTAATAGTTATCATTATAGATAACTTAATAAATACAAAAGTATAATCCGGGCATATGAACCTCGACCAGTTCCGGGAGACCCTTGAAAAGGCAGGTATCACCGTCTTCTCCGGCGGCGACGCCGCGAGGATAGTCGGGAAGCCGCCGGGCTACACGAAGCTCTTCCTGTACAGACTCGCGAAAAAAGGCAAGATACTCCGGGTTCAGCAGGGCATCTACTGCCTGCCAGGAGCAGATGAGATGGAAATAGCATCGCGTCTCACCTACCCCTCCTACGTCTCCTTCCTCTCCGCTCTCTCCTTTCACAGGCTTAGCACGCAGATTCCCATTGCTATCCAGGTTGCAAGCGCGAGACAAAAGACCCCCGTTTCTTTCGGGAACACGAGGATAGAGTTTATCAAGCTCAAGCGGCAGGCCTTCTTCGGCTTCCGGCGATATGGCAATGCAATCGTGGCGGAGCCTGAGAAGGCAATCATCGATGGGCTGCACGTTCCCGGACACCTGCCGCTGTCTGAGGCTCTCCACGCATTAAAGGACGAAACGTTACGGACATCGGCACTCTGCGACTATGCGCAGCAGTTCGCCTCGGCAATAGTGAAGAGAAGGCTGGGATTCCTGCTGGAGAAGGCCGGACGTGAGCCGGGCGAGACCCTGAAAGGCAGACCGACGCGCTACGCCCTGCTAAGCCCTCTCTTGAGGAAAAAGGGAAAGAAAGACCGGAAATGGATGCTCATCGTGAACGAGGTGCTGGAATGATCCCGCGTAAGGAATTGGAAGCCACCGGGCGCTCGCTCGGGTTCAATGCCTACCAGGCCGAGAAGGACTACCTGCAGCACGCCTTTCTCTCCTCCCTGTATGCCGTCTCCGCCAGTGAGTTTGTCTTCAAGGGCGGCACCGCGCTGCAGAAAGCGTGGGGACTCGACAGGTTCTCTGAGGATATGGACTTCACCTTCTCGGGAAAGGATGAACGGATGGCCGGACTTGTGGAGTCCGCCGTTCACAACTTCCAGCAGTTCACCGAGGCCAGCCTTTCCAAAGGGGACAGGAAAGCAGATTCATTCGCCGCCATCGTCAAAGCGAAAGGGCCGCTGTACGATGGGACCGAGCGCAGCCTACAGACTATCCGCATAGAGGTGAGCCTGCGGGAATCGGTGCTTGCTCCTCCCTCAGCGCGCCGTATCGTGCCGCTCTACGCCGACCTCCGTCCCTATGTGGCGCTCTGCATGGGCCTGGATGAGGTACTCGCCGAGAAGGTCCGGGCGATACTGACGCGGGAGAAACCCCGTGATGTGTACGACGCCTGGTTCCTTCTCAGGAAAAATGCAAGCTTCAGCAAGGAGAAGGCTGATGCAAAACTTGCGTACTACGGAAAGAAATTCACGCCGACACAGTTCGCAGCAGCCGTGGCGAGCAAGCAGAGACTCTGGGAGAAGGAGATGCGAGTCCTGCTTAGGAACGTGCCTCCTTTCGGGGAGACGAGCCAGGAGTTGCTGCGGGCAGTCAATTTTCGTCATCAAAAATGATGATTATGATTAATCGGAATGTGCATCATCGCTGAGAGGGCAGTCCGAGCCATCTCAGGAGATATCATGTGGTATCTCACACCGCCATCTCGAGGACGATGCGGTCGTAGCCCACGACAGGCACGGCGCGGTAGCCCTTGGGGGTCTTCGCTTTCTGCCTGCGCACGCGCACCAGGCCGAGCTGCGCGAGCCGCTTGAGGTCCGCATGCACGCTCTTGAAGTCCCTCTTCAGGAGCTTGGCGAGCGCGTACACCGACCCAGGCCTCCGGTGCCGGATGACGTGGAGCATCTCCAGCCGCTTCTCGGTGAAGAACTGCCGGAAGACGTCGATGGACGCGAAGGACACCTCTGGTTCCTGCGGGACGGCGCGGCGCGCGATGACCGCTTGCATGGTGTCTTCGAACTCCTGTAGGAACTGCTCAGTCGGCTTTATGGTCACTCTCATCGTAGCTCCTCCTGGGCGATGCGCCAGAAGTCCTCTCGGAGCTGGCGTATCCCCCTGAACACGTACCGCTCCATCCTCTCCCGGATGTGCAAGTGGTGACCGTGCCCTCCGTGGTTGTCGAGACATACCAGTTTCCTTCCGTCAGCATCCAGCAGGACAAGCCGATACTTCACGCCTTCCGGATAGCCATCGGTCGGCGGGATTTCGATGATTCTCTGATACGCCTTGCAACCTCTGCCGACCTCGTGGGACTCGTCCTTGATGATACGGACCATATGGGATAATACTCCATATATTTAAACTTTATTCCGAGAGGAGAGAGTGACAGATAAGGCTGAGGGTGGTCAAGGCGTGAAGCTTTTGTAAATCCTGACGTCCTTCCGAGAGCGATGCGAGACCTTCGCCGCAGGCCGTCGAAATCCAGAAGCTCTGCGTGCGCGCCGGAGCCCTACCGGTACCGCACGC
>JAGVZT010000005.1 GCA_018302335.1 Candidatus Woesearchaeota archaeon | reverse complement strand
CTCTGGAGCAAGGGTTTCGGCGTCGGCGGGACATAGCCGTCCGGTTCATCTGCTCCGGGAAGGAGCGGGAGGTCCCGCACCGGAATCAGGTCCGCGACGAACCCTGTCTCAAAATAGTTGTTCAGGCTGTCCGCGGTGAATTTCGCTGCCGCGCATTCCGTCGCCGTGCCGCACGCTTGCTCGAAGAGCGGGAAGTGCCTCATCGGGAAGACATAGTATTCGACCTCTGTCGCTGCGGCCCTGCACCGCATGACTGGCGCGACCGGGCTGAAGTGCGAGAATCGCGCGGTCAGGGTGTTCTTGCGCGTGTCCACCTCCGTCGGTCGGGAGCGCCAGATACCCCGGGAGGTGTCCCAGTGGCCCAGGGTGAGGCTCCGCTCGTCCACTCCGCGGGGGACGTCCTCGTCGCGGTACTGCACCTTGAGCGTGACTGGTGAGGAGAACCGTGCGTCGGGCTGCACCTCATAGGCCACCATACCCACCACGAGGGGATTGTCGAGGCCGTTGAAGTCGCGCTCCAGCACCCTGAGACTGAGCTCTCGCACCGGAGAGCCGCTGCTGTCCGTGATGCTCGCACCCTTCGGAAGGATGAGCTCCGCATCGCCGTCAGAAGACGGGATGCTCACGTCATCAGGCAGCTGGCCATCGCTGTTGAAGCGCAGCTCCGCGGAGCTTGCCCTCGGCAGGGAGAACTCGAATTGGTCCAGGCTGAACTCGCCGGATGGCCCCCTTCCGCTCAGCGGATACTCGACATCCACCGCAAGAACCTCTGGCGAGAGCTGGACACTCGCCTTGGGGACTCCAGCGGAGATGTCCCAGCCGGCCTGTTCATACACGCGAAGGTCAATGCAGCCGGGAAGCGCGCTCTGGACATGCCTGGCGATGTACTCCTCCTGTCCGGAAAGCACGCCGTAGCGGTCCACCGCGGCGAGGACTTCTTGCCGGAGGCATTGCTCCACATGGGACTGGAATGACGATGTTCCGGTCGCCAAGCTGGCCATGCGCTCGATGTTCTCCCCGCGGCTCATGGATTTCAGCGCAACGAAAAAGCCGATGAGGAACAGGAACATGACTCCGAAGAGGATGAACATGGCTATGACCTGCCCGCGGCGCATGCTCCTCCTGAACGACACTCTATTAATAAACGTTCCCGTAAACCCACGGCAGAAATGCCCAACAAGTTTCGTTTGGTCTCGCTAATATTCCGGACATTCTCCGCAATGCGGTCGCTTCCCTACTTTTTTCGCTAGGCGGCGAGCAGCGCCGTGATGCCCTCGACGTGCCCCGCGCCCACCACCGCGAGTATCCTCGCCTCCGGCTCGCGCTCCCGCAGGCGCGAGAGATTCCTGGCCATGACGGCATTGCGTTCCTCGACCAGGACGCGGTAGATGCCCGGATAGCGCACCTTCACCACAAGGAGGAGCTTCTTTACTAACTCAGCAGGAGGCACTTTGGTGAGGTCCATCTCCTGGATGCCGAGGCGCTTCATCTCGTTTTCCGAGGAAACAAGTCCGACAACAATGTCCCATAGCAGGCGGAGGCGCTCTCTCCAACCCAATGCCTTGGAGAATCTCCTGAGCGTCACCTCGACATGCTGGTCGATGAGGGCAACCCGTGCGTCAGACTGCGCGGCGAGTTCCACCGCCCGCTTCATTTCAGCTCCGGGTTGCATCCCCATCGCATTGCCGAGCTTCCGCTGGACCCACGAGCCGATGAGGGAGAAAAGATAGCCTGCGATGCCGATGCGCAGCGCCGCGAGGGGGCTGCTGCTGCGCTGCTGGGTGAAAAGGGCCTGCAGCCGCATCGGGTCCAGCTCCACCGCGACGATGTCCGGCTTCCAGTCCCTGACGCAGCGCTCAATCTCCCGGACGCTCTCCGCCGCGATGTGCGAGGTGCCGATGATGCGGAGGGAGGGTATCACTTGGATCCACGGCGCGACGCCGCCCTGAGTCGTTCCCTATGGGCATGTATCTCGTCCTCGGTCAGGCCGGAGATGGTCTCGTCAAACCGGGAGACAAATTTCTTTGCCTCCAAGAGCATCTCCCTGACATCATCATCCCTGCCTACCTTCATGTAGTACTGTGCGTCAATCCTCTTGCCTCTATGCTGGTCCAGTATCGCGATGCTGTCCGCGCCCAGAAGGAATCGGGCAGCTAGCGCGGAGCATGCGTGGTTCCCACACTTCACCCCGATGCGCTGCAGGAACGAGTACAGCGCGTAGTACTCTGCATAATAGACGACGATAGTCGTCCAGAGGAGGTCGCCATCCCTGAAATTTTTCTCAGCGCGCCCCAGGGAGGATGCTGCCTCCGTCAGATAGGCCCTCGCGAGCCGTTCGTTAGGCTGTGTCACCCGGAGGCCGTCCTTGAGTCCGAAGCACCACATGAGATTACGGTCCATAGCGGCTCCACATCATGTCGACATAAAATGAGTGGTTGCTCAGGATAACGTGGTTCTCTTCTATCTCTTTCAGCAATGCCTCCTGCCCCTCTAGGGCCTTGTCGAAAGCCGTCTTCGTTACCCGCACTTCATGGACCTGGTATGGGATGAGATGCAGCGGCAGTGTCTCCCCCTTCCCGCAGACGGTCAGCACGTCAAGGTCGGAGTTCTCGTCTGCGGCCAGTGCTGCGAAGCTGCCGAAGACGACCACCGGGATGTGAACAGTCCCCTTCACGAAGGTCTTGCATTGCGGATACTTCTCCAGAAAGAGCGATGTTCTCCAGACCTCCGCCTGGAGGAGCGCGAGCCTGGTCTGGGCGTTGTCGAGATTTAGGCTGAAATACTTCTGCCTGCCACGCACGTGGCTTTTCAGGATTCTCCGCTTCACGAGGGAGCCGGCTGCCCGCTGGACGTTCGCGAGGGGAAGCCCGGCGAGCCTGCTCACTTCCCTGAGGTAGAGTTGCCTGCCGTACCCCCGGCAGTACAGGGACAGGACCCCCCACACATCGTTCCAATTTAGATACATATGTATCATATTAGGAACAGAGGTTAATAAGCCTTTCGGCCGCGTCCACCGCGACGATGTCCGGCCTCCATTCCCGGACGCTCTCTGCCGCGATGTGCGAGGTGCCGATGACGCGAAGCATGATCCATAGCCAGACTTGGTATTAAAGAACCTTTGCCGGCCCTGTAGAAAAACCCACTGACCTCGGCCAAGAGGCCTTACGAGCTTCGGGTGGTCTCGCCGGAATGCCAGGGATTCTCCGTAACATGGCTACTTCTCATCTTTCCTTAAGGGCCCCAATTGGCCGAAAGGCATATTAATGGCAGCGGGCAAGGCAGCAGCGTGAGAACAGCGGCTCACTTGCGATGCATTATTCCTGCTCTTGTAGGTTTATTACTTCTCGCTCAAACCGGCTATGGGATTTGTGCTAATGGAAGATATTATTCGTGTTATGGGAGTTGCCCAACATATACTTCCACCTGTGGATGGCAATGCGTAAGCGTTCAAACTTGTTCCTGCGGATGTAATGATGCCACAGGATGTACCAGCCCATGCTGCTCCGGTTGCGGCGGTGGCTGCGGGGACTACTGCACCGGAGGTGTGGCGGTGTCCGGCCGCTCATGCGGCTGCAACTCGTGTAGCTCGGGTACGAGCACCACCTGTCAGTATGGATGCGCGGGGAACTACTGCGCTGACCCGGACACGAACTCGACGAGTTGCCAGTCCGCCGGCGGTGTCTGGATGCCCTTTGGGAGTTTGGGAGCGTGCTGCGGGGACGACCCGCAGAACACTCCCCCCACCCCGAACGATGCCGGCCGGGTATGGGATACCGGACTTCAGGACCCCGGGGACTGGCTGTGCACCCGCCAGGGCTCCGCGTGGAAAGCGAACAAGAGCGTCAACGCGAGGAACCTCCTCATCTACGAGGCGCGTCTCACGAGCGATTTCCTCTCCTCGGGAAGGAACTGGTACCTCTGCGACTCCAACAAGAATTCCGACGGCAACGGCAATTTTGACCAGCAGTACAATTACCAGGAGGGCTTCCGCGTGGATAACACCTGCCGCTATCCCTCCGGCGGAGGATTCTTCTGCGGCGCCATCTCCCCGACGGACCTGGTGGAGAAGCTCGCCTCGCTCGGCGGGCCGATGAGCCTCCTCTCCCAACAGAACCTGAACGACAACCTGTGGTACAACTTCTCTGGGACGCTGCTCGCCTTCGGAGGGGAGAGCATTGGCACCTCCTCTTCCCCGTTCTCTGTCACGCTGAACGGGCTCGCGTCGGCAAACACCTACGTGGTGTCCCTGCAGCTGGCGACGGACGCACAGGGGAACGAGTTCCACGCGCGCCTCGGCACCAGCGGCGCGTTCACCCGCCTCGGCGAGAAGTACCCGGTGTGGACCGATGTCCCCGTCGGGAGTGTCTCCGGTGTCAGCCAGGTCACCATCCAGTTCTACTTCAACAGGGGGAACACCTCAGGAATATCCATCAACCTCGCCCGTGCGGTGAAGCTCGGTGTCCCCGTGGGACAGCAGAAACCTGTCGTGAGGATGCAGCACGACTACTTCTGCGGCACCAACCTCACGCATGCCAGTCTTCCCGGCGGACGTCTCGCGGGAGAGCGCTTCGTGGAGTGCTGCGGGGACCTCGGGTGCTACACCGGACAGGGCCTCCGCACCGGCGACGAAATCACCACCGGAGGCAAGACCTGGCGCTGCCACTCGGATTTCCGGTTCTACGACCTCTCCCAGGCCCAGGTGGACCCGACGGTGTGCGAGCTGCTGGGCTACGCCTGGTCCGGCGGCGAATGCTGCGGGGACAATCCAGGCGAGGTCCTGCAGTGGTCCTGGCGCGGGGAGGAGCTGGGCTGCTGCAAGGGCCCGAGCAGCCAGCAGTGCCTGGTCTCCAATGCGGGCAGCGTGCTGAACAACGACAAGCCGGACACTTTTTACACCACGCAGGGCGGCCCGGTGTGCATCGCCTCCGGCCAGTACGTCCTGGACAGGCTGTGCGAGAGCTCGGTGTGGAAGAGCAGGAACAAGCCACTCGCGGACAGGCTCCTTCGCATGCTCCGCGACGCGAACGCGAACTCCTATGCCCTGTTCTGCGACAACTACACGAACGCGCTGGCGTACTTCAACTACCTTACCATCGGCAACAATCCCATCGAGCAGAAGTTCCTGGCGGACGCAAGCTGCGCTGCCGGGGCCAGGAACTATCCCTGCCTCAACACCTTCTGCGTGGCGTCCGCTCCCGGGCTTGTCGCGGTGGGAGGCTCCTTCAACCCGCCCATCAGCGTGGGCCAGGTCGAGGAGGTGTTCTCCCTGGCAGGCGCTTGCTCTTCGGCGCAGCAGATGGACGGCGAGTTCCACCGCTGCGGCAACGCCCAGAAGCTCTGGCTGAACAACGCCTCGCGGAGCTTCATCTACAGCGCACAGGGCGCGAACGTTCCTGGCAGCGGCCTGTTCTCCTGGGTCCAGGGCGCCTTCGACTCTTTCCTCGCCTGGATATCGGGGCAGGGAGGGCAGTACCAGCTCGTGGACGAGGTGGTGCAGAAGGCCGATACGTACAGCGTCTTCTACGTCAACGTTGAGGGCGGCAAGACCATCTTTGCCAGGGAGGAGGGGGTGTACGCCCCGAGCGGCTATGACGCGGTCATCGCTGCGAACTTCACGGGATTCACGACGGACCTCTGCGGCATCATCACCTCGAAGTTCCCCGGGAGCTGCTCCCAGGTGGGCGGCAGCGGGAAGTACGTCGCGGCGGTGCAGAGCGACCCGCAGCAGGCAAGCCTGTTCGACCTCTGGAGCTATCTCACCGGCTCCCTGCGAGTGAGCTGAAATCCCCGAGGCTTGTGGAGCCTCTGAAGCCCCGCACAACTGCATGCCCGCCGATGATGCTCTTGTCCAGCACGCAGTTCTCGATGACGCAGCTCTCGTGGATGATGCAGTCCTTGAGCACCGAGTTCCTGATGACCGCTCCTTCCGCGATGCTCACATTAGGGCCTATCCTGCTTCGTTCAATCACCGCCCCTTTGGCCACATGACAGGGCGCAGCCACGCTTGATCCGGCCAGCTCCGCGAGGACCTTCCCCTTCCGGACGAGCAGCGCGGCGTTGCTGGCGAGCATGTTATCCACGCTGCCGCAGTCGAGCCATCGCTTCACGGGGAATGTGGTGAATGCTGCGCCGTGCTCCACCATGAGCTGCATCGCGTCGGTGAGCTGGTACTCGTTCTTCGTGCGGAGATTCTTCCGCATCAGCTCCTCGAGCGCGTCATAGAGCCCGCCGCTGTCCCTGATGACATTGACGCCGACGATGACCTCTCCGCGTTTCTTCTCCTTCGGCTTCTCGACAAGCCGGGTGACCCTGCCGCCTGAGCGTTCCACTATCCCAAATGGCCTTGGGTCATCGCAGGAGATGGTGCCGAGGGAGGCATCCTTGCGCGTCGAGAGCTGTGGCCTGAGGTCGGCTTCGAACAGCGTGTCCCCGTAGATGATGAGCGCGCCCTCCTTTCCCACGGCATCCCTGGTGAGCGAGACCGCGTGGCCGAGGCCGAGCGGCTCGCGCTGCTCCACGAACGTCGCGGTCATCCTGGGATAAGCGGAGCGCACGTATTCCTCAATCTGCTCCCCCATCTGGCCGAGGACAAGCACGGCTTCCGTGATACCGGCAGCGGCGACCTCATCGAGGATGTGCCCCAGAGCGGGCTTGCCGGCGACATGGAGCAGGGCCTTGGGCCGGGTGAAGGTGTGCGGCCGAAGCCGCGTCCCCTTTCCGCCCAGAGGGATGACCGCTTTCACCAGCCCAGCCCCTCGTAAATCTTGCAGGCATCCTTAGGGATGAGGTGCCTGCCGTCGATGACCACTGCGTTCCTGTAAAGTTCGGGGGAGGCATGCTCCGGCCACCCGGTGACGATGAGCACGGCGCTGCTCCCGGCCACCACTGCCTCCGGGCTGTTCAGGAACTGCACCTGCGGGAAAAGCTTCTGCATGTTTGCAGCAGCTTCCGGGTCATGCGCAACGACCTTCGCACCTTTGAGCAAGAGTTCCGCGCAGATGGGGATGGCCTGGCTTTCCCTGATGTCATCCGTGCCAGGCTTGAAGGCGACGCCCATGAGCCCGATAGTCTTTCCCTTCAGGCTGCCGAGGTGCTTCTCGGCCAGGCGGACCATCAGGATGGGCTGCTCGTCGTTCACTTTCTTCACGGCGTCCAGTAGGGTTGTCTGGACCTTGCTGCGGCCAGCGACGCCCCGCAGGGCGTTGAGGTCCTTAGGCAGGCAGCTTCCTCCATAACCAGGCCCGGCGTCCAGGAACGCGCGGCCGATGCGCGGATCGAGCCCGACCCCCTCCATCACCTCATAGACGTCGATGCCGAGCGCCTTGCAGAGATTGCCCACCTCATTCGCGAAGCTGATTTTTGTCGCGAGAAACGCGTTGCTCGCATACTTGATGAGCTCCGCGACCTTGGGCTCGGTGACGATGACGCGCGCGTGCAGCGGCTTGTAGAGGTCCTGCAGTACCTTCACCGCGCGCTCGTCACGGGAGCCGATGACCACCCGCACCGGGTTGAAGAAATCGTCAATGGCCTTGCCCTCGCGCAGGAACTCCGGGGACATCGCAAGGCCGAAGTCCCTGTTGGCCTTCTTCCCGGAGTGCTGCTCGATGAGCCTGCCGACGACGTCCTCGGAGGTGCCGGGCGTCACCGTGGACTTCACCACCACGACATGATAGCCGGTCTTCTGCTTCAGCGCCTCTCCTATGCTAGCTGCGGCCTGCCGGATGAACGTCAGGTCTGGATTGCCGTCCTTCTGGGGTGGGGTCCCGACCCCTATGAACGTCAGTTCCGTCTCCTTGATGGCCCTCGCGAGGTCGGTGGTGGCAGAGAGGTGCTTCGGGACCACCTCTTTCAGGAGCTGCGGCAGGCCTTCCTCGTAGAGATGCGGCTTTCCCGCGTTGATGGCGTCGACCTTCTCCTTCACCACGTCGACGCAGATGACCTTGTGGCCGAGCTTCGCGAACCCGGCGCCGGTGATGAGCCCGACGTACCCCGAGCCGATGACCGAGATGTTCATGCCCCCAAGACTCTCGCAGCTTTTAAATAGCTTGTGCAGGCCGCAGGCCACAACGCATATAATCCGGGCGAGGGAACGCGCAGCGTGGCCAAGCTCTTCGTCGGAGCGGAGCAGCTGCTCCTCGACTCATTCAGGCTGGCGATGAATGTTCACGCATCAGGCTACCGACCAGACATCATCATCGGCATCTGGAGAGGCGGCACTCCGGTCGGCATTGCAGTGCATGAGTACTTCCTCTCCAAGGGGGAGCAGCCTTACCACACCGCGGTGAAGAGCCAGAGCTATCTCACCATAGAAAAGCGGGGGAAGATTGACGTCAGCGGGACCGAGCACGTGATGAAGCTCCTCGGGCAGCAGCCGCGCATGGTTCTCCTGGTGGACGACGTGTTCGATACCGGCCGCACCATGGAGTATCTTTCCGCGCTGTTCCGCGGCGCGCGTCCGGAGACGGAGGTGCGCATCGCCGTGGCGTACTGGAAACCCGCGAAGAACGAGACGTCACTGCGGCCTGATTACTGGCTGCACGAAACTTCCGAATGGATAGTCTTCCCGCACGAGATAGAGGGGCTCACCGACGAGGAACTGCGGGAGAAAGACGCAGGGCTGCACAGGCTTCTGACCGGACGGCCATAGAGGAACATTTCGGCAGAGAGACGGCCTGAATCCTCAGCATATACCTATATGAGACCGAGCGGATATCCTACGGCATTGCGGCCGAAGAACCGGAGGCTTTTTTGGGCAGGTCGGCGATATCTTTATAAACGGCCGGCCTTCCCCCTTGCCCGATGAACGGCCATAGCGGCCTGGCCCTACCCGATCCCATCCCGAACTCGGAAGTCAAGCAGGCCCACGTGCCGGGTTGTACTCCCCTTACGGGCGGGAAGCTTGGCTCGCTGTTCATCTCTTTTCTTTTCTGACTCGCTCCCCGAACTCCTGCTCGAAGCCTTCGGGATTGTCCGTGGTGCAGCCTGCCGCAGGGGGTATTCCGCCGCCGACGCCCATCTCCTTGACAATCGCGCCCAGGTCCAGCTCCAGGTTCCTTCTCCGGAGAGAGTACTTCCACTTCCCGTCCAGCGGGGTCTTCACGAGCACCACGCTGTCGGCGTGCTCGTCCGCGAGGATGGAGGAGAATTTTTGCACCAGGCCCTTGAGGGGACTTTTCGGCTGGTAGATGATCAACGGCGCGTCGAACCGCGCAGTCCGCTCGAAGTGTTGCCGCTCCTCGCGGAGCAGCGCGGTGAACTCTGCCCACTGCGACCGGAGGAACTTCACCGCGGGATTCCGGGAGCCGCGCAGGAAGCCGGCGACGCTGTATCCGGGATTCTGGGCGAGGACGCGGACCATCTCTTCTGCGCCCTGGTCGCCCTGCAAGATGTACGGGGCCCAGGCCATCTCCGAGAGGTCTTTCAGGCGGGTGTCGAAGGCGGTGTAGCGGTCCAGTGTTCCGCGGGAGACGAGGTCGGCGAGGTCGCCGAAGTGCTTCGGGTGGAGCCGGGCAATCTCCCGGAAGAGCGGGAGCGCGGACTCGGTGCCGTAGTCCGAGACGATGCCCATCGCGGCGAGCGCGAGCGCGCTCTCCTCTTCGGCGAAGGGAAAGAGCGCCTCGTAGACCATCTGCGTCGCGCACACGGTGTGCGGCATGCCGGAGATGACCGGGTTGAGCACCGTGACGCTCGCGGCGCCGAGGTCGGACGTGTACACGCTGTACCAGTCGAGCGCGAGGATGCGCTTGATGCCCTGCTGCTCGTATTCCGCGAGCTTCGCCGCAGTGAGGTCCCCGCGCATGCTGGCGAGACGGGGCGACTCGCCGGTGCCGAGCAGATAGAGTGCGGCCGCCATGCTCCCGTCGGGGTCCTGGTCCGCGAGCACCAGGTCGTATTCCTCTAGGAGATAGTCCTGGCAGAGGTCATAGAACGCCCCCTCATCCGGCGTCTTCGACAGGAAGACCGAGGCAGGAAGGTCCTGCACCCGGGCGGTGTGATGGTCGAGCACGACGAGGTCGATGGTCATGATAATTTCTTTGAAAGGGGAAATAAAGCTCCACTCTTAAAGGTTCGTGCGCGCTTGGCGTCGCAGAAAGCATGGAAGGGCAACCGGCCGCGTTGTTGAGAATACCCTGCATGCCGGTGAGACAACGCGGAAATCGTGCGACAATGCGGCCGAAAGATAGAGATTTTTCACAACGCCGGCGCGCTCACACGATGTTGATGCCGACGCGTTTCTTCACGTCCACGCTCTTCGGCACGTCGAGCTTGCCATCCACGTACCACATGATAGGATTCTTGGTTGAGAAGAAGCGGAACATCCTGCTGAGACCGTACGGCAAGTTCTCCGGGATCTCGGGCCGCTGTTCCTTGACGCTCTCCGGCACGGTGATGGCAAAGGAGTATTTTTTCTCCCCCGCGTTGTAGCTCTTCTCGCCGTCGAGGGGCACGGAGAATTCGAAGACTTTCACCGCATGGGAGTGCCCATCGTGGTTTCTCTGCCGTTGCTCGCCCACCAGAGCGATGCTCACCCCGCGGGCCTGCACCCTCTCTTTGAGTTCCATCCTGAGGGTACCCTCGATGACCTCTCTGGGCCTGTACTCCCATCTGGAGAGGTGGATGTCCATCTTCCCACGACCGAAGCCGAAGAGCATTTTTTCCCTACTTTGTCTCGACCATCACGAAGAACACGAGGAAGACGAGGAAGCCGATGAGCAGCGCCCCGAGCACCGCGAGCAGCGCGTTGGTTAGGAGCAGCAGCGCGGTCATCGCGGCGATGCCGGCGAAGGTGAAGACATACCAGCTCCTTGAGGCAAAGAGGAACTGCGCCCCGTCCAGGGGGGGAATAGGCAGCATGTTGCACAGCGCGAAGACAAGATTGACCATCATCGCCTGGTGCAGCAGCCCGCCGCCGGGCAGGAACTCCAGGAGACGCAGCACCACCGCGAGGCCGACGTTTGCCACAGGCCCTGCTGCTGCGATGACTCCGAGGTCGTTGTAGCTCAGGCCGTAGCGGAACTTGCCCAGGCGGGCGACTTCCATCATCTTCACCGTGATGGCGCCCGAGACGAGGAAGACAATCTCACCATTGGAGAACATCGCGAGCACCACTCCCGCGATGAGACCCGGAGCCCAGAAGGCAAGAGTGACCTGCTGGCCTAGGTACAGGCCGACGACACGGTGCGCGGTCTCGTGCACCAGGAGCGCCAGGGCCACGACCACCAGGGAGTTGGCGAAATTCCTCAGCCATCCGAACATGCTGAAGGCCGTGCTGCCGTCGTTGAAGCCGACGACGAAGCCGAGGACGAGAATGTAGAGCAGGAGCAGCCTGGTCTCATCCTCGCTGAAGGAGAAGTAACGCTGGATCCTGTCCCGGAGGTCGGCCCAGCCAAGCATGCGAAAAGCACGGGCAGGGCTGTTTAAATACCTTTGCCGCGGGCGCGGCCGGGCAGCGCGCTCTTGACGCTGTCCATGTCTTCTTCCAGCAGGGAGAGCCGGCGGTTCACATGGCTCACCTCCACCCGGAGTCCGCTCACGTCACCGTTCACCTTGAAGAGCATGCCCAGGATGGAGCCGAGCCCCAGGACTATCAGCTGGTCTGAGGAGAGGGACCCCCCTATGAGGTAACGGGCGATTTCATAAAGTGTGTAGAGCCAGAAAAGGTAGATGAGCAGCATCACCGCGTTCCGGACATGAAGCAGATTCATAGCGTCCTCAAGAAGAGCAGCAGCATGGCGATGAAGAAGATGAGGATGACAGCGCTCATCCAGTCCGTTCGGAGCATGGCCAGTCCAGTTCACCGTGAGGTTCATATGCGTTTCTCACCAAAATCCGGAACGCTTGCGGCCCCGTCGAAAGAATCGCTAGACGATGTCTTCTTCGTTCACCACGAGGTAGTCGCCCATCGCGATGACCGCGCTGAAGGGCAGCAGGATGTTGCCGAACTTGTCCTTCTCCACATTCAGCTTCTCGATGAACGGCGTCGGGTTCGAGAGCATGAGATGAATCAGCTCGCCGGAGCGCGTCTCGAAGATGATGTCTCCCACCTCTCCGAAGCGCTTCCCGCTCTTGCTAACCACTGTCTTGCCGAGCAAGTCCCTTGAGAACATTTTATCGTCTGCCATGTGCTCACCTGCCGTGATTGGCCTCCCAGGAGTCGGTGAGATTTCCGCTATTTAAATCTTTGGTCCTCTCGGACGTGTTCGTGGTCCCCCTCGACCGGAAGGCGGTAAGCTCTTCGTGCTGTCCCCCAAATAAGATACTCTTCGCAGTGCGGCCGGCTAGAGGGTAGTCCTCTCGTTGTGGAAGAGGTACTGCTGGGCGTATCCGGCATACCTGCCGAAGTAGTCCCTCGCGAAGGCGCTCTTCGCCGCATAGCTGCCCTTTGCGTCGTAGCGGGCCAGGACGCGGTCCATCCAGACATCGATGGGAAAGGCCTCCAGGAAGCCGAAGGAGAAGAGCAGGACGCAGTCCGCGACCTTGTCACCCACGCCCGGGAGAGTCTTCAGCCGGTCCCTGGCCGCGAGGTAGGGGAGTTCCGTGACATCCTGAAGAAATCCTTGATCGGCCGCGATGATGGCTTTCCGCACATAGGGCGCGCGGTAGCCGAGGCCGCAGCTGCGAAGCGTGCTCTCCCGCAGCGTCATGAGCCGTTCCCTGGGGGGAAACGCGAAGCAGCGCGCACCAGCGTTGGTTATGGCGGCCGATTTCCTCCTCGCGATGAGCTCGAGCGAGCGCGTGATGCGCGGGATGTTGGAGTACGCGGAGAGGATGAACGACACGAGGCATTCGAGGCGCGGGGCCTGCACGACGCGCAGGCCAAAATGCGTCCGCGCGGCCTCTGCCATGCGGGCGTCGCGCGAGACCTCGGAGAGGATGCTTTTCAGGGGATGGTGCAGCCCGAGATACCTGGAGAGCGTCTTTCTCTTCAGGGCGCCGTCATGCGATGAGTACGTCAGCCTGCGGCCGCTCTGTGCCAGGAGCACCGCGCTCTCCTCTATGGTTCCCAGGAACCCTTGAGGTGTGCGCTGCCAGCGGAAGACCTGGCCGGAACAAAGTGTCTTATCGAGAGAGAAATCCTCCGCGAGGAGCGTTGCCATGGTCCGAGGGTCGAGGGACGCGATTTAAAGCTACTCCCGGACGCTTATAAAATCAGTACCCGTAATCCCCGAGGTCGAGCAGCACGCTGGGCGCAGCTTCGCCATACGCATTCTCGCTGGAGAAATCTCCCCCATAGTAATCCGCGTTGAACGCGTTGCCCGGCAGCTGGGAGAACACCACGCAGTGGTACTCGCCGAAGGCATCGGCGAGCATCTCGCAGAACAGCCGGTCAGGCTGCGAAGGTCCCGCTTCTGCGCTGTTGTCATCCCGCGTCGCGTGAAGATGGTAGTGCGCGAGATGCGGCTCCGCGATAGCGCGTCGCGGGGTAGCGTACCCTTCATTCCCCGCAGCCGAGAGGTCGGCCGGGATGTCCTGGAAGACGAGCCCGCCGCGATAGAGCGCCAGGCCGCCGTGCTCGGTGCTCTGGTCCGCAAGGTCCGCATCCAGCTGGCTCCCGAGGTCCGCGCGCACCGCAGGGTTTTCCAGGGAGCGGAGGAGCGCATCGACAACCTGGAGCTGGCGAGCAGTCAGCGAGTCCAGGGAGCTCTCATCCTTCGCGTGCAGGTCGGAGCGGTAGGTGTGCCCCCTCGCGGAGAGACGCTCTTGAACGCCGTGGAGCAGCTCGTCGGCCGGGAGGTTGACAAGATGCGGATTGACATGGGTGCGATTCGCTTCGGCGTCGAGGCCGTGCTGCGCAGCGAGATACACGCGGCCCATCGCGCGGCCGGGGACAAGCAAGATGTCAGGGCTGAAAAGCACACAGGCGGCAGCTGCGCCGCCGATGAGCAGCGCGCCGAGAGTGCGAGAGCGAAGCATGAATCTTCGGAATGCTCAACAGTATAACAATATTATCATTTTAACCACTTTGTAGTGTCCTTCAAGCGGCAAATTTATAAGGTGGACCATGATTTTCCATTGCATGGCCATCAGCCGGAGCATCGCGGAACTTCCCGACCATCCTCTCGTTCAACACGCCCTTCGGGGCACGAAGCCGCTGGAGGAGCTTGTCGGGAGCTGCGCCTCCGACTGGGAGGCGAACCTCGGCCGGCGCACTCCTGCACTTGCGTACCTCGGAGAGGAGGATGGCGCTCCCATCTATTCCGGCGGTACTCTCGACCTCTTCACCGTGCTCATGGCGCTCGCCGCCAACGGCCAGCTCATCTCTGTCGGCAGCTATGACAGCATGCGCCTGCCATCGAGGAGCAACGGCACGGTGGTTGAGCCCGGGAACCGGCACGGCCAGGTCATCCGGGTGGTCTCCAACCGCGAGGTGCATTCCTTCAATGCCCTGGTGCAGGATTATGCCGTTGAAGTGCTGAAGGCCGACGGCACCAGGGAGCGCGGCGCTCCAAGGAATTTCGCTGCCGTCGATGTGTACGGAAGACTGCGTCCCGGCTGGAGCAACGTCTCCACGGAGTTCGAGGAGGGCACCCTGAGCTTCACCCCCACCGAGGAGCAGGCCGCGTTCTTCGCATCGCGAGGGCTCCAGGGCCTTCCCGCGACCATCACCTTCTCCCATTTTGTGACGCCGCAGCTCGGCAAGGGATTCTTCGGCTCGCGCTACCTTGTCGCGAAGGCGCTCGCGGAGTGCGTCGACCGGGAGCGGGAGCAGCTCTCGAAGCTGGAACAGCAGGCCCGGCGCTGGCGTCCCTACGCTCCGCTGCCTGCGAAGCAGATGCAGCCGGCTGGCGAGAGCGAATCCCCGTCGGTCTCTGCGAAAAAGGTGGTGGTGCCGAGCATCGAGGCGAAGCTCCTCATGGACGGCTGGCATGCCTCACGGCTGCTCTACGCGATGAGCCCCAAGGGAGAGGTCCGGCCCATCGAGCGTCTTGCTTCCGACGCGCCGAAGGAGGACATCGATGATTTCCTGAGGTACGCCTCGCAGCGCACCGATTTCCTGTCTTATGTCCTTGGTCCAACGGTGCGGGCGCCTGTCCGCGCGGTGGAGCTCGCGTTCTTCCTCTCCGGCGGGAGCCCGGAATCCGCGGAGTTGGCCGGGTGGAAAGTCCCGAAGCCGACGAGCGGCTACCGGGAGCGACGCGGGAGAATAGACTGGCACGCCCTTGACTACGGGTGGGGGAAGCTCCTCTGGCGCCAGCGGGAAACGACGACGACCATCCGCGAGTGAGTCAGAGGCTTCGTATCTTCTCCGTCGTCTCGCAGAGCAGCGGCGACTCGCGCTTCTCCGGATGCACGCCCAGCAGCACCGGATGTCTCAGGGAGTAGACCTCCCCGCGCGTGTTGCCGCAGCTGTGCTCGCCCTTTTCGGAACGTGAGACTTGCATCGCCCTGACGCGCACCACAAAGGAGTTCTCCAGCGGGGAGGCGATGATGCAGTCAGGGATGGTATCCGGCTTCATCCGCGGTGAGTATGCCACGCCCGGGTCCGGGACCGCCACCTTTCGGCCGCGTTCCTCGTGGTATCCGGGCTCCATGAATCCGGAGCGCTCTTCCAGCGCCTCCGCGATTTCACGGTAGGCATCACCTGGGGAGGTCATGGCCATGGTCTTCACGAGCGTCTCTACCATGCCGGTCTCGTCGTTCCGCACTCCGCAAAGCAGGTGCGAGAAGAGCATCCCCTTCTCCTGCGCGGCCTCGCTCTGCATATAGCCGATGACCACGAGGTCCAGAACGAGCTCTTTCTTGAGCTTAACGAAATCCCAGGTACGCGAAAGGGATAGCGCGCCGTTCTTCACTGCATACTTTACCGGCGCGAGGGGATTTTTGAGGACAAGGCCCTCCTGCCCGGATTCCGTTTCCGCCAGGTAGAGCGCGAAGACATCCGCGGCGCGGGAGAAGCGCTGTGAGGGGATGAGCCCCATGCCTTGGATGTCTGCTGCGAGTAGGTCTTCGAGGGCGCCGCGGCGCTCGCCCATCGGCTTGTCGAGCAGCAGCGTCCCGTCCCGAAGATACGCGTCGTAGAGGCTCAGCTGGAGCGGCATCTCGGCCGCGAGCCTGAGGATGTCCGCCTTCTCCGGTGAGCCCCGGCCGAGGTCCACCCGCGCGCGGACAGCGGCGAACGCGTCCGCGTTCGTGAAAGATTTCCCTACCGCGATGCCGTGCAGCTCCCCGACATAGACAGAGTCTCCGCG